>JBNJEG010000016.1:0-26662 GCA_051745655.1 Pseudomonadota bacterium
GGCAATATCTGGCAGCTGCTGGTCAGCGAGGGCGACACCGTAAAGGAAGGTCAGCCAGTAGCGATCCTGGAGTCCATGAAAATGGAGATCGAGGTCACCTCACCCGAGGCCGGTAAGGTGGTGCACATCGCCCGGGACGAGGGGCAGCAGATTGATGCCGGACAGGCGGTGATGGTCATCGGTTCCTGAGCCGTCACCCGGTCTCCACGTCAGCGATAGAACACCGCCAACCAGACGGTGACACGCTCCGGGTCAGTCCAGCTGACCCGGTGTCTGGCGTGAGCCGGAATCGTGAGATGATCCCCTTTCCCGAGATGGATGGAACTGCCCTGTTCAAACAGCACGGTTCCAGCGCCTTCCAGCACCACAACCCACTCATGCTCATCCTGGTCGTACCAGCCCTGGTCCGGTGAGGTATGGCCTCTTGAGACAATGCGCTCGATACGAACATGACTCGCCTCAATAATGGACTCGAACACCTCGTCATCGAGCGTCTCCGGCAGGGATGACAACAGATTATCCATCAAGCCTCCACGAGGTGCTCATTCAGCGTTTGCCGGATATCGTCGGGAATGGGCAGCGCGGTTTCGGTTTCATAGTCAAAGTGGATCAGCACCGCCACACCCCGGGCCACCTCAGTGCCAGCCTGCCAGGCTTCCTGAACCACATGAAACGACGAATTCCCGACTTTTCCGATGTAGGTCCGAATATCAACCGGCGTCGCCCAGTAACTCTGGGCCTTGAGATCAATCTCCAGCCGCGCGATGATCAATGGCCAGTTTCTGACGTCCAGCGAGGGGTGAAAGATCCGGAAAATCGGCATCCGTGCCTGCTCAAACCACACCGGAAAGGCCGTATTGCTGATGTGACCCAGCGCATCCGTGTCGTTAAAGCGGGGTTCAACCTCATGATGGAACATGCATGATCTCCTCGTTGATGTTGAGCGTCAGGACGCTCACCAGCGTATAGGACTGACGGCAACTGTCTACTGATCAGGATTCGGGAATTGTCTATGTCGCGTATTTCCGTGGGCAAACAGATTGCGGGCCTGGCGGGCTGGTTCGCCCTCCTGCTCGCCGTTGCGGCCCTGGGAGCTGTCGCCTCGATCAACGCGAGCGGCTTCTATCAGTCACTGACGCAGCCCGCCTGGGCACCACCCGCCTCTTGGTTCGGTCCGGCCTGGACCACACTCTACACCCTCATGGCCATCGCCGCCTGGCTCGTCTGGCGTCGCGCCGGTTTGCACGGGGCGCCAATGGCGCTGACGTTGTTCCTGGTCCAGCTTGTGCCCAATGCGCTCTGGAGTTGGCTCTTCTTCGTCTGGCATCTGGGGGCGGAATCCTTCGCGACCGTCCTGCTGCTGTGGCTGCTGATCCTGGCCACCCTGGTCAGCTTCCAGCGCGTAAGCCGGATTGCCGCGCTCATGCTGGTGCCCTACCTGCTCTGGGTCAGCCTGGCCGTGGCGCTCAACTACAGTGTCTGGCAGCTCAACCCCATGACACTTGGCTGAACTCCGCACCTGTACTTACTTAGCTCCCTAAGCATGCCGCCGGCAACGGTGCTAGAATGGCGGCTTTTTCATCCGGAGACCCTTTGCATGCCGCACCTGCAACTGGCCATCCTGCTGGGGATGACGGTGGCCCTTGGCCCGCTGGCGTTGGATGCCTACCTGCCCGCGTTTCCACGCATTGCCCAGGATCTTGGTACCGCCAACGCCGACGTGGGGCTGACCCTGAGTGCGTACGTGGCAACCCTGGGTCTGGCCCAACTGATTGGCGGTCCACTGTCGGACCGCTACGGCCGGCAGAAGATCCTGTTCAGCGGACTGGCCATATTCGCGGGCTCCGCCCTGATGGTTTCCCAGGCGGAGTCTCTTGCTGGAATGCTCGCCTGGCGTGCCAGCCAGGGTATCGGTGGGGCGCTGTGCGCGGTATCGGTGCCGGCGCTGGTCCGCGACCAGGCGGATGGCGCGGATTCGGCACGCATGTTCGGGCTCATTGGGTTGATCATGTTCATCGCCCCCGCCGCGGCGCCCTCCATCGGAACGCTGCTGCTCAAGGTCAGTGGCTGGCCCATGATCTTCGTCATGCTCGCCTGCTATGCTGCGCTGCTCGCGCTTCTTCTGCACTTCGCACTCTTCCGGCGGCTGACACCACGGGAGCGGGACAGAACGCCCGTGCACACTCTGGCGACCAACTACCTGCTGGTGCTTAAGCATCCCGCCACCATGCGCTTTGTAGCACTTCAGGCGCTGGCGTTCAGCGCCATGCTGGTGTTCATCACTAATGCGTCCTTCATCTACCAGGAATGGTTCGGGCTCTCCAGCACCCTGTTCTCGGCGCTTTTCGCCGCCAACATTGGGGCCATGGCTGTGTTCAATCTGCTTAACCGCCGGCTGTTGCTGCATTTCGAGTCCGTGATCCTGTTGCGCATCTACGTCTTCATACAGGCAACCGCTGTCGCAGCCCTCGTCGTCTGCGCCCTTGCTGAGGCGCCCTATTGGGCGGTGGCCGCCTGCATCATCATAGCCACCGGCTGCATGGGCGCCCTGGTGCCCAACAACATGGCCAATGCGCTCGAGTTCTTCCCCAAACTCGGCGGCACCGCATCCGCATTACTGGGGGCTTCCCAGTTCACCGTGGCAGGGTTGATCAGCGCCGGTTCAGCGGCTATCGGCGGTGGCTCGCTGGTGACCATCGTGCTTATCATGGCAGTCTGCTCGGCGGGCTGTGTCATGCTGGCTGCCCGGGCGCCGACAGCAGTCAGGCAAGCAAAGGAGATGGCGGTATGACAATCTGGGTGGATGCCGACGCCTGCCCTGTCCCTATACGGGATATTCTCTACCGCGCGGTCAAGCGTACCGGCATAAGGCTGGTCCTGGTGGCCAACCAACCGATTCCGGCGCCCTCATTGCCAAGCATCGAGCACATGCAGGTACGCTCTGGCTACGACGAGGCAGACAACGAGATCGTGCGTCAGATTGAGGCTGGTGACCTTCTGATCACGGCCGACATTCCCCTGGCGGCGGAAGCCATGGAAAAAGGCGCGCAAGCCCTGAACCCAAGGGGGGAGCTCTATACCCGCGACAGCATTCGCAGCCGCCTGAACATGCGCGACTTCATGGACACCATGCGCGCCAGTGGCATCCAGAGCGGCGGTCCGCCCCCCCTTGGGCAACGCGAGAAGCAGGCGTTCGGCAACTGCCTGGATCAGTGGCTGCAGCGGCAGAAGAACTGATCAACCACCACCATCCAGCTGCGCCAGCCACCGCCGGAAAACGTCCTTGGCAACCGGCTCAAGCACGGGCAGGCACTCTGCTGCGCTCCTCCTGAGCTCCGGCACAGAGAGTCCTGCCGCACCCAGTTCCGAGCAATGGCCGATCAGCCAGCGCTCAAACCGCTTCAGTGGCACCTCCAGGTGGAACTGCAACCCCAGAATGTGTGGGGCAGGCTGGAAGGCCTGGTTGACGCATACTGAGGTTGCGGCAAGGGACGCTGCGCCCGGCACGGAACCACACGCCTCTCCATGCCAGTGCAGTACCGGTATGCCTTCCAGTGGCGCCAGCACCGAGCCCTTGCCGGCTCCGGTCAGCTCGAGCGGCGAGAAGCCGATTTCCTTTTCCGGCATCGCCTCCACCCCGGCGCCGAGGGCGCGGGCAATCAGCTGCGCGCCCAGGCATATTCCCAGCACCGCGACGCCACGCTCTGACAGGCGCCGAATCAGGTCAAGCTCATCCGCGACGAAGGGGTAGTCTCTGGTATCGTTGACAGAAATGGGGGCTCCCAGCACCACCAGCAGGTCCGGTTTCTCCTGGTCGATGACCGCGAGGTCGTCGATACCCGCCTCGCGATAGGACACCTTGTAGCCGCTGCGCAGCAGCGCATTCTCCAGCAGCCCCAGGTCCTCGAACGCCACATGGCGTATGGCAACGGCACGCTTGAGCATGGATGTCCTCCCTGCATCCTTGATATGGACTTCCAGCATACCCGACTGAGGTGAATCAATCAGCGAAATTTCAGTCCCACCAGGGCTCATTGTGTTCCGCGGCGCTCCTGCATGCACCAGAAGTGATCACAATTTTTCTCTGATCCCTGAATCGGTGCATTGGATCGCCACCTTGCCTTCTCGAACCACCACCAAAGGCACCATAAGGTCAGAGCACGATGGCACGGGCATTGCTGCAGGCGCCCATACACAATCGACTCCATTCACCCACAGGACAATTCATGGCACCGCGATCCGGACCGACCATTACCGACTGGCGACAATCCCAGGCCACCATCGGTGCTGCCGAACTGCTTACCACGCTGCGCCAGCAACTGAGCCAGGATGATCCCGCCTGGATACAACTGGCCAGCGAAAAGCAGCTCCTGACCCAGCTCCGCTGTGCGGATCCCGATGCACCCCTTTACGGAGTCCCCGTTGCGATCAAGGACAACATTGACGCAACCGGCTTCGCGACCACCGCTGCCTGCCCGGATTTCAGCTACTGGCCGGAGCAGGATGCGGAGGCCGTTTCAGCCCTTAAGGCAGCCGGAGCCATCATCATCGGCAAGACCAACCTGGATCAGTTCGCGACCGGCCTTGTTGGAACCCGATCGCCTTATGGTGCTGTTCCGAACAGTTTCGACGAGCGCTTCATCGGCGGCGGCTCCAGCTCCGGATCCGCGTCGGTGGTCGCCCGTGGCCTCATCCCCATTGCCCTGGGTACGGATACCGCCGGCTCCGGCCGCGTTCCAGCGGGCCTCAATAACATCATTGGTCTTAAGCCCACGCGTGGCGCCATCAGTATTAAAGGTGTGGTTCCCGCCTGCAGGAGCCTGGACTGCGTCTCCGTCTTCGCCCACACCCTGTCGGATGCGGAAACCGTACGCGCTCTGCTGGAGGCGGTGGACACGGGGGATTCTTTCAGCCGTCCACGTCCTGCCTGTGCGGAACCGGGGGAATGTGCCTTTCGCCAGGACACCCCACTGAAGCGGCTGGCCATACCGGCTGACCCGCCCTGGTTTGAGGATACCCTTCAGCAGAGAGCTTGGGAGGCCGCGCTGGCGCGCTGGCGGCAACAGGATACAGAGCTGGTACCACTGGATTTTACGCAACTCCAGGCCATGGCGGCCCTGCTCTACGAGGGCCCCTGGGTGGCCGAGCGTTACGCAGCCGTCGGCTCCTTCATGGAAACCCATCATGCCTCCATGAACCCGGTGGTTCACGACATCATCGCAAAAGCAACCAACCATTCAGCCGTCGATGCGTTCGAGGGTATCTATCGGCTGGCAGAGCTGCGCTCCGCCATTGACGATCAACTGGCCGGAATCGATGGCCTTCTGGTTCCAACAGCTCCGATCGCGCCTACCATTGAAGCGGTCGAAGCAGATCCGATCCGTCTCAACAGCCGCATGGGGACCTATACCAATTTCGTAAACCTTGGCGACATGAGTGCCCTGTCGATACCCGCCGGTTTTCGCGACGATGGGATCCCCTTTGGCGTAACACTGATCAGCGGTGCCTGGAAGGAAGCCCACCTGCAGGCGCGGGCAGCCGACTTCCTGAACGCACAGCCCACGCCGCTCGGCGCCACCGGGGTCAGCCGATCCAGTGAGACCGCGCCCGCAACACCGTCACGGACCGTGGATGTGGCCGTGGTAGGGGCTCACCTGACCGGCATGCCGCTGAACCACCAACTCACTGATAGACAGGCCACGCTCATCGAGGAGACAACAACGTCGCCCGATTACCGGCTTTATGCCCTCTCGGGCACAACGCCCCCAAAGCCGGGTCTGAGTCGGGAACCGCAGGGTGCACCGATTCCGGTGGAGGTCTGGCGCATGCCCCTGGCACGCTTCGGTGACTTCGTCGCGCTCATCCCGCCGCCACTGGGCATCGGTAGCGTGCAGCTGGCCAGCGGTGCCTGGGTCAAGGGCTTCATCTGCGAGAAAGCCGGGCTGGGAGGCGCGCTCGACATCACCGACTACGGTGGCTGGCGCGCCTACATCAAAAGCGGCTGACTTAGCCGTTCACCGGAACGCCCGATGCTCAATCAGCTCATCGACCACGCCCGGGTCCGCCAGTGTCGACGTATCGCCCAGGTTCTCCGTCTCGTTGGAGGCGATCTTGCGCAGGATGCGGCGCATGATCTTACCCGAGCGGGTCTTGGGCAGCCCTGGTGCCCACTGGATCACGTCCGGTGAAGCCAGGGGCCCGATGCGCTGGCGTACCCACTGCACCAATTCATTGCGCAGGGCGTCCGTGGGCTCTTCCCCGCTCATGAGGGTCACGTAGACGTAGATGCCCTCGCCCTTCACGTCATGGGGATAGCCCACCACAGCAGCTTCCGCGACCTTCTCGTGGGCCACCAGGGCGCTCTCCACCTCGGCGGTGCCCAGGCGGTGGCCGGAGACGTTGAGCACGTCGTCCACCCTGCCGGTGATCCAGTAATCGCCGTCCTCGTCGCGTTTAGCCCCGTCACCGGTGAAGTAGACGCCGTCATAGGTGCTGAAGTAGGTCTTCATGAAGCGCTCATGGTCGCCAAAGACGGTACGCATCTGGCCGGGCCAGCTGTCCTTGATCACCAGGTTGCCGCCGGTGGCTCCATCAAGCTCATTGCCCTCGCTGTCGAAGAGCGCCGGCTGGATACCGAAGAAGGGTCTGGTGGCGGACCCGGGTTTGAGATCCATGGCCCCGGGCAGCGGCGAGATCATGATGCCGCCGGTCTCGGTCTGCCACCAGGTGTCCACGATTGGCGCCTGCTCGTTGCCGATCACCCGATAGAACCACTCCCAGGCCTGCGGGTTGATGGGCTCGCCCACGCTGCCGAGTACCCGCAGGCTTTCACGGGAGGTGCCGTCCATCACATGGTCGCCGCCCGCCATGAGCGCGCGGATGGCCGTAGGCGCGGTATAGAGGGTGCTGACATTGTGCTTGTCCACGATCTGCCCGATCCGGGAGGCGTCCGGGTAGCTGGGTACACCCTCAAACACCAGGGTGGTAGCACCATTAGCGAGCGGGCCGTAGAGAATGTAGCTGTGGCCGGTGATCCAGCCGAAGTCGGCGGTGCACCAGAACACCTCACCCTGGCGGTAATCGAAGACGTACTCATGGGTCATACTGGCGTAGACCATGTAGCCGCCGGTGGTATGCAGCACCCCCTTGGGCGCACCAGTGGAGCCGGAGGTGTAAAGCATGAACAGCGGATCCTCCGCATTCATCTCCTCAGGCTCACACCAGGGCTCGGCCTCTGCCATCAGGCCGTTGAAGTCCACGTCACGCTTATCGTTCCACTGGATGTCCGCGCCGGTATAGCGCAACACCACCACTTTCTCGACAAAGCTGACGGCCGGATCCTCCAGCGCCTGATCCACGTTGTTCTTCAGCGGGATCTTCTTGGCACCCCGTACGCCCTCATCCGCCGTGATCACGAACTTCGAGTGACCGTTCTCGATCCGCGCGGCCAGTGCCTCCGGCGAAAAGCCACCGAAGACGACCGAGTGGATTGCGCCAATCCGGGCACAGGCGAGCATGGCCACGGCGGTTTCCACCACCATGGGCATGTAGAGCGTGACCACATCGCCCTTCTTCACGCCCAGGCCTTTCAGGACATTGGCGAAGCGGCAGGTCTTTTCGTGCAGTTCGCGATAGCTGACATGGCGGGAGACGTTGGGCTCATCACCTTCGAAGATGATGGCAGTGTCGTCGCCATGCTGATCCAGATGGCGGTCCAGGCAGTTGACCGAGGCATTGAGGGTTCCGTCCTCAAACCAGCGGATATCAACCTTTCCCCGCTCGAAAGACGTGTTCTTGACCTTCGTGTAGGGGCGCATCCAGTCAATGCGCTTACCGTGTTTACCCCAGAAGCCTTCGGGGTCCTCGATGGACTCCCGATACATCGCCTCGTACTGCGCCTGGTCCACGAGGGCATTCTTCATGGAATCCTTGATGGGATAGACGCTTTCTGCAGCCATGGCGTGTCTCCTTCAGTGAGGGTGGCCTACCCCATGACTGTATGACAGCTCACGGGCTCTGACCACCAGCAATCCACACTCAGGCGACGCGCTGACGGCTCCGGCGATTCTTCATCCGGTAGAGCTTGCGTTCCTTGAGGGCGTAATCGTTGAGCCCCGTCAGGTGCACATTACGGATGTACTGGCGCCAGTTGATACGGCGCGCATCCACGGGGAAGAGCCGGCGGTCCGCATCCCCCATCCGCTGCGCCATCTCGAGAAGACGGTCGTTGTGGAAGGTATAGTCCGGGCAGGAGTAGAAGCCGAAGGTGGTGGCCAGCTTCATGGTGGTCTGGAAGTGCTCCACTGTCTTGAGCTCGGCATCACGCCCCAGCCAGCGCAGCCCCCGACGGACCGCGTTGACCGGAATGCTCGCCCCCCAGCTGACCGTGTTGAACACCCGGCGATTGACGGCCACGAACGGCAGCTGGGGCTTCTGGTAGAACAGGTGATCGTAGGCCTGGTGGTTTTCCCTGGCCTCGGTCATGACATGACCGATGAACTCGTCCAGGCGCAGCGGGTTGGAGGAACCACTGCAGCACTGGTAGATCCTCAGCCGCCCGGGTGACTGTGACTGCTCGGCCAGGGACAGGATGATGCTGTTGGCTACCAGGTCCGACGGGATAACATCAATAACCCCACGGCGGCGCCCGGGGAAGAACATCACGTTGCCACGGGCATAGGCCATGATCACGGCGTCGGCAACCTTCACACCCTCGACCCAGCCGCGAACCGGCTCCTCCAGGGTGCTTTCAACGATTGACGGGCGCAGGATGGTCACAGATCCACCGCGCAGGCTGCGCGCCAGAAGCTGCTCCCCGATCCACTTGGTCAGCGTATAGGTGTCGTTCCAGCCCAGACGGTTGGCCTCACGGATTCCCAGGTTGACCAGCGCTTCTTCCAGTTTCTTGCCGCTGTAACGGCTGCGCAGGTCCGCAATCCGGTCCTGGAGGGTCAGGATCAGGTCCTCAACCTGGCAGGTGCCGTCGGTATCCCGGGCAATCCCGCGGCCCGCCGGCGTCACCAGCTCCTCATGCCGATGCCCGCGATTGAACCCGTTGACGTAGCAGGTGGAGATCTGCACAAGCGGAACGTCGCCCGCTTCCTGGATAAACTCGGTGATGTTGCGCAGGCTCAGCGCGTTAATGGAAAGTGCCCTGTCCAGCGGCTCCCGGAAGTCCACGCTGGCGGCTACGTTGATGACCGCATCCGTTTCGGCAGCCAGTTCACGGAATCGACCCTGGGTCATGCCGAAGAAGGGTTCGGTGATCTCACCGGTCACACACTGGACCCGGTTATCCAGAAAGTCGTCGAGATGCTCGGGATCGTCCACCCGGAGTCGGTCGAACACCGAGGCCGTGGCCACCTCGTTGGCAAAGCGCTCGGCCGCCGTCGCATGGCGCCGGTTCCCGCGGATCAGCACGCTGATGCCGCCGATATCCGGCACTGTCCGGATCAGCTTTTCCAGGACCACCTTGCCGACAAACCCGGTCACTCCGGTGAGCAGTACCCGTTTCCCCTGAAGCTCGCGAAGTACGTTCGATTCCGTTCCCTCTGCACTCTGCTGCTCGGATTCCATGGGTAACCTCCTGGACGTGGATGGGCATCGGGTTGATCTGGCTTACAGAGTGTAACATTGATCAGGATCTGATCATGCCCCAGGAACGTGATCCGGTTCCCGGAAACCCACCCGGATCAGCCCGGGTCTGGCGTCCATACGGGTAATTCCCTAGCGTTGTCGGCCGCAGAATCGCCGCCAGCGCTCAGCGCCCTGGCTTCCTCGGGGCGGGTCCCTTCCGGAGGTGTCACCACGCGCGCCAGTTGCCGGAAGTGCTCGGCAGCGGCGCGCCTGACAGTCACCGGTGCCTCTTCCCAGTTCATGGCGGCGAGGCCTGTCTGAAGCGCCTCCAGCATATCCTCGTCAACGCGCTCTCCGAGGATCTCAAGAACCCCCGTGGTCAGACGATACTGCGCCAGCGGATCACCGCGCGCCGCCTCCAGGCGCTGTGACAGGGCGGCCAGCCAGTCACGGGTACTTGTGGGCTCGGCTGGAACGGCATCCTGACGCTGGCCACGGCGCTGATGGCGACGGCGCACCAGCCGCCCCCAGTAACGGGCGAATCCGTTGGCCGGCGCTACTCCCTGGGACCAGCGCACGGCAAGCATGTCTGCAAGGGTCCAGAACTGACGGCAGGACGGATCGTCCTCCGCCATCATGCCGACAGGGCGCTGGGTACTGATGGACTGGGCAATGGTTTCATCCCGCCAGACGGCACCCAGGTAGTGGAGCTGGACACCGATGTAGCGGGAGACAGCTGCAGAGAAACGACGATAGACAGTCTGCGCCTCGGTAGCCCCGCGGGCCATGTTGACGATGACACTGGGCGTACGCCGGTAGCCCTTGCGATGCAGCACCTTGACCAGGGAAAAGGCGTCGGTCAGGGAGGTGGGGTCGGGGGTGATGACCAGCGCCGCCAGGTGGGAGGCCGCCACCATGTGCAGAGCGGGGCTGCTGAGCCCGGCGGCGGTATCGATGATGACCCGGTCATAACCCTGCTCCAGGTGCCGGAGCTGTTCCAGGAACTCCTCGCGCCGGGCACTGTCCAGATCCAGGCACCCCGGGACACCGGAGGCACCGGGCAGCAGATCGAGGTTGCCGGTGACCGGAAGCAGGACCTCATCAAGTGTCCGCTCTCCCAGCACCACATGCTCAAGCGTCATGCCGGGATAGACCCCGAGCATCACGTTGACATTGGCAAGATCCACGTCGCCGTCGAGAAGGAGGGTCCGATACCCCTGGCGCGCAAGCACAAGGGCCAGGTTCAGCGCGACCTGGGTCTTGCCGACCCCTCCCTTGCCCCCGGTTACCGCGAGCGTGAGCGGCACCGGAGAACCGGATTCCGGGCGGTCAACTGCGCTGGAGCTTTTGTTGTTTTCATTCATCCGGGCACCGCAGATACTGCCAACCGCATCCCGGCTATTGTACGCGGCCTGAACAACTCGGGACAGTCCCTGCTCCTGATTCCCCCCTGGCGAAACCATACAATTCAGGCTGGCTTTTGCAGTGATGACTGAACATAAAGCAACAAACCTTTCATTTGCTGGAGAAATAAACTAGGCTTCGACTCAGAAAAAGTGAGACTGGGTTCAAAGTTTCGCGTTCAGCGGGCCACAGAACGGCCTGGAAACGTCTAGACTTTAACCCTGAATCCGATCCGACCGGTTTCCGTCATGGATCCAGATAATAACGATAACAGGGGTAAAACCGACGGCACGCCACTTCTGATCGTCGACGACGACGAGGCGGTGTGCAGCAGCATCCAGAACCTTCTGGATCAACACGGTTACCACCCGGATACAGCCGCCAACGGCAGCGAGGCGTGCCGCAAACTGGGCACCGGCCACTACGAGTTGGTGCTGCTGGACCTGCGCCTGCCCGACATCAGCGGCCACGACGTGATGGCGTTCCTCGACCGTCGCTGCATCAACACCGCAGTGGTGGTCATCAGCGGCGATACCTCCTTTAATGCCATCAGCCGGGCCCTGCGGCGCGGTGCCTACGACTACCTGCGCAAACCCTACGACGCCGAAGAGCTGGCAGCCACCATCGAGAGCGTGCTCGAGACCCGCCACCTGGAACAGTGTCATGAGGATGCCCGGAACCGTCTCAGACAGTCCGAACAGCTGCACCGGTACATCGTGAACAGTTCCCCGGACATCGTGTTCATGCTCGATCGCCACGGCCGTTTCCGGTTCCTCAACAGCAAAGTGGAATCCCTGCTCGGGTACCGCCCGGAGGACCTGGAGGGCCGCCACATCCGACACCTGATCGAGGAGCAGGATGTGGGCCGAGTGGACTGGGCGTTCCGGGACCCAACAATCAATGCCGACAACCCCAGGACAATTGAACTCAAGCTCAAGTCCCGGGGCAGCGCCCGCGGCAACCGGCATTTCGAGATCACCGCTTTCCCGGTGGAGGAAGAGCAGACGGCATCCGGTGAGCCCGTCCGGGAAATCTACGGCACGGCCCGGGACATCACCGAACGCAAGGAAGCGGAAGCCTTCATCAACTTCCAGGCCTATCACGATCTGCTGACCCGGCTGCCCAACCGCGCCCTGTTCAAGGACCGGCTCGGCCTGAGCATCTCCCAGGCCGAGCGCAACAACCAGAAACTGGCGGTCATGTTCATCGACCTGGACCGCTTCAAGGTGATCAATGACAGTCTCGGTCACGCCATGGGCGACCGGCTGCTCCAGGCGGTCACCCAGCGGCTTGAGGGCTGCCTGCGCCAGGGGGACACACTCTCGCGCTTCGGGGGTGACGAGTTCACACTGCTTTTGCCGGAAATACGGCATGTGGAGGACGCGCGCACCATCGCCCGCAAACTGATGGAGGCCCTCAAGAGCCCTTTCAAACTGGGCGAACACGAAGTCTACGTGGGCGTCAGCATCGGCATTGCCATGTACCCGGATTCCGGCCGCAAGCTCGAGGAGCTGATCCAGCAGGCGGACGTGGCCATGTACCACGTCAAGGGCCGTGGCAAGGACGGTTACCAGTTCTACAGCGAGTCCATGAACGTGAACACCACCCACCGGCTGGGCATGGAGCGCGACCTCCGCCGTGCCCTCCAGGCGGGCGAGCTGCGGGTGTTCTACCAGCCCCAGATCTGCCTGCGCACCGGACTGTGCCGGGGGCTTGAGGCGCTGGTGCGCTGGCAGCATCCCACCCGTGGGCTGCTGACCCCGGGCGAATTCCTGCCACTGGCCGAGGAAACGCGCCTGATCGGCGACCTCAGCGAGTGGGTCCTGGCCGCGGCCTGCCGGGAGATGGGCCCCTGGCTCAACCAGGCAGACGAGGACGTCCGGCTGTCGGTGAACTTTTCACCCATGCAGGTCGAGCATCCCCGTTTCGTGGACCTGCTGCTCCAGAAGCTGGAGCATTACGGCCTGCCTCCTGAGCGCCTCGAAATCGAGATCACCGAGAACATGATCATCAGCGATCTGGAACGGATCAGCCAGAAGCTGGATCAGCTCTCGAGCTACGGCGTCCGGGTTGCCATCGATGATTTCGGAACCGGCTACTCGTCGCTCAATTACCTCCACCGGCTCCCGATCCACACCCTCAAGGTGGACCAGAGCTTTGTCCGTGGCATCCGCCATGGCGAGGAAGGCGCCTGCATCGTGAATGCCATTACCGCCATGGCCCGTGGACTCCAGCTCGACATCATCGCCGAGGGCGTGGAGACCCACGACCAGCTGACCTACCTGCGTGAGCTGGGCTGCGACAGCGTCCAGGGCCATTACTTCAGCGCGGCGCAGCCCCGGGACAAACTCTCCCTTTCAGAAACAGCCCCGCAACCGGTCTACTACAACGTAGTCTGACCCTCCACGGCCCGGGTCGTTTTCCACAACGAATAATGCCGAAACGATCAAAAATCTATTGTTGACTGTCCTACGATCTTAACAAATATTTGATTCACGTTGCTTTTTTTAGTGTTTTCGTTAACTCGTGCAACATGAAAGTGCGGTCTGTTCCACAGAGACCCTGTCCGGATCTCTATAGCATGGTTCCTGAATCCGGTGGCCAGAGCGGCCCCCGAAACCCCTTTCAGGATTGGCAGTACGGACCATGCAGGATAAATACAGAATCGTCGGCCCCGTTTATGATTTCCTGAGCAATCTCTACAGCGGCAGGAGCATCCAGGACTGTAAGACGGCCATGCTCCACCCGGGCAACGTGACGCCGGGGGACCGGGTCCTGATCGCCGGTGTCGGCCACGGTCGTGACGCCCTGAGAGCCGCGGAACTCGGTGCCGACGTCACCGTGGTCGACGTCTCGGAGACGATGCTCAGCAAATTCCGGGACCTGCTCAGCCGCGAGGCGCCGCACCTTGAGGTTCGGACCGTCCACGATGACATCATGAATATCACCGAGCACGAAGCGTACGACATGGTGGTCGCCAACTTCTTCCTGAACGTCTTCGATCGGCCCACGATGCTCGAGGTCCTGCGCCACCTGATCAGTCTTGGAAAACCGCAGGCACAACTGGTGGTCGGTGACTTCATCTTTCCCAGCGGCAACCCTCTGGCCCGCCTGTTCAAGAAAGGCTACTGGTACATCGCGGCCTGCTTTTTCTGGCTGTTCACGGACAACGCCTTCCACGGTATCTACAACTACCCGGCCTACATCGAGAACCTGGGCCTGGAAATCCGTGAGAAAAAACGCTTCTCCCTGCTGAATATCCACTGCTACTGGTCGATTCTGGCCGAGAAGCGAGGCTGAGGAAGCACCAAAACAACAAGGAGTCCAGCCATGTCACAGCAGACCCTGGTACTCGACGGCTTCCGGGAATTCCCGGAAGGCCCTATCACCTTTTCCGAGCGCGTAGCGCTGCTCAAGCAGTTCGGCTCCCACTCACAGTCGTTCTCCACCCTGCAGCCGGAGATGCACTATTTTGACCTTCCGGGCGTGGGCTATATCGGCTACATGAAGAAGTGGGGGCTCAACTTCGTCCTCTCGGATCCAGTGTGCGCTCCGGAGCACCGGGAACTGTTGCTGTCACGGTTCGAGCAACGGGTCACCAACGTGTGCTACGTCCAGGTATCCCGTCCTGTCATGGAGATCCTCTCCCGGCGTTTCGGCTACTACGGCACCCAGTTCGGGGCGGAGTCCCGGGTCGACCTGAGCCAGTGGTCTCTCAAGGGCAAGAAGAAACAGGTCATCCGCACCGCCATGAACCGGGCGGAAGAAGCCGGCATTACGGTGCAGGAGCGGTTCAGTGACGACCACACCCGGGAAATCTCGGATGCCTGGATCCGGACCCGCAAGTGCAAGCGGAAAGAGATCCGCTTCCTGATCCGCCCAATGGACATGGCCTACCGGGAAAATGAACGCCATTTCTATGCTTACCAGGATGGCAAGGCCGTGGGTTTCATCTATTTCGACCCGATCTACGAGCGCAACGAGATCGTAAGCTACGTGCCCAACATCTCCCGGGCCAACGCCAACTTCCGGCAGGGCATCTTCTATACGATCATGGCGCACGCTATGGCAACCTTCCAGGCCGAAGGCATCCCCCGCCTGGACCTGGGGCTGATCCCCCTGCACCTGTCAGCGGATACTGAGCCCCAGGAGAGCCGCATCCTCAAGAGCCTCTGCCGCAAGGTTTACGAACACGGCAACCGGTTCTACAACTTCAAGGGGCTGGAGTTCACCAAGTCACGCTTCCGGGGCGAGATGGACAAGACCTACTGCTGTCACAAGCCGGCACTGCCCATGTTCGAGTTCCTGGCGGTGTTCAGGCTGACCCGGCTGATCTGAGGCTCGCGCTCCAGGCCTCCGGGCTGGTTCACCGCCAACCATCGACTAAGCCCCGATGGCGGCTGAGCCGTGAACAGAAACTGGCAGTCGCCAGACCCATGGCGAGGCTCCTCATCCGCCCCGGCGCCCAGCAACTGATCCACCCGACGGGCAACAGCCTCCCCGGAATCCACCCAATGGGTAACACCGGGCATCACGCGGGCCAGGGTGTCACCGATCAGGGGAAAATGCGTACAACCAAGCACCACCGTATCCGGGTCGCCCTCCGCCAGGGGCTGCAGTACACGCCGCACCGACTCATCATCGATTCCCTCTTCCCGGGCCAGCCCGGCTTCCGCCAGCCGCACCAGCTCCGAGCTGCCCAGCCGCAGAATGGTGCAGTCGGCGGCGTATTCGTCGATCAGGGACCACAGGTAGGGCCGATCCACCGTTGCCGGCGTCGCCAGAACACCGATCCGCCGCGTCCGGCTCAGCGCCGCGGCCGGCTTGATCGCGGGCACAACCCCGACAACCGGCACCGCCAGGCGTGCGCGCAGTGTCGGCAGAACCACAGTGCTTGCGGTATTGCAGGCCACCACGACCAGGTCGCAGGGGTGCTGCGCCAGGGCCGCCTCAACCAGCGCCAAGCAGCGGGTCACAACGCTGTGTTCGGACAGATCCCCGTAGGGGAAGCCCGCATTGTCCCCCGCATAGACCAGGTCGACACCGGGCAGTCTGGCCCAGATAGCGGCAGCAATGCTGAGGCCACCGATCCCGCTGTCGAACAGCAGCACCCGGGGGGCCGCGCTCGCCATCATCCCCTGTCCTCAACGAATGCCTGTATCAGCCGCCCGGCGATGGTCCAGTCCCCCGGCACTCGAGGCAGCGCGTCCCGATGGAACCACTCCAGGGCCACCAGTTCATCCTCGGCGCGCTGGATCGGCCCACCCGCATAGCGTGCCCGGTAACCCAGCATCAGCTGGTGGGGAAAGGGCCAGCTTTCAGACCCCTGATAACGGACATCGTCCACCCGGACACCGGTTTCCTCCGCCACCTCCCTGGCCACCGCGCCTTCAGCCGACTCACCGGGTTCAATGAAGCCGGCGATCAGGGTCCACAGATCCGGTGGGTGCCGCGGGCTGCGGCCAAGCAACAGCCAGTCGCCGTCGTGAACCGCCACAATCACGCAGGGCGACACACGGGGGTAGTGACGGTGGTCGCAGTGCGCGCAATACAGGGTGTACTCATGCTCGTACCATTCCGTGGGGCCACCGCAACGGCCGCAGAACGCGTGGTCGCGCACCCACTGGAGCCGTTGCCTCGCCGCTCCCAGGGCGGCGCGCTCCGCGGGGGTGATGCCGGGAAACAGTGACCTCAGGCTCTCACTCGCCAGGCCTTCGGTCCGCGCGGCAAACAGGCGGTCATTCCCAAGGCAGCCGACCGGCAGCATGGGTCCGGCACTGGCGGGCAAGTGCGAAGGATTGCGGAACAGATCGCCGTCGGCAGCGGGACACAGATCCAGGCGCTCATCGAAAAGTGCCACGAGTTCCCGTTCGGGCACGACAACCGCCCAGGGATCGGCAATAAAGGTGGTAAGCTTATCCATGTCCGGCACTATAATCAGCCCCCGCAATGCCGGCAAGCAACGGGACTTTGCCGACCGCCACGCGAGGCGTAAACTTGGCGCACACTCGATAACGGACCAGACTCGGAGTAGGCATGGCGTCCATGAAAGGCCCCGGAAACCTGATCCTGACCCTGTTGCGCAAACTGATGTACCTCTGGGTCCGAAGCCGTGTGTTGGGGGCAGACCGTGAGCAGTTGGGCCTCGATCCGGAAAAGCCGGTGTGCTATGTCATCCAGTACAGCTCCCTGTCCAGCCGTCTGGTTCTGGAAGAAGAGTTGCGCCGCGCCGACATGCCTCGGGCCGAACAGCGCCTGCCCCTTCCCGGCGGCCCCAAGCGCTCCTTCATTTTCCTCTATAAGCGCCGGGGCGACCTGCGCCGGCTCCGTCAGACACCGATCCCTACAAGCCAGTTCGAAGAGCTTGTGACACTGGGATGCAACGCCGAAACCGATGTCCAGATCGTGCCGGTGTCCCTGTTCTGGGGGCGCTCTCCCGATAAGGAAAAATCACTGCTCAAGATCATGCTTTCGGACAGCTGGTCCGTAACCGGCCCGCTTCAGAAGTTCTTCACCATCCTGATCCACGGGCGCAACCTCTTTGTGCAGTTCAACCGGCCACTGTCCCTCAAGGAGGCGACCTCGGAGGCTCGCAGCGAATCCGTCGCCCAGCGTAAGCTGGCGCGCATTCTACGGGTTCATTTCCGGCGCGTCCGACAGGCGGTAATCGGCCCCGACCTTTCCCACCGCCGCACTCTCGTCAATGCACTGGTGAACAGCCAGCCGGTCAGGGAAACCATCCGCGAAACCGCCGAACACGAGGACATCCCCGAGGCCCGGGCCAAGGAGCGGGCCCTCAAATACGCCCACGAGATTGCATCGAACTTTTCCATGGTCACCATCCGCTTCCTCGAGGTGGTCCTGGGCTGGCTCTGGAACCGGATCTACAATGGCATCCGCATCAACAACATCGAGACCGCCCAGGAGGCGGCCCGGGACAACGCCGTGGTCTATGTGCCCTGCCACCGCTCGCACATCGATTATCTGCTGCTGTCCTTCGTGCTCTACAAGAACGGCCTGATGCCACCGCATATCGCCGCCGGCATCAACCTGAACATGCCGGTCGTCGGCCCCCTGCTGCGCCGTGGTGGTGCTTTCTTCATGCGCCGCAGTTTCCGCGACAACCCGCTCTACTCCGCCGTATTCAACGAGTATATGCACGTTATGTTCACCCGGGGTTTCTCCGTTGAGTACTTCGTGGAAGGCGGCCGCAGCCGTACCGGTCGCACGCTGCAGCCACGCCCCGGCATGCTGTCGATGACGGTGCGCAGCTTCCTGCGCGACCCCAGCAAGCCCATCGTGTTTGTGCCGGTGTATTTCGGCTATGAGAAGGTCCTGGAAGGCCGCTCCTACCTGGGCGAACTCCAGGGCACACAGAAGAAAAAGGAGGGGCTTTTCGGGCTGATCAGCTCCGTACGCAATCTCCGGCGCTCCTTTGGCCAGGTGTCGGTGAACTTCGGCGAACCCATTGAGCTCGCAGGGGTCCTCGACGAACAGCGGCCCCAGTGGCGCAATGAGGAATACGACGAGGAGTTCCGCCCGGAATGGCTGCCCGAGGTCGTCAACACCCTGGCGCGGCGCACGGTCACCCACATCAACGAAGCGGCCGCCCTGAACCCGGTCAATCTGCTGGCAACGGTCATGCTGGCAACCGACCGCCTGGCCATGGACGAGCAGCTTCTGGCCCGCCTCATGGAGGACCTTTGCCACCTCCTCCACAAACAACCTTACAGCGACCGCATGACCTTCCCGGAGGGCACCGGCGAGGACTGGATCGCCTACAACGAAGAGATGGGCCTGATCGTACGCCGCAAGCAGAAGCTGGGCGACATCATCATGCTGGAGGGCCGCCACGCGGTGCTGATGACGTACTACCGCAACAACGTCCAGCACCTGTTCGCCATCCCGGCGCTTCTGGCCAGCCTGTTCCAGAACAACAGCTCACTGGAGCGCGACCGACTGGTATTCCTGGCCCGCGCCATCTATCCCTATATCCAGTCCGAACTCTTCCTGCGCTGGTCGACGGAGGAGATCGACAAGGTGCTGGCCGCCTGGATCGACCGCCTGGTCGAGGAGGGGCTGCTGGTCAGCGAGGGCAGCCTGCTGCATCGACCGGAACCGGGCTCGGCGGACGCGGTACGGCTGGGCGTGCTTTCCAACGGCATGATCCAGACGCTGCAGCGCTATTACCTGAGCATCGCCATCCTGCGGCGCTTCGGCCCCAACGCGCTGACGCCCGAGGAGTTGGAGGAGCAGTCAACGCTTCTGGCCGAACGGGTTTCGGTGCTGTTCGGTCTCAGCGCCCCGGAATTCTTCGACAAGACCCTGTTCCGTAACTTCATCGCCAACCTGCGGGCCAATGGCATCCTGACCACGGACGAGGACGGCCGGCTGGCCTGGCGTTCGGGGCTTGAGGAAGTGGCCGAGGAAGCGCGGCTGGTACTGAGCTCGGAGCTGCGCCAGTCGATCCTCCAGGTGACGAATGTCAGCGTTCCCATGCCGGGCCTCAAAACCCCGGATATTCCGCAAACGGGCCAGTCCTGACAGGTCGTTACGGAAGGGCCCGACGGCTGTAGACGTCAAAGCGGCTACTGCGGCCCTCGACGGAGGTCGCAGGTTCAGGCCCCGGCAGTGGCTCCGCCCGGCGGGGTCGCTTGACCACCACGCGGTGACGCGCGGCGGCCAGGCCTGTCTCCAGCAGCAGGCCAGCATCCCCGTCATCGCCCACGACGCTCCGGGCCAACTGCATTTCCTTGCGCACCGCCGCACTGTTGCGTTTCTCCGGGAACATCGGATCCAGGTAAACCACATCCACGGCTTCAGGATTCGCCCTGAGCCAGCGGGTGGCATCACCGCGCTCCAGCTGCATGCGCGCGAGCCGATCCGACAGAGCCGGCTCCTGTGCAGCCCTGGCCATGCCATCAGCGAGCAGT
This sequence comes from Pseudomonadota bacterium, assembly GCA_051745655.1. Taxonomy (GTDB): domain Bacteria; phylum Pseudomonadota; class Gammaproteobacteria; order Pseudomonadales; family Oleiphilaceae; genus Halospina. Next base: position 19,914 of record JBNJEG010000016.1, read on the forward strand.
TCCGCCATGACTGGCGAGCGTTCAAACAACAGCAGTTCACAGTCAAACCCGGCCAGAACCAGCGCATCCTCGCCCAGTCCAGCCGTGGCATCCAGAATCCGCAGCGGGCGCGACGCCCGTGACACACCGATAGCCTTGACCAGCAGCTCTGCCCCGCCCTGCCGGCGGCGGTGGCCACTGCGCCCGTTCACCCAGTCCACGCGCACCGGGCCGGGGGCTTTTTTTCCGGTGGCCTGAAGACTGATACCGTCATCGGAAACCAGCAGCAATACGGCGGGCGTGGCCAGTTTCGCGGGTCGATCAACCGGCGCAGGCAGGTATTCGAGCCCCAGCCGCTCGGCTTTGTCAGCCGCTACCGGCAGCCACTCTTCAGTGGCCGCAGCTACCTGGAGCACGGAATCCATCAGATACGGATATCCACGCCGACCAGCTCCACCTCCTCGGCAACGGCAGCACTGCCAATACGGTCGTAGGCACTGAGCGCCTCCTGGTTTCGGAGCGGCAGATTGTCGGTGTCGGGACTGCGGCGGGGGCGGATGACTTCGGATTCCCCAATGGCTTCAGCGCGCCGCACGCGCCTTTCAGCGGTGTCCTGCTCATTGGCGGTGCGGGCGTCACTGACCGGCTCTGCCCGGGGCGCTTCCCGTGCAGGGCTGTCAGGTCGCCTGGCCGGATCCGGTGCGGCCGGCAGCGTCGTGTTTCCGGAAATGCCACCGATCATGCTGGGAGTCGTCCGTCAGAGTCGGGTCATTACTATCCTACACCAGTATAGTCACCGGGCGTCACCCTGCTTATCCACCCGTCTGCCAGGCCACATCGTCCCGCAGATAAACCGGCTGAACAGCCTCTGCCCTAACCCATTCTCCCCGCTGCAGCTGCATGTCGCCGAGACGGGCAACCGCCGTGGCTTCAGGAATAACGTCCGACACGGTCTCCGTCACGCGCGCGAGCACTGCCGCCGGCATACCGTCACGCAGCAGCCATCCATCTCCGGCTCCCAGGCACTCCCGGACATCCGTGGGCAGGGCCAGCTCTCCCGGGGCTACCAGGGAATCCGGTACCACGACCTCCACGCCCCCCTCCGGAGTCACTTGATAAACACCCCAGTAGAGTTCGCCCATACGGGCATCACGGGCGACCGCTACCGTTGCCGGCGCATCAAGGCGGTCATGAACAGCGTAGGCCATGGCCCGAAGCGAGGACACCGGAACAACAGGCAGCTGGAGCCCGAAAGCCAGCCCCTGCACCAGGCCGGCCGTGACTCTCAGGCCGGTGAACGAGCCGGGGCCGGCGCCATAGGCCAGCGCATTCAGATCCGTCAGGCGCAGCCCCGCCTGATCCAGAAGCCCATTGATCATGGGTTCCAGCCGGCGGGTGTGGGAACGGGCCTCGTCGCTGTAATCGGTGAGCACGCTGCCCCCGTCCAGGAGGGCAACGGAACCCCGGCCAGCACTGGTATCCACAGCGAGCAGCCGGGTCATGGCAGGCATTCAGCCCTTCAGAGTGGAAATGATCCGGTCACGGATGGATTCGGTGGAACCGACACCCTCGATCCGGACATAGTGGGGAGCGTTACCCGGGTTCTTTGCTTCCAGCTCCTGGTAGAACTTCACCAGCGGTTCGGTCTCTTCACGATAGACCTGGAGACGCTTGCGTACCGTCTCTTCCTTGTCGTCCTCACGCTGGATCAGGGGCTCGCCGGTCTCGTCGTCCTTGCCGTCCTCTTTCGGCGGCATGTGTGTCACGTGATAGACGCGACCGCTGGGTTCGTGGATCCGGCGACCGGAGAGACGCTCAACAATCTCATCATCGTCCACCGAGATCTCAACCACGTAGTCGATCTTGATGCCCTGCTCCTGGATTGATTCCGCCTGGGGAATCGTCCGGGGCACGCCATCCAGCAGGTAGCCGTTCTTGCAATCGTCCTCAGCAATGCGCTCCTTGAGCATGCCGATGATCAGGTCATCGGATACCAGCTGACCCGCGTTCATCACCTCTTCCGCTTTCTTGCCCAGTTCGGTTCCAGCCTTCACCTGGGCACGGAGCATGTCGCCCGTGGAGATCTGGGGAATACCGAAGGCTTCGGTGAGGTACGCAGCCTGGGTTCCTTTTCCGGCTCCCGGCGGGCCGAGCAGAATGATACGCATACTGATTGCTCCCATTGGCTTGCAGCCCCTGGACAGGGACAGACACTTGAAAAAATCGAGGGCTCATTATACGTGGCAGACGGAATGTGGCAAATCAGGCGGCAAGGCCGCGCGCCAGATCTTCGATCTCGACGCTCACCTCATCGATGATGCTCAGGAGTTTTTCCAGGTCCGGCTGACTCAGGCCCAGCGCCCGCGCGGGGGTTGCGGGGTCCGCAGGCGTATGCTCATCGCCAATGCCGCGCTGTTTGAGCAGTTCATTGGCCAGCTGTACGGCATGCACATAGGGCTCATGTCTGCCCTGGTAAGCGGGAATCTCATGCATGCCGGCAACCGTCACCACCGGCTCCGGCATTTCCCACAGGTGCAGGAGCAGCCCTCCGGCACTCGCATGCCCGATCCTCAGCGGTGTCCCCTCTTCCGCCCCGGACGTCCGGAACACCCTGGATTCCAGCTCCGCCAGCGGCACCTCGGGCTCCGCCTCCCGGGCCTCATTAAGGTTCTGAAAATCGGTGGGGAAAAGGTGACCGATCAGGAGCAGGCCAAGGTTATGAAGGAGGCCACACAGGTAGGCCAGCTCCGGGTCCGGGCGATGCGGAGCATCACGGGGAATGCTGCGGGCAATCGCCAGTGAGAGACGCGCACAGTGGAGCGAATGGTGCCAGAATGACTCGACGCCCAGGGCCCCGGTACGCGGCAGCTCAAAGCTGCGCGAGGCGGCAATGCCCACCGCCAGGTGCGTCACGCGGTCAAAACCAAGGACGCGGGTCACCGCCTCCTGCACGCTGTGCAGTTCGCCCTGGTAGTTGAAAAGCGCGGAACGGGCATAACGCAGCACCTGAGCCGCGAGACTCGGATCGCGCTCAATCACGGAGGCCAGCTCCGCCGCCGTGGTCTCGGGCGCCGCGGTAATCTGCATGACCCGAAGCGCAATCGCCGGCATCGGCGGCAACCGGTAAAGCTGCTGCACCTGCTCCGCCAGCGCGTCCATGTCAGGCTGTTCATTCATCCCCGTTCTCCAACGCGTCAACCGGTATTGCGCATGCCCGCGGCAATACCGGCCATGGTCACCTTCATGGCCTTCTCGACATTGCCGGGGACACGGCCCTCGGCTTCCCGATCCCGCTGAAGCAGCTCCGCCTGAAGGTAGTGGAGCGGATCCGTGTAGGTGTTGCGCACCTTCATCGAGTGGGCGAAGTCCGGCTGCTCCGTCAAAAGCTCCGCCTGCCCCTTGAGTCGGTTCACGTGCGTGACACAGGCTCGCAGGCGCTCGCGCAGGGTTTCCCCCAAGGGCCGCAGACCCGGTTCCACCAGCTTCTGCTCATAATAGCTGACAATCCGCAGGTCCGCCTTGGCCAGCACCATCTCCAGCATATCGACGTGCGTGCGGAAGAAGGGCCACTCCCGGATCATCTCGTTCAGGATGGGTTCCTGACCGTTCTCCAGGGCATGCCCGAGTGCGGCGTCACTGCCCAACCAGGCCGGCAGCATCAGGCGCATCTGGGTCCAGGCGAAGATCCAGGGGATGGCCCTGAGGCTCTCTACTCCCCCCGTGGGCTTGCGTCGCGCCGGCCGGCTGCCCAGCGCCAGCTTGCCCAGTTCCTGTTCCGGAGTGGCCTGCCGGAAGTAGGTGACAAAGTCATCCGTCTCACGCACCAGCCCGCGATAGGAACGGACCGCCTCTTCGCTGAGCGAATGCATCATCTCGCGCCATTCCGGCTTCGGTTCCGAGGCCGGTGCCACGCTCGCCTCGAGCACGGCACTGGTGTAGAGGTTGAAGCTGCGCTGGGCCACACGCGGGAGGCCGAACTTGAACCGGATCATCTCGCCCTGCTCGGTCACCCGCAGGCTGCCGTTCACCGATCCCGGTGGCTGGGAGAGAATGGCCCGGTTGGCGGGACCGCCACCACGGCCGACCGTACCGCCCCGACCGTGGAAGAGCGTCAGGTGCACTCCGTAATCCGACGCCACCTGTGTGAGCGCTTCCTGGGCCTGATACTGGGCCCAGGCTGCCATCATCTGGCCAGCGTCCTTGGAGGAGTCAGAGTAGCCGATCATGACTTCCTGGGAGCCCCCGGTGTACTCGCGGTACCAGTCCAGCTCCAAGAGCGCTTTCAGTGCCTCGGGTGCATGGTCCAGGTCCGCCAGGGTCTCGAACAGCGGCACGATGCGCATGGGGTGCTCCATCCCGGCTTCGCGCAGCAGCAGGATGACGGCGAGCACGTCCGAGGGCTGGGCCGCCATGGAGATCACGTAGGAACCCAGGGCCTCCGGCGGGTGTTCGGCGATCACGCGGCAGGTCTCGAGAACCTCCCTGGTTTCGTCCGAGGGCGCCCAGTTACGGGGCACCAGCGGCCGGCGGCTCTCCAGTTCCCGGATCAGGAACTGCTGGCGCTCGGCCTCGCTCCACTGCTGGTAATCCCCCAGATCCAGCCATGCCACGATCTCACCAATCGCCGACGCATGACGGGAAGCCTCCTGGCGTACATCCAGGCGGATCAGCTCCAGCCCGAAGCAGTGGGCGCGACGGAGGGTGTCCAGCAGCGGGCCCCGCGCAACAGACGCCATACCGCAGGCCACCAGTGAGTCATAGCACAACTGCAACGGTTCGATCAGTTCGGCGGAATCCAGCATCACCTCCGGGGAAGGCTCGACGTTGACCTGAACGGCTTCCTCGGCCCAGTCCCGCGTTGCCTGAAGACGGTCGCGCAGTTCGGACAGCAGCGCCCGATAGGGTTCCCGGTGACCACCAACCCGCTCCTGAAGTTCCGGAGAGGCCTCCCACATGGAAAGTTCCGCCCGCAGATCCTGCAGGTCACGCAGGAACAGATCCGCCGCCATCCAGCGGCTGAGCAACAGCACTTCACGGGTCACGGTGGCGGTCACGTTGGGGTTGCCATCCCGGTCACCACCCATCCAGGAGGCCACTCGAATGGGGCTGGCCTCGATGGGCAACCCTTCCCCGGTCTGCTCCACCAGTGCGCCGTCCAGTTCCCGGAGAAAGTCGGGCAGCGCCTGCCACAGGCTGTTTTCCACAACGGCGAAGCCCCAGCGCGCCTCGTCCACGGCCGTGGGGCGCTCGTAACGGATCTCGTCGGTGTTCCACGCCTGTGTGATGAGCTGACGCAGGCGCCCCACCTCACGCTCGCGCTCGTCCGGGCGCAGGTCCTCGTTGTCGAGGCGCTCGAGGCAGGCGGACATCTCGTCGTACTTCATGATGAGAGTGCGGCGCGCCACCTCCGTGGGGTGGGCGGTGAGCACGAATTCCAGCCGCATGTCGCGCACGCATTCGTGCAGCCGCGCCGGTGCCACGCCCTGCTCCGCCAGGCGTGACAGCGTCGCGCGCACGGATTCATCCGGACCCTGCTCCGCGGGCTCGCGGTGACGGCGAATGCCGTGGTACTGCTCCGCCAGGTTGGCCAGGTTCAGGAACTGGTTGAAGGCCCGGGTAACCGGAACCAGCTGATCATCCGTCAGGCTCGCCAGCAGTTCGGCCAGGCGCTGCCCGGAGCCGCTTTCCTGCATGCGGTCCGCCTTGGCAGCCTGGCGCACCGCCTCCACCCGTTCATACCATTCCGGGCCGGGCTTTTCCCGGACGCAATCACCAAGAATTTCGCCAAGAAGTCGGATGTTTTCCCTGAGGGCGGGATGCAGTTCGGTCATGTAAGCAGGTCCCCTTCGCTGCGGGCAATACCGGTGGCTCCGTGCTAGGATGAAACCGGTTGAACCCCTTTAGTATGGCCCAACAGTACCGGAGCGACGCAAGACCATGAAAATCGCGGATCTGCCGAAACAGTGGGAATCCGGGGAACGCACACCGGATGATGGCAAGAACGAGTATGAAGTGAACGTGACGCTGGAGGACGCGGCACGTCTGCGCGCGCTGGCGGAGCTGTATCCCGATTACTCGGAAGAGGAATTGCTGAGGGATCTTCTGAACGCGGCCCTGTCCGATCTGCCGGAACCGGGCCGCCAGAAGTAGGCAGCAGGGGCGGACGTCACGCTACGCGCGAGGCGTCGCCCTTGAGCTGCTGCATGTACTTGCGGGAGAGGTTGAGAAAGCGCGGCGTCATTCCGGCATCTTCGTAGATCTCGAAGCCATCCTCGTCACGCGCGACCACACGGTTACCTTCACGATACGGAAAGCACACCTCAAGATCGGTCAGGGCCGCGTTGATCAGATCACGCAGCAGCGCCTCGCGGGACTTGAGCGGATACTGCCGCGACAGGGCTTCAAGCCGCCGTTCGTCATCATCCGAGAGCCGTACTGCAACCTGCTCATCGGCCAGCCGGCCGCGTGCGTGCTGCTCCCAGTGATTAACGAGTTGTCCAAGCCGCATATACCCTCCCCGATTGATGCCGCCCATGTACTGATTACTGTAGTCCATTCAGGCCATTAGGGAGAGGGGGCAAGGGTAACGGATTGTACGTATTCTGACCGGCTTACCGACCTCAGCTGTCCGCGTCCGAGGCGCGCTTGGCTTTTTGCCAGATGGCTTCAAGCGCCTCGATATCCCGCCCTTCAAAGCCTTCACCTGAGACTTCCAGCTGCTGCTCAAGGCGCCGGAAGCGGCGCTCAAACTTATGGTTGGCGCGGCGCAG
>JBNJEG010000017.1:0-26242 GCA_051745655.1 Pseudomonadota bacterium
GCCGTGGCACGAACCAGGTCAACCGCCCGCACCGCGGCGGCCTGGGCGATCAGCGCCGTATCCGGGTCCAGGGAACCGTCCGTGTCACGGGCAATATCCTGGTAGGTCACCGCCTGGCGGTTATCCCGTGCTTCGATCAGGAGCTGAGCCAGTGCCGGGTCGAAGAGCTCCACGTCTTGCTCGTGGAACAGCAGGGGATCGGCATCCCCGTTTTCCTGGGCAAGCAGCTCGAAGAGCTTCTGGTTGATGGCCTTGTCCCTGTCGCTCGCACTGTCATCCAGGGGAACGCCGCTCAGGTTATAGGTGCCGTCGAGGAGCTTCTCCAGTGCCGCCTTGCGCTCACTGGTGCGTACGCTGTCCTCGAAGTGGGTCTGTGGCGCCGCGTTGGCAAGCAGAACGTCATCCACACCCGTAGTGGTGAAGGTGGTGGAGAAAGTCACGTCATCGAAATCCGGAATGGACCCGGCATCGCCAGTGGCGCTGCGCTTGAGGTCGAAATAGCGCGCGGCGATCCGACGGGCAGGCACGGTAGCATCCCGGAACGGCTGCAGGGCGGGGTTGGACAGGGTACGCTCGGGATCAGCGACCGTCTGGTAGCTGGGCGCACCGACCAGGGCCGTTCCGGACTGGGTGGTGATGCCATTGGTGACAGCCACCGCATATTTGGTGTTGGGCCGCAGTGGCTCCAGGGGCAGAATCCGGATGGTGTTGTCGGTGCCGCCATCCAGGCTGATCACCTCGACACGGATGCGCTGGTTCTCGGCAACCAGTTCGTCCAGGATCTGGTTGGCCTCGGTGCGTTCCGCCTCGTCGTCGCTCTCCAGAAGTCGCTGGGCACGCTCATACCGATCCATGCGGGAAATGCCGGCAACCTCATCCTCGAGCGGGAAGCGGCTGTCACCGCTCGGCTGGGTCAGGGGAATCAGGAATACGGTCTGGTCCGGATTGGGAATCACCTCGTCATCGCGTTCAATGAAATCCCGGGCGTCCAGGGTCTCCGGATCAATGCTCTCGCTGATGCGGATATCGAAGGGTTCCAGTACCGAGTTGCCGTCCAGGTGCCCGATGCCGGCCGTAACCGGGTTATAGTCCGGTGAATCCGGATCCACGAAGTTGCCGTTCAACATGGTTCCGTCATCGGCGTCGCTGAGGAACAGCAGAGCGTCACTGGGCAGGGGGAACTGCGACTCCAGAGGTTTGAACACCGGATGGGGACCCCGCTCGATGGCTGATGGGCCCGATGTCTCGATATTCGGCTGGGTATTGGCGTTGCCCCCCGGGCCACCGCTCTCCAGGCAACCGGCAAGCCCCAGGGTCGCCAGGGCGACGCCGATAAGCGTTTTGTTGTAAGTACGCATAACTTAACTACCTTTTCTTGTTTTGGTGCGTTGAACGGGCAGCGTTACTGCTGGTTCATGATTCGGGGACTGAAACGAGGGGACTCTGCAAAGGGTTCCAAAAAAGTAACGAAAAGTTTCAGGAGGTGTAGTGGGCGTTACATTCTGTGATCTACATCACAAAAAGAACCCGGAGGGCAGTATTTCCATGGTCACGCGGTAATAGGCTATCCTTATAAAAGTATTTTTGTTTTCCGCGAATAAGGGTTGTTGTGAGCGTGATTAAGCTCCCAGGGTTGTTGTAGTGGCCATCATTCCGTTCAGGAAACCGTCTCGGGAGAAGCAGTTCGAGGAGGCTGTACAACCCCACCTGACCGCCCTCTACCGTTTTGCCTATCGTTTGACCGGCAGGCAGGAAGACGCCGAGGACCTGGTCCAGGAAGTGCTGACCCGGCTTTATCCCAAGGCGGATGAGGTGCTTGCCGTTGACCATCGGGGCCCCTGGCTCAAGCAGGTGCTTTACCGCCAGTTCATAGACCAGACGCGCAAACGGTCCTGGCACGCGGAACGCGTGGCCTCGGACGTGGTCTCCGATGAGTACGCCCAGGATTTCTTTGATTCCCTGCTTCGTTCCCACGATGACCCCGAGTCCGCCATGAACGGGAAACGCCTCAAGGAGGCGGTCGCGTCGGCGCTCAACCGATTGATGCCGGATGAGCGTACCCTGGTGTTGCTGCATGACGTGGATGGTTGGCGCCAGGAGGACATTGCCCGGGTTCTGGATACGGCCGTGGGTACGATAAAATCCAGGTTGCACCGTTGTCGTCGAAAATTAAGGGCGGAACTGGGCGAGGAGCTGGAACCTTTTCTTGATGACTTACGTCTCAAGGAATGAGGGGTTGACAACTATGACGTGTATGAATATCCGAGACCAACTGACTGCCTACGCGGCGGGCGAAGCACTGGACGAGCAGGAGCGCCAGGCGGTTGAAGCGCACGTGCGCGAGTGCCCGGACTGTGAGCGTCGTCTTCGGTGGGAAGAACGCGTCCAGCAGGCGGTACAGGAGGAATCGACGATTCCGGGGCCATCCACGGATTTTGAATCCCGGGTACTGGCGGCGGCGACAGGTCGAAGCGAGACGGGCAGCGACTATGGCGGGGGTGCCTGGAAGCAGCGATCGGTCATCGGCGGCGCTGTGGCCGCGGCGCTTGTCGCCGGGATCTTTGTGGGCAGTGGTATGCAGGGCACGGAAGACTCGGTGCCGTCCCCCGAAAAGGTGGAGACGGTAGAGGCGGAGCCCGTCTGGAATCGGGAGGAGACCGTCAAGCTGGCCTTCGACACCAAGTCGCGTCTTAATGATGTCAGCCTGACCATCGAGTTACCGCCCCATGTGGAAGTCACTCGCTTCCCGGGTCATCAGAAACTGACCTGGGAGGTTGATATGGAGCCGGGCAAGAATGTGATTGCGCTGCCGCTCCGAATTGCGTATCCGGAAAGTGGCGAGATTGTCGCGCATCTTGGCAAAGGGGCCAATCGGCGAACCTTTGTGGCGCCGTTGCCCGAACTTGCCAATGAGAATCAGGAGCCGGCTTTATGAGGTGCCAGGAAACGATTCGGAGCCCGTGGATCAAGCTGCCGTTGATCATTGGTCTTATGATGGCCTGTTCGCCGGCTCTGGCGCAGTCCGAGGAGGAAATGGACGGCGTCACCATGCAGATGGTGACCGATGAGGATGAACTCTCCGGCGAGATGATGCGCGAGATTGAGCTGAATGCGCCGACTGAGATGGAATCTGAGGAGGAGTTTGGTGAGTCGGACAGCGTCGACGATCTGGAGGTCGGAATCAGGGATGAGGCAGAGAGTCTTCAGGACGAATTCTCTGACGACGTGATTACCGGCAGTGATGATGAACTGACCGATGAGGTGGGTGACGTCGAGGAAGAGCTCATTGATGAGGAAGGGGAGATCTCGGTTCCGATTGATGATGCCATTGATGACGGTGATGACTTCCTGGGCGATACCACCGATGACCTTGAGGACGACACTGATGACACGAAGGACGAACTCGAGGACACAAAGGATGAACTCGAGGGCACCCTGGAGCCCTGAAGACCCGCATTACGAACCCTGACAGCTCAATCCTGATTTCCCTGTGAGTGCTACACTCAGTCTATGTACTGAAGGTTTTCAACACGCATTGATCAGGGGAAATTTTGTCACGCCTGCTTGGATTGTTTCTGATCCTGGGGCTTCTGGCCTCGGTATCGGTTCCCGCGTCAGAGGCTGATCAGCTGGGTCCGCAGGAGCAGTTCCGGGCTGGTGTTGAGGCGTTCAAGGCGGGCGAGCTGTCGCGTTCCCGCGAACTGCTCGAAGCGGCGTGGAATGGCGGGGTGGAAACAACAGCCCTTCATTACAACCTGGGTGTTGTGCATTTCAAGCTGGGTGAATATGAGGAGGCCGAGGCGCATTTTGGACGGCTTCTCGACAGCTCCCAGCGGGATCTGGCGCTGTACAACCTTGGTCTTGTGGCCAGGGCTGACAGCCGGGAATCCAAGGCCCGGGCCTATTTCCAGCAGGTTGCCGACGAGGCAGAAGAGGACGCCCTCAGGCGACTGGCCCAATCCCGGCTCGAGCCGGAAAAAGAAAAGGCATCCCCGGAAAGGCCGGAGTCGACGCTGGAAGGGCTGGCATCCCTCTCGGCCGGGTACGAAGACAACATCTCCCGCCTTCCTGATACCGGACCCTCCCAGGTCTCCGACAGCTTCAGCAACGCACTCCTTGCGCTCAGGGGAAACCCTCTTGTGACGGGGGACGGAGAGCACAGTGATGCGCTTGAAGTGTCGGTTGCAGCCTACCGCCGTCATTACCATTCAGAATCCGACTACAGCGCGGATTTCGGCCGCCTGGGCCTTGCATGGGTGAACCAGAACGGACCACGACAGACCCGGATCGAGGTAAAGCAGGCCTATCTGCGCTTCGGCGGGGAATCCAGGCAGTGGCAGAGCACCCTGGACATGGACTATCGCGTTAAGAATTGTCTGAGCGAGGCGTCCGATCGCTGTGACCTGAGCCTTGAGGGCACCCATATTACGCCCTATGCGGGGTTCAGTTCGCGCGAGGGCGAACGCTACCGCGCGGCTGCCTCTTACAGGCAGAGACGCAGCAACTGGCAGGGACGCCTGCGGTACCGGGCGGAAATCAACGAGCGCAGGGATCTGGAAAGGGAGAGGATCTTCATCAGTCACTCGCCCCGGCGCCAGGAGCTCACCGCAGAGCTTGAGTATCTGGGGTTCAGCGCTGTCGCGCTCGGCGCGGACATTGGCTATCGCTACAGCGATTACCCGGATGACTTCAGGCTCGGCAGTACAGCAACCGGTCAACGGCGGGATCACCGATATGAGCTGGGGGTCACCTCCGACTGGGTGTTGGCGAAGGCTTGGCGGTTAAGGGCTGAAGCCATCTATTCCCGTAATGAGAGCTCGCTGCAGCGTTTCGATTACGACAATCACCGCATGCAGCTCAGTCTTCGCTATCGTCTTTAAAGGGCACGAGGTGCTTCCAGCCTTCCGGCTGGTGACCCACAGGCTCCGGGCCACCAAATCAATACCCCTGGACCGCGTCTATACCAATCTCTTTCAGTGTGGTCGCCTCGGCTCGTGTTTCGACGCCTTCTGCGAGCAACTGGGAGCCTGTTTCAGGAAACCAGCTCGGTCCAGCGGCCGTTGACCAGCTGCTCCAGTGGCCGGAAACGGGTCTTGTAGCTCATCTTGCGGCACTGGCGGATCCAGTAGCCAAGGTAGAGGTGAGGCAGGCCGCGCCGATGAGCCTCCTGAACCTGCCATAGAATGGCGAAGGTTCCGAGGCTGCGCTTTTCCTCGCCGGGCTCGAAGAAGGTATAGATGGCAGACAGACCGGTATCCAGTACATCCACGACGGCGACGGCGATCAATCGCCCTTCGCGCCGCATCTCCAGGAAAAACCCGTCGATACTGCCCTCAATCAGGAAGGAGGTGAACTGTTCCCGGCTCGGCGGGTACATGTCGCCGTCGTGATGGCGTTCGACGATGTAGCGCTCGTAGAGATCGTAGATCTCCTCGTCGAAGCGCACCGGAGTCTGAATCAGGGTCAGATCGCGGTTGTCGCGCCTTACACGGCGCTGGGAGCGATCCGGCTCGAACCGCTCAACCGGAACCCGCACCGGGATGCAGGCGTTGCACCCACGGCAGTGCGGTCGATAGTAATGGGAGCCGCTGCGGCGGAAGCCGAGCTCTGTGAGCTGGGTGTAGAGGTTGCGGTCCACGTGTGCCCTGGGATCCACGAACATGGTCGTAGCCTGGCGATCCTCCAGGTAACTGCAGGGATGTTCAGGGGTAGCAAAGAAGATCAGCGTCTTGAGACTGCTCATGCATTGGACTCCTGGCCCCAGAACCAGTCCATCCGCCAGTCGTGCCCGGCGGGGCGCTCCACGTTCTCCCTGAGTATAGTCAAAAAGCGTCGCCGTGAAATCCGTTCGGCTCCCATGCTCATCAGGTGTGGGTTCTCCACCTGACAGTCCATCATGGCATAGCCCCAGCGCTCAAGCTGGCGGGCGACGTGGGCGAACACCACTTTTGAGGCATCGCGCTCGCGGCTGAACATGGATTCGCCGAAGAAGCAGCGACCTATGGCGACCCCGTAGAGACCTCCAGACAGCTCACCGTGCGCGTTCCAGGCCTCGAACGAATGGGCATGGCCGAGATCATGGAGGTGGCTGTAAGCCGCCTCCATGTCCGCAGTGATCCAGGTGCCTTCATGACGGAGCGCTCCGCAGTCGTGGATTACATCGCGGAAGGCGCAGTCCACCGTGATGCGCAGGTCCTGCTGGTTCAGGCGGCGGCGGAGGCTGCGCGAGATGTGGACACGGGGCGGGAAAAGGACACAGCGCGGGTTGGGGGACCACCACAGAATGGGCTGGTCATCAGAGAACCAGGGGAAGATGCCCTGGCTGTAGGCTCTCAGGATGCGCTCGGGATGAAGGTCACCTCCGATGGCCAGCAGGCCATCGGGGTCATCCAGTGCCGTTTCCGGGTCGGGAAACCAGTGCGAGCCCGTATCCAGCCAGGGAAGCGCGGCCATGGCCCGGGGTCAGGCGAGGCCGTCGAGATACTTCTCGGCGTCCAGTGCCGCCATGCAACCGAAGCCGGCCGAGGTCACCGCCTGGCGGTAGACGTGGTCGGCCACATCACCGGCGGCGAAGACGCCGGGCACGCTGGTTTCCGTCGCCATGCCTTCCAGGCCGCTGCGGATTCGGATATAGCCGCCGCTCATGTCCATCTGGCCCTGGAACAGGTCGGTATTGGGCTTGTGGCCGATGGCGATGAAAACGCCGGCCACGTCCAGATCCCGGGTCTCTCCGGAATGCTTGTTCTTCAGGCGGGCGCCGGTAACGCCGGTGGCATCACCCAGTACTTCCTCGAGCGTGTGATCCCAGATGATGTGGACGTTGTCCTTGGCGAACAGCTTGTCCTGCAGGATCTTCTCAGCGCGCAGCTGGTCGCGGCGGTGGACCAGGGTGACGTTGTTGGCGATATTGGAGAGGTAGAGCGCTTCTTCGACGGCGGTGTTGCCACCGCCGATCACGGCCACGTCCTGGTTGCGGTAGAAGAAACCGTCACAGGTGGCGCAGGCGCTCACGCCCTGGCCCATGAACTTCTCCTCGGATTCCAGGCCCAGGTACATGGCACTTGCACCGGTCGCGATGATCAGGGCATCGCAGGTGTAGGTGCCTGAATCGCCGGTCAGCGTGAAGGGGCGCTGGCTCAGGTCCGCACCATTGATGTGGTCGTACACCAGTTCGGTGTTGAAACGCTGGGCATGATCCTTCATGCGCTCCATCAGGTCCGGACCCTGAAGGCCTTCAATATCGCCTGGCCAGTTCTCAACGTCCGTGGTGGTGGTGAGCTGGCCGCCCACCTCAATGCCGGTGATCAGCGTGGGGTTGAGGTTGGCGCGCGAGGCGTAGACTGCTGCGGTGTAGCCCGCGGGGCCGGAGCCGAGAATGATCAGGCGATGATGGTTGCTGTCGCTCATGCTGTTCCTCTATCGGGAAAACGGTGTCAATCAATGGTGCCCATGGTAACGCCGGGGCAGGGGGCGGCGCTACACGATCACGGGCACGTCGCGCAGGATCCGCTGGGAGAGCATCTCCTGGCGGTTGTGATGGTCATCCACCAGGCGGTGTTCCACCACGCTGGGCAGTACCGCCTGTACGTCGTCGGGAAGCACGTGGCCGCGGTTTTCGAGCAGCGCCCAGGCCCGAGCGGCGCGTAGAAGGCCCAGCCCGGCCCTGGGGGAAAGCCCGTAAAGGACACCGGGAATATCACGGCTGTAGGCCAGGATACGCTGGATGTAGTCCAGCAACGCGTCGGAGACAGTGATGTCCGAAAGCAACCCCTGCATCCGCCGAAGGACGTCCGGGGAGAGCAGCGGTGCCAACTCAGCAGTCATGCTGCGCCGGTCCTGGCCCATGAGCAGCTCGCGCTCGGCGCGTTCGTCCGGGTAGCCCAGGGTTAAGCGCATCAGGAAGCGATCAAGCTGGCTCTCGGGCAGGGGAAAGGTGCCGCGCTGGTCCAGGGGATTCTGCGTGGCAATCACGAAGAAGGGCTCGTCCAGAGCCCGGGTCTCGCCCTCGATCGAGACCTGGCGCTCTTCCATGGCCTCGAGCAGCGCGCTCTGGGTGCGCGGGGAGGCCCGATTGATCTCGTCCGCCAGGATTACCTGGGCGAAGATAGGGCCGGGGTGAAACACCAGGTCACCGGCTTCCTTGTCGTACATGGAAAAGCCCAGCAGGTCTGCCGGCATCAGGTCGCTGGTGAACTGGATGCGGTTGTAGCTGAGTCCCAGGGTTCCGGACAGCGCATGGGAGAGCGTGGTCTTGCCCATGCCCGGAATGTCCTCGATCAGCAGGTGCCCCTGGGCCAGCACGCAGCACAGGGCCAGGCGTACCTGTTCGCGCTTGCCCAGCAGCACCCGGTTGAGCTGGTCGGTGGTCTGCTGGAGCAGGTCGGCATTCTGCATCAGTCCCTCACGCGTCGGGTCAGGTGGTCGTAGGCATCCACGCGGCGATCCCGCAGATAGGGCCAGATACGCCGCAGGGCGTCGGTTCGATCAGGGTCGATGGTCGCCAGCAGGGTGTCATCGCCCTCGGCACCGCTTCGGGCCAGGAATTCGCCCTGGCCGCCACAGATGAAGCTGTTGCCCCAGAACTGGATGCCGTTTCCGGAGCCGTCTGGAGCCTCTTCAAAGCCGTGACGGTTGGGGGCGATCACAGGCAGGTTATTGGCGATGGCGTGCCCCCGCTGGACGGTGACCCAGGCATCGAGCTGGCGCGTCTGCTCATCCGCGTCGTCTTCGGGATCCCAGCCGATGGCAGTGGGGTAAATCAGGACCTCGGCGCCGGCCAGCGCCATCAGGCGGGCGGCCTCCGGGTACCACTGATCCCAGCACACCATGACCCCCAGCGCCCCCAGGGAGGTCCGGATCGGCCGGAAGGCATCCGGGCTGGCGTCACCCGGGGTGAAGTAGAACTTCTCGTAGAAGCCGGGGTCGTCTGGGATATGCATCTTGCGATAGATGCCCGCCAGACTGCCGTCGCTGTCCAGCACCACCGCCGTATTGTGGTGGACGCCCGCCATGCGTTTCTCAAAAACGGAACCGACGATGACCACGCCCAGTTCAGCGGCGAGTTCGCCCAGGAACCGGGTGGTGGGGCCGGGGATGGATTCGGCCTGATCGAAAACGTCCGTGGCTTCTTCCTGACAGAAGTAGGGGCCAGTGTGCAGCTCCTGAAGCACGACAAGGTTCGCACCGCGTTCCGCAGCGCGCTCGACCAGGTGCGCGGAATGGGCCAGGTTGCCCTCGCGGTCCGGCCCGCAGCTCTGCTGGATGGCGGCGGCGGTAAATGAGCGGTCAGGGCGCATGGGGCACGGCTCCCGGTGGCAGCTGCATGGTCAGGCAGTGAAGGCTGCCGCCCTGATGGATCAGCGGGCGGCATTGGATGCCCTGGATGCGGCGCTCCGGGAAACACTCCGCCAGAACCCGGCACGCTTCACCATCCTGAGGCAGGTCATAGCATGGCACCAGCACGGACTGGTTTGTAATCAGGAAGTTCGCGTAGGTGGCAGGCAGTCGGTCGCCTTGGTCGTCGTACACCGGGTCCGGCCAGGGCAGTGCCGTGAGGTGGTAGGGCTGTCCACGGGGATCCTTGAGCTCCGCCAGCTCCTGAGCCATTGCCTGCAATTCCGTATAGTGCCGATCGTTCGGGTCATCGCAGTTCTGGTAAACGATATGGCTGGGGTCAACGAAGCGCGCCAGCGTGTCGATATGGCCGTCCGTGTCGTCACCCTCCAGGTGGCCATGGTCCAGCCAGAGAATGTGCTCCGCCCCGAGGCGCTCACTGAACCACTGGCTCATCCGCTCTGTTGTGGGCTCTGGATTGCCCCGGTTCGGGTTGAGCACGCAGGGCCGATTCACCAGGAGGGTGCCGTCGCCGTCCGTTTCCAGGGCGCCACCTTCCACCACCAGGGGGTCGCTTTCCAGGGGAAGGATCCCGAGGGCGCCTGCTTCGTGGATTGCCTGGTTTACCCTGTTGTCCTTGTCTGAGGGAAACTTGTTGCCCCAGCCGTTGAAGGTCGTGTCGAGCAGGCGGTGGGTTGAGCCGTCAGTCAGGGTCAGGGGGCCGAAATCCCGGGCCCAGGTGTCGTTGGTCGGTACCACTACCGTAAAAAGTCTGCCCCTGTCGTTTTTTGATACTAATTTTTCATCCATATCAGACGATTGGGCGCTGTTTCTTACGCAAAGGATCAGATCCTGTTCAAGAAGGATCGCACGGGCAATGGCGGTGAAGGTCGGCTCCGCATGGTCAGGAAGATCCGACCAGTCGGAATCGGGTTGGGGCCAGGCCATAAGGATGGCGCCCTGGGGCGCCCATTCGGCGGCAAGACGGAAACGGCGCACGGTTTGAAAGACCTCTGGCATGGGCTCTGAGAGCGTCAGCGTAGCGGCTTCAGTCGTTGCTGTCAGGCTCCGTAACGCTGTCGATCACCGACTGACCCTCGAAGATCACTACGAACTCCGGGTATTGCCAGCGGGTGATCGGGGGCTCACCCACCGGACCCCGGCTTGCCTCGGGCTCGCCGAAACGGCTACGCACTGAATCCATGTGTTCGCCCCTGCGTGGCATACGAACCTTCCCTTCCTCCTGAATCTTGAGGCTAAGGGGCTGGGTCGTGCGTTGACTCCGTTGTTCCTGCTCTTGACGCGCCTCGTCGGCGTCGGTTTCCGGATTTGCCATGTCCTGAGCGATGCCAATGGATGCGACCAGTGGCAGTAGAGTCAGGGCGGCAAACGGGCGAAAGGCCTTTCGGGCATTCGGTGTGCGCATGATTGTGGTTCCGGTCAGCCTCGGTAATCCATGGGTGTTCCCCTAACTATAGCGTACAAGCGAGCTGCGTCGAGTCATCCCGGCTCGTCCCCGAGTTCACGGCGTTGCCGGGCCTGCTGGCGTTCCCGTGCCTGGAGTCGCAGTACATGACGCGCGATCTGCTGACGCTCGGCATCCTCGAGCTTATGGAACTGCAGGTGCAGCCGCGTGCCCTCGGGGGTGTTATCGATTGTGACCAGCCGGGCATAGGCGGCAACCTGACTGAGCTCGGGCATCAGCGTCAGCCGGAGCGCCATAAGGGTTCCCTGCTCAGGGGGCGGTTCCGCAGTAATAAAGGATAGCCCGCCTTCACTGAGGGTGACATGGACCCATTCGCTGTCTTGCAAGGGATTCTGCTGAAAGGTCATAATCCGCGCCACCGTGTCGAGCTTATCGTTCAGGGCGCGGGCGAGCTGGGAGAGTATCCGGTCACTTTCGGAGAGCAAACCGATCTGGTGACGGATGTCAGCGTCATGACGGCGCAGTTCCTCCTCCAGCGGCAGGGTTTCACCGCCCTCAAAGAGGGTTTCCGGGGGACCAGAGGGTTCCCCGTCCAGAAGACGGCGCTCGAGGCCAACGCGGTCCTCGATCCGATAGAACTGGCGACGCTCGGGATCGTGGTCTGACGGCATGGTTTTCTCCTGGACCCGGTCCCACTGAGTGTAACAGTGATTCATCACAGTGCAGGCACGGCCGACCTGCCCAAGGATTCCGGTACGCATCTATGTTCAGACCCCTCTCCGTATTCATCGGCCTGCGCTACACCGCCGCCAAGCGACGCAATCATTTCATTTCCTTCATCTCGCTGGTATCCATGCTGGGCCTGATCCTCGGGGTCATGGTTCTGATCACGGTACTGTCGGTGATGAACGGTTTTGACCGGGAACTGCGGGAGCGGATCCTGGGCATGGTCCCCCATGCGGTGGTTGAAAGCCCTGAGGGCATGGATGACTGGCGCGATGTGGCAAAGGTTGCCGAATCCAACCCGGAAGTGACCGGCGTGGCCCCATTCTCCAGAGCCGAAGGCATGCTGACAGGCAGGGGCGAGGTCCAGGGAGCGATGATCAACGGCGTCGACCCCGAGCATGAGCCCGATGTCTCGATCATTGAAAAGCACATGACTCACGGCAGCCTGTCCGATCTGCGCGCCGGTGAATTCGGCATTGTCCTTGGGGAGGCGCTGGCGAGGAAGCTCGGCATCCGCCTTGGGGATCGGGTCACCGTGGTGATGCCGGAGGCATCCGTGTCGCCGGCAGGGGTCCTGCCAAGGCTGAAGCGCTTCACACTGGTGGGCACGTTCAGCGTGGGGGCGGAACTCGACAGCAGCTACACACTGATCCACTACAAGGATGCCGGCAAGCTGCTCCGCCTCGGGGACAGGGCACAGGGGGTGCGGATCCAGGTGAAGAACCTGTTCCAGGCACCCACGGTTGCCAACCGCATAGCCGACTCCCTGCCAGGGGCCTACCGGACCATGAACTGGACCCAGACCCATGGCAACCTGTTCCAGGCCATCCAGATGGAGAAAACCATGATCGGCCTGCTGCTGATGTTCATCGTGGCGGTGGCCGCGTTCAACATCGTTTCGGCGCTGGTCATGGTGGTGACGGACAAGAAAGCGGATATCGCCATCCTCCGGACCATGGGCATGACCCCGGCCGGTATTATGGCGGTATTCATCATCCAGGGGGGCGTGATCGGCGTGGGCGGAACCCTTATCGGCACCGGCCTGGGTGTGCTGCTGGCGCTCAACATCAGCAGCGTGATCGAGTGGGTCGAGAGCGTGCTGAGCATGCAGTTCCTGAGTGCGGACGTGTACTTCATCAGCTATCTGCCGTCCGAGCTTCAGCTCAATGACGTGCTCATCGTCAGCGGCGCCGGCCTTGCGATGAGCCTGCTTGCAACCATCTACCCGGCGTGGCGCGCCTCACGGGTGCAGCCGGCGGAGGCCCTGCGTTATGAATGAGACACCGATTATCCAGTGCGAGGGCCTGGCCAAGACCTACCAGGAAGGGCGGGACACGCTGCGGGTGTTCTCGGATGTCAATCTGTCGGTTGCCAAGGGGGAGACCCTGGCCATCGTGGGGAGTTCCGGCTCGGGCAAGACGACGCTGCTCAACATGCTGGGTGGACTGGATCGCCCCAGTGAGGGGGAAGTCCTGATCGATGGGAAGAACATCCACAGCATGCGCGAGCGTGAGCGCTGCCGCTTCCGCAATCGCACCCTTGGGTTCGTCTACCAGTTCCATCACCTTCTGGCGGAGTTCAGCGCGCTGGACAACGTAGCCCTTCCGGCCGCGCTGGGGCGCTTCAGTCCCAGGCAGGCGAGGGCCAAGGCCCAGGATCTGCTGGAACGTGTGGGGCTGGGTGAGCGGTTGAAGCACAAGCCGTCAGAGCTTTCCGGCGGGGAACGCCAGCGCGTGGCCATTGCCCGGGCGCTGGTTAACGATCCGCGCTGTGTGCTTATGGACGAGCCCACGGGCAACCTGGACGACGACACCGGCGAACGCATCCAGGCGCTGATGCGCGAGCTCAATGAACAGCTGGACTCAGCCTTTGTCGTGGCAACCCATGACCTGGAGCTGGCGCAGGAGATGGGGCGTGTTATGCGCCTGGATCATGGCGGGCTCAGTGAGGACCGTCCCTGAGCTGGCGATCCCGCTTTCGCTGATGCCAGCGTTGTCGCACCCGCCGCCGCCAGAGCTGTTGGATGGCGAAATAGGCGGCGACTGAGAAGACAACGCCCAGGATCAGCGAGCCCATGTAGAGCGGAACACCCACCTCGATCAGGCGGCTGCTGATCCATTCCCAGCTCAACTGGAAATGTTCCGCCTCCTCCGGGCGCCCGAGAACGAGGGTGCCCACAACATAGCCGGCATAGAGCATTGGGCCCATAGTCACCGGATTGCTGATCCAGAGCGTGATCAGGGTCAGGGGCAGGTTGGCGTTGAACCAGACCGCCGTCATGGCGGCTGGTACGCTCTGGAAGGGCATGGGGACCATGCACCAGAACACGCCCAGAAGGATGGACCTTGAGACCGAGTGGCGGTTGATGTGCCACAGGTTGGGTTCATGCAGCAGGCTGCCAAGGAACCGCAATGCGCGGAACCGGCGCAGCTGATCCGGGTGAGGGATGAGGCGCTTGAAAAAACGTCTGTCCATGAATGAAGCTTACCTCACCCGAACGGAACCGCGGATCAACAGGGAAGAGCACGATGCGCGCAGGGATGCTGGCGCTGGCAGCAGCGCTTATCTTAATGGATTGGCCGGGGTCGGAGCCAGCCGGGGCAATTGATCGGTGGCCGGATCCGGTAACCGTTACGGGTTATGTCTGCGAACCGGCAAGCCGTACCAGCGCCGGTCGACTGGCGTTCGTGCTCTGCCGTAACGGGGATGGCGCGTCCCTGCCGGAGCGCATCCGGATGACCCTGGATGCCTCTCACTCGCGCCACTCAGTCAGCGGTGGACTCACGATCAAGGTCCGCCTGCGACCCCCGCGGGCTCCTCTCAATGAAGGCAGCGGTGGGTTTGAGCGCTGGCTCTGGCAGGAGCGGGTCGGGGCGCTGGCAACCGTCTCCCACATGGACCACTCACCGGAATCCTGCGGGCTCGCCTGCCGTTATCATGCAGCGCGGATAGCGTTAATCCATCGCCTCAACGCCCACCTCGAAAGACTGCGTCACCCAGAGCTGGTGGAAGCGCTGCTGCTCGGCAGCCGCGCTGGCCTGCGCGATGAGGACTGGGAGCGACTCAACGCAACCGGCACCCAGCACCTCGTCGCGATCTCCGGCCTGCACGTCGGGCTGGTCGCGACATTCGCGGGGCTGGTACTGGGAGCGCCCATTACGCGGATGGCCCATCGGCGTCCAACTGCGGGGAGGTGGGCAGCGTTCATCCTGGTGTGTCTGGCCGCTACCGGCTATGCGTTGCTGGCGGGCTTTACGGTTCCCACCCAGCGGGCCCTGGTCATGGTGACCGTCGGCGCGTGGGTACTGACCTGTGGTCGCCAGTGGCGGCTCTGGGACGCCTGGCTGTTAGCCCTGTTGGCGGTTGTGGTGATTGAGCCCAGGGCAGTATGGGGTCCGGGGTTCTGGTTGTCCTTTGGTGCCGTGGCCTGCCTGATCCTGGCCATGGGGGCGCGCTTTCAGAATCCCGGCGGTCTTTCCGGGCTCATGACCGCACAGCTTGCGGTTGTTGCCGGCCTGGCGCCGTTGCTGCTCTGGCATGATATGACACCTTCCGGGATTGCCTTTCTGGTGAACCTGGTGGCGATACCCTGGCTTTCCGTGGTGATCATGCCGGTGCTTTTGGTCGCTATGCCTCTGGTGCTGCTGCATCCGGTATCGGCGAGCTGGATGGCGCCCGGTGTGGATCTGGCAGTGGCTGGGCTTTGGAGCCTCCTCGGCTGGGCTGAAGAAGGTGCCTTCAGGCTGCCGGTTCCCAGTGGAAGCGCTGCGGCGCTTGGTGCCGGGCTTGTACTTTGCCTGCTCCTGCCCCTTGGGCGGTACTACCGGGGCCTCGCGATAAGCGTGCTGTGCCTTATTCCTTTCGCTGGCGATGATCAGGGAGCCCAGGCTGAAGGGGGCGTGGTCATGCGGATTCCGGATGGTGTCGGTGGGCCTGTGGTACTGGTTCGCAATGGGTCCAGAACCCTGCTGTTCGACGCCCGCGAGCCCGATGCCCGTACCCGGGAAACAACCCGTGACCGGGTCGCACCCTGGCTGGAGGCCAGGGGGATCGATGCTGTGGATTACCTGGTGCTGGGCCATCCGCAAATGGCGCGGAGTGAGCACTGGCAGTCACCAGCGTTGCCCCCGATCAGAGAGACCGCAGCGGCCGAGGAGTGCGACTCCGCAGGCGGTACCGATACTGAGTCCATCCGTGTCACTGGTATCCGTGCCGGAGAGGGCGTATGCAGCCTGATGGTTGAGGCAAGGGGGCGGCGGGCAATGCTGACCGGCCCGCTGGATCGTCGTGGCGAACGGCGTCTGCTCAGGAATCTGGACAACCCCGAAAGCATCGGGTTATTGCTGGCACCGCGCGGAGGCGTGGCACGCTCATCCCAGCTTGGCTTCATCGAGGCGCTGGCACCGGTGGTCTCGATCATAGCGCCGCCGGACTGGTACAGCGGCGAAGCCGGGGCACCCGCACTGGCGCGTTACGAGCAGGCGGGCGGTCGACGGATATTCACACCCCGCTCGGGAGAAGTATCGCTGATCCCGGAAGAGGGCGGTTGGCGGGTGACGCAGACTCGGGATTGTGGGCACAAGGCGCGCCTGTGCTAAAGTAACGGCGCTTGTTCAACAGCATGGAGAAGGCGTGTGCTCGAGCTTCTGAGGCCCGGCGGGTTCATCATGATTCCGCTGCTGATCTGTTCCATCCTGGCATTGGCCATCATCATTGAGCGGTTCTACGCGCTGCGGATCAGCCGCATTGCGCCGGCGGCGACCACCAACGAACTCTGGCGCCTGATCAAGAAGAAGGAGCTGAACTCGCGTCGGCTCAAGGCGATCCAGGAATCCTCGCCGATTGGCCGGATCATGGCGGCCGGGCTCACCAACGCCAAGCATGGCCGTGACATCATGAAGGAAAGTATCGAGCACGAGGCCTCTCAGGTGGTGCATGAGCTCGAACGTTTCCTGAACCCGCTCGGGACCATCGCTGTCATCACGCCGCTGCTGGGCCTGCTGGGTACGGTCATTGGGATGATCAAAGTCTTCTCCCAGATCCAGCTCGCTGGTGTAGGCGATCCCGGCGCGCTCGCCGGTGGCATCTCCGAAGCGTTGATCACAACGGCAGCCGGTCTGACGGTCGCGATTCCCGCGCTGATCTTCCACCGTTTCTTCATCCGCCGGGTGGACGAAATGGTGGTGAATATGGAGCAGGAGGCGATCAAGCTCGTGGAAGTCGTCCACGGGGACCGTGACATCATTGTCGACGAGGACGGTGAGCAGTGAAGTTCCGGCGCCAGTCGCAACAGGAGGTTTCCGTCAACCTCACACCACTGATCGACGTGGTCTTCCTGCTGCTGATCTTCTTTATGGTCTCAACGACCTTCACGCGTGAGACAGAGCTCCAGATCGACCTTCCCGAGGCGGAAGGGACCGAAGCCGAGCAGGAGACGGAGCAGATTGACGTGGAGATCAGCGCCGATGGTGTCTATTCCATCAACGGTCAACGCCTCGATGGGGTTGACCGCGAAGCCCTGAATGAACGGATCCAGGGCGTTGCTGATGGCAACACCGACCTGCCATTCATCATTACCGCCGATGCGGATGCCCGCCACGAACTCGTGGTCCGCGCCATGGACGTTGCCGGCAGCCTCGGGTTCACCGGGCTGAGCATCAGCACCCAGAACAGCTCCGACGCCAATGGCGAATGATTCCGACATGACGGACCTGACCAGCTGGCAGGTCTATAAGCGACTGCTGCGTTACGCCATCCCGTTCTGGGTGGCCTTCCTCGTGGCCACTCTTGGCAATGTCGTCTACGCCGGCGCCTCCACTGCCATGGCCTGGTCCATGGAGTTCGTGATCGAAGCGCTCGAGAATCCGACGCCGGAGAACCGGCTCTTCCTGCCCCTGCTGATCATTGGCGTGTTCGCGGTCCGGGGCATCGGGTTTTTCTTCAGCAAGTACTACATGAACTACGTCGGGCGTAACATCGTCAACGCCATGCGCATCCAGGTCTTTGATCACCTGATGCGGGTGCCATCACGATTCTACGACCAGACCTCATCCGGTCACCTGGTTTCCAAGATCACCTTCAACATTGAGCAGGTTACGGATGCCGCCACCGAGGCGGTCACCATCATCCTGCGGGAAGGGTTGACCGTAGTGGGCCTGCTCGGGTTCATGTTCTATACCAACTGGAAGCTGACCCTGCTGTTCCTGGCGGTGGGGCCGGTGATCGGCTGGATCATCGGCTACGTAAGCCGGCGCTTCCGGCGCATCAGCCGACGCATCCAGTACTCCATGGGGGACGTTACCCATGTGTCTTCCGAGGCCATTACCGGCTACCGCGTGGTCCGCACCTTCGGTGGCGCGCAGCGGGAATCCGGCCGTTTCCGCAAGGTGAGCCGGGACAACCTGCGCCAGAGCCTCAAGATGGCGAAAACACAGGCGATCAGCACACCCGTAGTGCAGATACTGGTATCGCTGGCGATTGGTTTCCTGATCTACGTGGCACTGTCGCCGGAATTCCAGGGGACAATGACCACCGGCCAGTTCGTGGCCTTTATTACGGCCGCCTCGACCATGGCCAAGCCTGTGCGGCAGCTGACCTCGGTGCATTCGAAGATCCAGAAAGGCATTGCGGCCTCCCAGAGCATCTTCGAGAGCATTGATTACCCCGAGGAGCAGGATACCGGCACCCATGACCCGGGCCGGGTTGATGGCCGGATCGATTTTGAGGACCTCTGGTTCCACTATCAGGAGCAGTATGATTACGTGCTGCAGGGCATCAGCCTGAACGTGGCCCCGGGGGAAACGGTGGCACTGGTTGGGCGCTCGGGCAGTGGCAAGTCGACCCTGGTGAGTCTCATCCCGCGCTTCTATGAACTGACGGACGGGGACATACGGATTGACCATGTCTCTGTGAGGGATTTCTCCCTTGATGCGCTGCGTCGCCAGATCGCGCTGGTGACCCAGAACGTCGTTCTGTTCAACGATACCGTGGCCAACAACATTGCCTATGGCGAGATGAGCGGCGCGGATCGGGAAACGGTCCGTGAGGCCGCACGCAAGGCCCATGCGCTGTCGTTCATCGAGGACCTTCCGGACGGGTTCGATACTGTGGTGGGCGACAACGGCGTGCTGCTTTCCGGCGGCCAGCGCCAGCGTCTGGCGATTGCGCGGGCTCTTATTAAGGATGCCCCGATCCTGATCCTGGACGAAGCCACTTCGGCCCTGGACACGGAATCCGAACGCCATATCCAGGAGGCGCTTGAGGAAGTCATGGCCGGGCGCACGACGCTGGTGATTGCGCACCGTCTCTCTACCATCGAGTCCGCGGACCGAATTGCTGTCATGGACGGCGGGCGACTGGCCGAGATCGGGAGCCACCGCGAGTTGCTGGAGCGCAACGGCGCCTATGCGGCGCTGCATCGGTTGCAGTTCTCCGAGGAAGGCTGACGGCAGGGCTGGTTATGGGGGATACGCTTCAGCGCCTCTGGTATACGGGAAAACGCCCCCTGGGGTGGCTGGCGCCCCTGGCATCGCTGTACGGCTGGCTGGTGAAGCGGCGTCGGCAGGCGTACCGTGAAGGCCGGAGAGCCGTTCACCACTCCCCGTTCCCGGTGCTGGTGGTGGGCAACATCACGGTCGGCGGCACTGGCAAGTCCCCCTTCACCGCCTGGCTTGTTGGGCACCTGAAGGCCTCCGGTTGGCGGCCCGTCATTCTCAGCCGTGGCTACGGCGCGAAGCCGGATCATTATCCCTGTCTGGTGGGCCCGGAGTCGGATCCGGCGGATTGTGGTGATGAGCCGGTGATGCTGGCGCAGCAAACGGGTGTGCATGTGCTCGTCGACCCCAAACGCTCCCGTGCCGCGACCTACGTTGAGCAACAGCGGCTGGGTGATGTGCTGATCTGTGATGACGGCCTGCAGCACTACGCGCTCGCAAGGACACTGGAATTCTGCATCTTCGATGGGGCCCGGGGTGTCGGCAACGGTGCCCTGATGCCCGTTGGCCCCCTTCGGGAGCCGCTGGAACGGGCAGGGGAGGTGGATTTCTGTCTCAGCACCGGCGAACCCAGTCATCCCTCACTTCACTCTGGGGCACTTGCCGGGCAGCACCTTTACCCGGTCGACCTGGTGCCTACAACGCTCCGGAATCTCGCCACGGGTGACACGCAGCCGTTGGAATGGCTCAACGGTCGGGTCGTGAATGGCGTTGCGGGGATAGGGAACCCCGGTCGTTTCTTTGATACGCTGGACGACCTCGGCGCTCGGGTCATTCCCCATCCGTTTGATGATCATCACCGCTTCCATTCCGGGGACCTGGATTTTCCACATGGACCGGTCGTGATGACCGCCAAGGATGGCGTAAAATGCGGCGCGATCACGGGTAACGACCTCTGGGTCCTGGACGTGATCGCCCGACCGGACGCCGCACTGGTTACCGCCTTGGACCAACAGCTTAAACAGCCGGGGAAGGACAGAACCCATGGATAAACGCCAGATTGCACTGCTTGCCTGCCCGGTATGCCACGGCAAGCTCATCTACGACGCCGAAGCGCAGGAGCTCATCTGCCGTAACGACGCCATGGCATTCCCCATCCGCGAGGGCATACCGGTAATGCTTTCCGAGGAAGCCCGTACCCTGACCACGGACGAACGGCTCACGCCGGTACGCTGAACGGAGCCCCTATGGCCTTCACTGTCGTTATCCCCGCGCGGTACGCCTCCAGTCGTCTTCCGGGCAAGCCATTGGCGGACATCGGTGGCCGTCCCATGATCCAGCACGTGCGGGATCGGGCCGGAGAGAGCAGTGCGGGGCGGGTGATCATCGCCACGGACTCGCAGCGCATTGCCGATGTCGTTCAGGGGTTCGGCGCCGAGGCGGTGATGACCCGGGATGATCACCCCTCCGGAACGGATCGACTGCAGGAAGTGGCTACGGCCCTGGGACTGGATGACGAGGCGATTATCGTTAACGTCCAGGGGGATGAACCCCTGTTGCCCGCACGCCTGATCAACCAGGTGGCCGGCCTGCTGGAAGGCGCACCGGACGCCGCCATCGCAACCCTCTGTGAGCCCATTACTGATCCCGATGAGCTTTTCAATCCCAATGCTGTGAAGGTGGTCATGGATGAAGCAGGGCGGGCGCTCTATTTTTCCCGGGCACCCATCCCCTGGGACCGGGAGTCATTTGAAGCCGAGTGCCGGCCGGGACGGGTGCCGGACACAGCGGGCTGGTATCGCCACATTGGCCTCTATGCCTATCGGGTCAGCCTGCTCCACCAGTTTGTGGGCTGGCAACCAGCACCGCTCGAGCGCGCCGAATCCCTGGAGCAGCTGCGTGCGCTCTGGCATGGCGCGCGGATCCAGGTCGGTATTGCTGAACAGACCCCGCCGGCAGGCGTGGATACGGAGGCGGACCTGGAGCGGGTCCGCGCACGGCTGGCCGGCCCATCACCCCATCAGGAGTGACGCATCATGACGCAACCGGTTTCCATCCTGTTTGTGTGCCTTGGCAACATCTGCCGCTCGCCCACGGCCCAGGGGGTCTTCGCGAAACAGCTCGAAGACGCGGGCCTGTCGGAAACCATCCGGATCGATTCCGCCGGTACCGGCGAATGGCATGTCGGTAAGTCCCCGGACCCCCGGGCCACCGAGGCGGCCCGCCAGCGTGGCATCGACCTCAGCACCCAGCGGGCGCGGCAGGTATCCCTGGAGGATTTCTACACCTTCGATTACATCCTGGCCATGGATCGGGCGAATCTTGGCGACCTGCGCGCCATGATGCCGCCCAACGGCGAGGCCTCGGTGGAACTGTTCCTGGGGTACGCCCGCCACGCGGACACTGACGAGGTCCCGGACCCTTATTACGGCGGTGACGCCGGTTTTACGCGGGTGCTGGACCTGATCACCGATGCCGGCGAGGGCCTGCTCGCCGAGCTGCGCGCCCGGCAAGGGGCATGAACCAGGGGCTCCTGGAGCAGCGCGTCGACCTGCAGCCGCGCAATACGCTGCGGCTGCCGGGGTTTGCGCGATGGTACGCCCGGATTGCCGAGCCGGCGGCGATCCCGGGACTGCTGGATTGGGCGCAAGCGCAGGAGTTGCCGGTCCAGGTTCTGGGCGGGGGCAGTAACGTTGTTCTGCGCTCGGATCTCGAGGGCCTGGTCCTTGGCATGGCTATCCATGAGCGCCAGTGGCAGGTCCTGGATGACGACCAGGCCATCCTGACCCTGGGAGCAGGCGAGAACTGGGATGCCGTTGTCCGTTACGTGGCAGCGACGGGCTACCGCGGACTGGAGAACCTCGCGCTGATCCCGGGAACCGTCGGCGCGGCCCCCATCCAGAACATCGGGGCCTACGGACGTGAGCTGAGCGATGTGTTTGAAAGCCTGGATGCCTGGGACCGCCGGGAAGGGCGTTTTCGTACGATGGAGCCGACCGAGTGTGACTTCGGGTATCGTGACAGCCTGTTCAAGCGCGAGCCGGAGCGATTCATCATTGTTCGTGTCCGGGTACGGTTGTCGCGCTCAGCTCCGTTTCGGCTGGACTATGGAGAGCTGGCGCGGGAGGTTGCGGATTATCGGGATCCCGAAACCGAGCTGACTCCGGAGGCCATCGCGGTCATGATCAGCCGTATTCGCCTCGCCAAGCTCCCGGACCCCGCGGTGCTTCCCAACGCCGGCAGCTTCTTCAAGAACCCGGTGGTGGACCAGGCAACCGGCGAATCGCTCCGGGCCCGCTTCCCCGGACTGGTCGCACACCCGGACCCCGGTGGGCTCAAGCTGGCCGCCGGCTGGCTGATCGACCAGTGTGGCTGGAAGGGTCACCGGGAGGCCCATGTCGGGGTACACTCGAAGCAGGCGCTGGTACTCATCCATCACGGTGAGGGTACTGGTGCCGAGTTGCTGGCACTGGCCGAGCGCATCCGCGCGGACGTCCAGGCCCGTTTTGGCGTGAATCTGGAGATCGAACCCAGACTGATCGGAACAGTGAGTGATTGACAGTTGTGCGCTGAGTCACGAGTATTTCGTGCTGACGATCACATTGAATACAGACTTGATAGACAGGTGCTTTGATGACAGACCCCCGTTCCCCCGGTAAGCGCTTTCGTGACGCTCTGAGCGAACAGCCGCTTCAGATTGTCGGCACCATCAATGCCTACACCGCCATCATGGCCGAGAAGAGCGGCCACAAGGCCATCTACCTTTCCGGCGGCGGCGTGGCCAACGCCTCCTTCGGCCTGCCGGACCTCGGCATGACCACCATGAACGACGTGGTCGAGGATGCGCGCCGAATCACGTCCGCTTCAAACATTCCGCTGCTGGTGGACATTGATACGGGCTGGGGCGGGGCGCTCAACATCGGCCGTACCATCCGGGAGATGGAGCGTGCCGGCGTGGCCGCCGTGCACCTGGAGGACCAGGTGGCCCAGAAACGCTGCGGACACCGGCCCAACAAGGAGATCGTTTCCAAAGAGGAAATGGTTGACCGTATCAGGGCCGCCGCGGATGCGCGCCAGGATCCGGACTTCTTCATCATCGCGCGCACCGACGCCTTCGCCCAGGAGGGGCGTGACGCCGCCATAGAGAGGGCCCAGGCCTGTGTGGATGCGGGTGCGGATGCCATCTTCGCCGAGGCAGTGGCCGACCTTGAGGATTACCGGGCCTTTGTCGAGGCGCTGGATGTGCCTGTTCTGGCCAACATTACCGAATTCGGCAAGACACCGCTGTTCAATCGTGATGAACTCGCCCAGGTGGGCGTCGGCATGGTTCTTTATCCGCTGAGCGCTTTCCGCGCGATGAACAAGGCGGCGCTGAACGTCTACCAGCACATCCTGGACGACGGCGACCAGAAAGCCGTGGTGGACCAGATGCAGACCCGCGATGAACTCTACGACTTCCTCGAATATCACGAATTCGAGACCAAGCTCGATGAGCTCTTTGCACAGAAAAAATAGAAGACAGAACCAAATGACAGGTGAGAGGACAGAACCATGAGCGATAAACCACAAGGCGGCGCTGGCCTGCGCGGCCAGGTCGCCGGCGAAACCGCACTCTGCACCGTGGGCAAGACGGGCACTGGCCTGACCTACCGTGGGTACGACATTACCGACCTGGCCAACAACGCCCAGTTCGAGGAGGTGGCCCACCTGCTGATCCACGGCCACCTCCCGAACCAGCGTGAACTCGAGGCCTATCGTAAGCGCCTCGCAAGCAAACGCCACCTGCCAGATGCCCTCAAGGAAGTGCTTGAACGCATTCCGGCGGATGCGCACCCGATGGACGTGATGCGCACCGGCTGCTCCATGCTGGGGAACCTGGAAACCGAACAGAGCTTCGATGAGCAGGACGACCACATCGATCGTATGCTCGCGGCGCTGCCGGCGGTCATCTGCTACTGGTACCGCTTCACCCATGATGGCATCCGCATCGACACCGATCTGGATGACGACACCATCGGCTCCCACTTCCTGCATATGCTGCATGGCCGCAAGCCCAGCCAGCTGCACGCGGATGTCATGAACGTCTCGCTCATCCTCTACGCCGAGCACGAGTTCAACGCCTCCACCTTCACCGCCAGGGTGTGCGCCTCCACGCTCTCCGATATCCACTCCTGCGTCACCGGCGCCATCGGCAGCCTGCGCGGCCCGCTCCACGGCGGCGCCAACGAAGCCGCCATGGAAATGATCGAGGGCTTCAACGACCCCGATGATGCAGAAGCCAAGCTGATGGGGATGCTTGAGCGCAAGGACAAGATCATGGGCTTCGGCCACGCGGTCTACCGCGACGCTGATCCGCGCAACGCCATCATCAAGAAATGGTCGCGCGAGCTGGCCGAGGATCATGGCGACACCAGTCTCTATGACATCTCCGAGCGGTGCGAGGAAGTCATGTGGCGGGAGAAGAAACTCTTTCCCAACGCCGACTTCTTCCATGCCTCCGCATACTTCTTCATGAACATCCCGACCAAGCTGTTCACGCCCATCTTCCTGATGTCCCGTGTGTCCGGCTGGACGGCCCACGTGAAGGAACAGCGCGCCAAGAACCGCATCATCCGCCCGAGCGCCGACTACACTGGCCCGGAGCACCAGGACTGGCTGCCGATCGACGAGCGCTGAAGATCCTCGCTCACCCCGTAGGAGCTTGCCTCGCAAGCGATAATGACCATTGATGATCGCGGGCAAGGCCCGCTCCTACAGGGGTGGCCCGCCAGGAAAGGGGATTGGGCGGCGTACCGCAGGAGCTTGCCCTGCAAGCGATCCGTCAGGCACAGCGCCCTGCAGCAGATAACCTGAATACCATCAACAAAGGACCTCCAGACATGAGCGCCAACGTAGAATCCAACGTCCGCCCGGACTACGACGACATCATCCAGAAAACCGCCGATTACGTCCTCAACTACAAGATCGAGAGCAAAGAGGCCCTGGACACCGCCCGCAACTGCCTCATGGACACCCTCGGCTGCGGCCTGCTGGCCCTGCGCTTCCCCGAGTGCACCAAGCACCTCGGCCCGATCGTCGAGGGCACCCAGGTCCCCAATGGCGCGCGCGTACCCGGCACGCCCTTCCGCCTGGACCCGGTCAAGGCCGCCTGGGACATCGGCTGCATCATCCGCTGGCTCGACTACAACGACACCTGGCTTGCCGCCGAATGGGGTCACCCGTCTGACAACCTCGGTGGCATCCTCGCCATTGCCGACCACCTCTCGCAGCAGCGCGTTGCCGAGGGCAAGGATCCGCTGACCATGCGGAGTGTCATCGAGGGCATGATCATGGCCCACGAAATCCAGGGCGTACTGGCGCTGGAGAACTCCTTCAATCGCGTCGGCCTGGACCACGTAGTGCTCGTGAAGGTCGCCTCGACGGCCGTTACCGCCAAGCTGATGGGGTGCAACCGCGAAGAGATCATGGCAGCGCTGTCCCACGCCTGGGTCGACGGCCAGTCCCTGCGCACCTACCGTCACGCCCCCAATGCCGGCTCACGCAAGTCCTGGGCCGCCGGTGACGCCACTTCCCGCGCGGTACGCCTGGCCGACATTGCCAAGCGCGGCGAGATGGGCATCCCGGGCGCGCTGAGTGCGCCGCAGTGGGGCTTCTACGACGTGCTGTTCAGCAAGACCAACCGCGACCAGCAGGTCAAGCCCGAAGGGGAGCGCCAGTTCAAGCTGCCCCAGGACTTCGGCAGCTACGTAATGGAGAACGTCCTGTTCAAGATCTCCTTCCCGGCCGAGTTCCACGCCCAGACCGCCGCCGAGGCCGCCGTGACCCTGCATCCGCAGGTGAAGGACCGGCTGGACGAGATCGATAAGATCGTGATCACCACCCACGAATCCGCGATCCGTATCATCTCCAAGGAGGGCAGCCTCGCCAACGCCGCGGACCGTGACCACTGCCTGCAGTACATGACCGCTGTGCCGCTGATCTTCGGTAACCTCACGGCCGAGCACTACGAGGATGACTTCCACGCCAACAACCCGATCATCGACGAGATCCGGGGCAAGATGGAGGTCCAGGAGGACGAGCGCTATACCCGCGAATACCTGGAAGAGGACAAGCGCTCCATTGCCAACGCCATCCAGGTGTTCTTCAAGGATGGCTCCAGCACCGACAACGTGGCAGTTGAGTACCCGATCGGGCATCGCCGCCGCCGCAAGGACGGCATCCCGCTGCTGGAGCAGAAGTTCCGCAACAACCTGGCAACCCGCTTCACCCAGAAGCGTTCCGAGCAGATCTTCACCCTGTGCAAGGATCAGAAGACGCTCGAGAA
>JBNJEG010000018.1:0-25725 GCA_051745655.1 Pseudomonadota bacterium
CCGCCTCACCTCGAACATGCGCCGGATCGTGCTGCAGGGGCCGGAACTGACCGACTTCCCGGTAGACCAGGAGGGCGGTTACGTTAAGCTGGTTTTTGAGCCGGCGGAAGAAGGTGGCAAACCAACACTGCGCTCCTACACCATCCGTGCCTTCGATGCCTCTGAACAGGCCCTGACACTGGATTTCGTCGACCACGGTGATGGCGGGCCAGCCTCCGCATGGGCTAACCGCGCGGAGCCTGGCGACTCCATCACCATCCGCGGGCCGGGTGACCCGAAACTGGCGGCTCCTGAGGCCGACTGGTTCCTCCTTGCGGGCGACATGAGCGCCCTCCCGGCGCTTGCCGTGAACCTCGAAAACCTGCCAGCAGATGCACGCGGTTACGCTTTGATTGAGGTGTTGTCAGAGGACGACAGGCAACCCATCGACCACCCGGAGGGCATTGAGCTGACCTGGCTCGTGAATCCGGACACCGGGAACCCCAATGCCCTGCTGGCTGAACGGGTGCCAAGCCTTCCCTGGCTGCCCGGCACACCCTACCCCTGGTTCGCTGGCGAGTTCAGCACCATGCGCACGATGCGCCGCTACTTTCGGGATGAAAGCGGCATCAGCAGACACGCGATGTACTGCAGTTGCTACTGGAAACTTGGCGATACCGATGAAGGCATGAAGCGGGCCAAGAAGCTTGACCCGGAAGCCTGATTAAACGGCTTGCTCTCCGTCTTCCCCGTCCTCGGGATCAGGCAGAGCTGCCGCAGGAGGGCCCGAAAAGACACTCAGCGCCGTGACCGTGGCCAGGATCAGAGCCATCCCCACAATCTGCAGCGCGACCAGCGACTCCTCCAGAACGACCACACCAAACAGTGAGGCCGTGACCGGTTCGACCATGGCCACGATGGAGGCGACGGCAGGTGCCGTGTGGTTCAGGCCAACGATGTAGAAGATGAACGACAGCCCGGCACCCAGGATGCCCAGCGTAACGAACAGGGGCCAGTCCGGTGTGCTCAGCGCAATGGCGATTTCGCTGGAGTCCCCGAAAGCACCGAGGATGATGACCAGGGCCGTGAAGGCGATCGCGAGAATAGCCTGGGGCGTGCCATGGGGCGCCGCGTATTTGAAGCCGAATATGAAGACGGCGTACGACAGACCCGCAAGCAGCCCTGCAACAACGCCAAGGGCCGTGACACCGCCCGCGCCGACATCGTAGATGCGGGTGAGCAGTACAATCCCGATCATCACCATCACAATGGCCGCCCACTTGAGGGGCGTCGGGCTTTCCAGCTTCAACGCGAAAGACAGAAGGTAGACAAACACCGGAGCGCAGTACATCAGCGTCGCAGCCACAGCAACGCTGCCCTCAGAGATGCTCAGGAAGTAGAACGAGAAATTCCCGGCCACGCCCAGGCCAGCAATCGATGACCAGAACCATAGCCGGCGATTCGACAAGCCACTGTTGCGCGGGCGGATGGCCAACCAGCCGAGAACGAACACCAGACCGATCGCGCCCCGGTAGAATGAGACCACGAAGGCATCCCAGCCGTCCGCCATGAGGATACCGCCAATACCGCCGGAGAGCCCCCAGCAAAGGGATGCCAACATCACGAGAGCCGTTGCACCTGCCATTGGAACTCCTGACTACCGGGTGAAATAAAAGGGTTGAAAGCCTAGAGCAGGAGCCGTCGCTCCGTCCAGTTGTGGGTTTCCGAAAACGTCATGGGGCCAAAGTTTGTTACCGCACAGAGAAAAGTCGGGTTTCAGGGATAATATGACGGGTGCAGTTGCCCAGAACAGGCCCCGCGAATATATTCAGTGTGTCATTTCGGGTGTGCTCAACACGGAGGAGACCTCTCGCCATGAAGCTGGCCCAATTTATCCAGGCGGAAATGGGACAACTGCTCGAAGACTGGGATGAAGCGGCGCAGGAAATCGCCCCGGAATTGAAGGACGAAGATGGCCGCGCCCTCAGGGATCATGCCCGCGAGATTCTGGATTTTGTCACCCAGGATCTGGTCACTTCCCAGACAGAGGCGGAGTCGACACGCCGGGCCCTTGGCAAGGCCCAAGCTTCCGCAACTGATGGAAAGCATGGCGTGCACCGGCTCAAACAGGGTCTTTCCATGCTCCAGATGATACAGGAGCTCCTGGGCTTGCGGACTCGAGTTGCTCAGGCCTGGCGCAATGAGCAGCACGGCCACCTTGCAGAAGAAATCGACGAGCTGATTCGCTTCAACGAAGCCATCGACCAGTTGATTACCCAATCGGTGTCGAGCTTCTCTGCGCGCAAACAACAGGAAACGCGCCTGTTCGAAACCATGCTGAGAACCTCCCCTGATCCCGCCGCTATATTTGATCCCGATGCCAGGCATCTGTTCATCAATATGGCAATGGCGAACCTGATCAATGCACCGCACCGCGACGTTATTGGGAAAACCGCACACGAGCTGGGCCTGGACGCGGCCAACGGATTGCACGATGCGGTCACCGCAGCCGTTACCACGGGCCAGATTCAGCGACGGGAGTTCCATCAATCGTATCCCTCGGGCCAAGAGTTGTATTTTGACTGCCAGTTTGTCCCGGTTTTTGACGATCGGAACAACGTTGAAGCGGTCGTCAAAACATCGCGGGACATCACTGAACGCAAGCAGTCTGAGTATCAGGTCTGGCGAAGCGCCAATTTTGATTCACTGACCGGCATCGCCAATCGGCGGCTTTTCCTCGATCGGCTTGAGCAGACCCTGTTGGAGGCCCAACGCAAGAACAACTCCTTTGCCCTGTTATTCATCGATCTCGACCTCTTCAAGCAGGCTAACGACCAGCTCGGCCACGAGGCCGGTGACCGCCTTCTGGCGCAGGTGGCCGCCCGCATCAGCGCCAAAGTCCGGGCCATGGACACTGTGGCCCGTCTCGGCGGGGACGAATTCACACTGATCCTTAAGGAAACCAGCCGGGATGGCGCGAAGGAGGCCGCCAAGGCCCTTCTGAACAGTCTCGAACGGCCATTTGATGTGGATTCCCACCATGTGCATATTTCGGGCAGCGTCGGCCTGACCGTTTTCCCTGATGACGGCAAGGATGTTGAGCACCTGATGCACAATGCCGATCAGGCCATGTACGCCGCCAAAGAGCGGGGAGGCCGGCAGGTTCAGGTCTACGAGCCCTGGATGGCGCAGAGTGAATCAGACCATATGCGGTTGAACCGGGAACTGGATGATGCCCTCAGGGAGGGCCAACTGGAGGTCTTCTACCAGCCGATAATCGACATCCGCACGGGCGCTATCTCCAGGGCGGAAGCTTTGCTCCGATGGCATCATCCGTACAAGGGAATGCTGACGCCAGACGCCTTTCTCAGCATCACGGAACAAAGCGGCATGACGGATGTTATCAACGCCTACGTACTGGAACAGGCGGTGAGCTGCTCGGCGCGATGGCGGGATCTGAGCGGAGAGGCTTTTCCCATCAACATCAACGAGTCACCGGCCTCCTTTTTTACACGGCCCCTCGTGGACCAATGGCGAGCACGACTGGCACAGGCTGGCCTTGATGAAAGCCGGATCACCATGGAGCTGACGCCGGCTGCCCTTAACAACATCCGTGCCTCCGGCTTCAATCCAATCAAGAGCCTGGATGCAGCGGGTTTGCAGCTGCACCTGGCCATCGACGCTTTCGGTATCGAACCGTTTTCCCTGTTGGCGCTTCAGGAATTCAGGATGGACAGCGTCAAGATAGACAGAGAGCTGATCAGGGACGCTGGCCAGGGTGGTGATGCCGACCGCATAATCGAAGCCATAATCGCTATGGCGCATGCGATCAACGTTAAAGTGATTGGCGTGGGCGTTGAAACGGACGAACAACTGCGATTCCTCTATCGCACCGGCTGCGACTACGCCCAGGGCCTCCTGTTCTCCAGCGCGCTGCGCCAGGACGACTTCGAGGCCCTGTTGAGGCACAATAGCCAGTCCGTGCCGTCTTAACAGCCTTTGGCTCAGACCCGCCCGCGACAGAATCAACGAAATGACGTTCGGGTGATTACCTCACGCCAAGGCACCGGAGCCTACCCATGCTGATCTACCTCCTCTGCGCCCTGGCCCTTATTGGCGCCCTTATTTTCTACCTGTTCTTCTATCGCAGCTGGTGGCGGAAAAAGCAGCTCCAACGCCCCTTCCCTGATCAATGCCGGGCGATACTCGAATCCCAGGTGCCGCTGTATCGCCGGTTACCCGATGAGCTCAGACACCAGCATGAGCAGCACGTGCAGCTGTTCCTGGCCGAAAAAGCCTTCTACGGCTGCGACGGATTCGAGGTGGACGACAGCGTACGCCTCACCATTGCCGGGCACGCCTGCCTGCTGATAATCGCCCGGAATTTCTCGGATTTTGACGGCATCAACAGCATCCTGGTCTATCCCGACCGGTATCGGGTCAGGGATATGGAAAGCGATGGGCTGGTGGTCAGCGAAAGCAACGAGATCCGCGCCGGGGAAGCCTCCAGCCTCGGCCAGGTGGTGCTGGCGTGGACCGAATGCGAGGAAGGCGCCGTCAATGCGGATGGGGACCACAACGTGATCCTTCACGAATTCGCCCACCAGCTGGACTACCTGGACGGCACCGCCGACGGCGCCCCACCCCTCAGCGGCGACCAGGCCCGGCACTGGCAGGAGACCATGACCCGCGCCTACGAACACCTGCGCGACTCACTCCGCCACCACGAGAAACCCTGGCTCGACCCTTACGGCGCGACCGAACCGGCGGAATTTTTCGCCGTTCTCACGGAGACCTTCTTCCAGCACCCCGACCATCTCGAGGCGGAACAACCCGAGGTCTACGAGACGCTTCGCGGGTACTTCCGGTTCGATCCCCTCACTCTCCCTGAACACCCAGCCGGTTCAGATAATCGTGGAGCTCCGCCTCACTGAGATTGACGTACTCCACCACCCGGCCATAGAGCATCGCCGTCGGCACATTGCGTCCGCCGAGCTCGCGTTGGGTCTCTTGCAACACATAGAGGATGATCCGCTCGGTGCGGGTGAGGCCATCACGCACGTCCGGGATCGTTTCCGACGGGGTTTCAGGGTCTTGCGGGCTCAATTCAATCCTCGACTACTCCGGGAAACACTGGGAAGCTCCAGCAACATTTTTTAACAACTCAGTGCGCCAGCGAACAGACCAGACGAAACTGAAAACCTATTCTGGATTCCGATGAGGCGAAGGAGCTGCCTATACAGGACGTTGCATCACGCGCCACAGGGAAAGCGGCGCAACTCGATTTCGAATCTGTGGAAAGGAGAGACTGCTAATGAACAATATCGTCTATATCGTCGGTGCGGTCGTTATCGTTTTAGCGATTCTCTCCTTTCTTGGTTTGCGTTAGGGCAACGCTCTCCGGTGTTTACCACCGGACTGGCCTTTCCGCTTGCTTGACTCCAGGGAGGGGGAAAGTTATGGACATGCCAACGTTCGACGAGCTCAGGGAGCTGGCCCAGCGTGACCCGGAAGGCTTTGAGAGATTACGCGCGGAATTGATTGAGGCCCGTATTCGCAGCATCTCGGGGCGTAATCAACATCGGCTGCGGGGCCTCCAGTTTGTGATCGACGCGCAGCGCCGGCTGGCGGGCTGTCCCATGAAAGCACTACTGGATATTCAGGCTATGATGTACGAGTCATTGCTCGAGCTGCAACAGACCCTGCTTGCCCAGCAGCGCCCGTCAGAACGATCCATGCCGACAAGCGCACGAGTCCTGAACTTTCGAAAGCCCCTGTCATCTGCCGAAGGCTTTCAGGGCGACCATGACAGGGAGGCTGACCCCGTCGGCCCCTGGCATTGAGCTCAGAACTCCAGACAGATCTTCCCGAAGTGCTTCCCGGCCTCTTCATGCCGGAACGCATCCGCGATCTCGTCCAGCTTGAAGCTGCTGTCGATCACGGGCTTGAGGCCGGTGCTATTGATGGCCTGCACCATCTCGATCTGGTGGCGGCGGCTGCCGACGAGCAGGCCCTGAAGCCGCGCCTGCTTGGCCATGAGCTTGGCGGTGGGCACTTCCCCGCCGCTGCCGGTGAGTACGCCGATCAGGGAGATGAGCCCGCCCACGCGGATGGCCTCAATGGACTGCGCCACGGTGCCCGGGCCGCCTACTTCAATCACCTGGTCCACACCCTGGCCGTTGGTGAGCTTCTTCACTGTCTTGCCCCACTTGGGGTCTTCCTTGTAGTTGATGGTGTGCTGGGCGCCCATCTGCTTGAGCCGTTCCAGTTTCTCGTTTGACGAGGAAGTCGCGATGACATTCACACCCATGGCGCGCGCGAACTGCAGCGCGAAAATGGAGACGCCGCCAGTACCGAGGATGAGGATGGTGTCGCCGGCCTTGATGTGGTTGTCCACCGTCAGTGCCCGCCAGGCGGTCAGACCGGCGGTGGTCAGCGTGGCGGCTTCGGCGTGGCTGTAGCCCTCCGGGGCATGGGTGAAGCTGGTGGCGGCACGCACAACCTGTTCGCGGGCGTAGCCATCCAGACCGTCGCCTGGCACGTTAGTGAAGTTGCCCTCACGGGGTTCGCCATCGAGCCACGGCGGGAAGAAGGTGGAGACGACGCTGTCGCCCACAGCGAATTCCTCAACACCCTCGCCTACGGCATCGACCACACCAGCGCCGTCGGACATGGGAATGCGGCCGTCCTCGGTCGGGATACCGCCATTGGCCACCAGGAAGTCATGGAAGTTGAGAGAGTTGGCGTGCAGCCGCACACGAATCTCGCCGGCGCCGGGCTGACCGGGTTCGGCCTGGTCGGTGACCTTGAGGTTGTCGAGCCCGCCGGGGCTGGTGACCGTGACCGTTTTCATGACGCTTGCTCCTGATGCGTTAAGGATTTCGAGTGACGAAGGTCATCATTGGGCGTCACTGCATTGACGTCAAGATGCGCCGGAAATTCCACGCTGTGATTGCTCGCACAGGCCATTACGTTCCCGATTCCGGTTAGCTTCTCAAAGTTCCTTGAAAAGCGGAACTGCACCACGGAAACTCTCCTACCAGCTGTGTTAAACACTACAAATGGATGATAAAAGTCCGCAATGTGCAGTGCGGCTTGAGGAGGCTGACCATGAAGACAGGGCTTATCGTCGACTCCGCGTGCGACATACCCCATGAGTTCAGCAGGGAGCACGGGCTCTTCGTGCTGCCGGTGACGGCGCACATTGATGACCAGACGTACACCGATACCCACGACCCCAAACTCACCCAGGAGTTCTACGCGCAGGGTCTTCTCCAGAAGGGGCATCATGCCGAGACTGAGGCGTTCTCCGCGGAGCAGATTCATAATCTGTTCATGGAGCAGATCGTGGACCACTACGATGTGGCCATCTGCGAAACAGTCACCCGCTCCCGCAGCATGGTGTACGACAACGCCAGCGCGGCCATGAACACCGTTCTCGCCGAATACCGCCGAAAGCGTGATGCCGCCGGCGAGACCGGCAACTTCTCGATGCGGGTGATCGACAGCAAGCAGATCTTCGCAGGCCAGGGCCTGCTGGCGGCGCATACCGTCCGGCTCATGCAGCAGAACCTGCACAAGAACGCACTGCGTCATGAGATCGATACGTTCACGGACAAGATCCACAGCGTAGTGCTGCCCAGGGACCTGCACTACATCCGCGAGCGCGCCCGCCGCCGGGGTGACAACAGCGTCTCCGGCGTTGTGGCCTTCCTCGGCAAGGCCCTCAACATCACGCCCGTGATTTTCGGTCGGGGCGCCGGGGGCAAGCCGGCAGTCAAGACGCGCGGTTTCGAACCGGCGGTGGAAAAGGTGATGAACTACGCCGTGGCTCGGGTTGAGGCCGGACTACTGAGCCCCTATGTCTCGCTCTCCTGCGGTATGAGCTGGGAGGAGATCCAGCAGTTACCGGGTCTCGACCGGCTGCGCGATGCCTGTAAGGCCAACGGTGTGGAGCTGTTGCTGTCACAGATGGGCATCACCAGCACCATCTACATTGGTCCGGGCAGTCTCTGCCTGGCACTGGCGGCGGAACCCCACGAGTTCAACGACTTCCAGTAGGGGTGGTCTCCGGCTGGACGGCCTGGCTGTGATACGATTCGCATACTAATCAACACAGCGGAGCCGTCATGACAGCGGATATTGTTATTGTCGGCGGCGGTGCCGGGGGCCTGGAGCTGGCCACCAAACTGGGCCGCCGCATGGGGCGCCGTGGCGAGGCGCGCGTTACCCTGGTGGACCGCAGCCCGACCCACATCTGGAAGCCGCTGCTGCACGAGGTGGCCTCCGGGGCCATGGATTCCACGGTGGACCAGATCAGCTACCGGGCCGTGGCCCGCCATCAGGGCTTCCATTTTGTGCTGGGCGAATTCGCGGGGCTCGACCGCTCTGCTCAGACCATCACGCTCAACGCCATCCTGGATGAGGACGGCCATACCATCCTGCCAGAGCGCCAGATCCCCTACGATTACCTGGTTCTGGGCATTGGCAGTATCACCAATGACTTTGGCATTCCCGGTGTGCGCCGCCACTGCCAGTTCCTGGATTCACCGGAGCAGGCCCAGCACTTCCAGCGGAACTTCCTGAACACCCTGATGCGGGTCAACAGCCAGCGGGCCACCGACCCCGATGCCTGTGCCCGCATTCCCATTGTCGGTGGTGGCGCCACAGGCGTGGAACTGGCGGCGGAGCTTGTCCACGCTGCGGAAACGGTGCATGAATACGGGTTCTCCCAGGCGGACCGCAGCATGCTCCGGATCACGCTCCTGGAAGCCGGCCCGCGCCTTCTTCCTGCGCTGCCCGATCGCATCTCACGGGATACCCTGCGCGAGCTGAAGGAACTTGGCGTGGATGTGCGCCTTGAAGCACGGATCACCGAGGCACGCCGGGATGCCCTGGTGGATCAGGATGGGCGTGAGATCCCAGGTGACATCATGGTCTGGGCCGCCGGCGTTCAGGGGCCGCCGCTGATGGAAGAGCTCGATGGGCTGGGCCTGCAGCCAAACCGCATGCTCAAGGTAGCAGCCACTCTGCAGTCCGTGGATGATCCGCACATCTTCGCACTGGGCGACTGCGCGGCCTGTCCCCAGGAGCAGGGCTTTGTCCCGCCCCGGGCCCAGAGCGCCCACCAGATGGCGGACCACCTGGCGGGCAACCTGCGACGGGCCATGAATGGTCGCGAGCTCAAGGCGTTCAAGTACCAGGACTATGGTTCACTGGTGAACCTGAGCCAGTACTCGGCAGTGGGCACGCTGATGGGCGGCACGTCCAAGGGCAGCCTGCGGGTGGAGGGCCGACTGGCGCGGCTGGTCTACATCTCGCTGTACCGGATGCACCAGATCGCGGTCTTCGGCTGGTTCAGGGGGCTGCTGATGGCGCTGACAGACCGCCTACACCGGGCTTTCAAGCCCAAGATGAAGCTGCACTGAGGGCTCAGTCGTCCGGCACCAGCCGGTTGTTCTCGCGCCGCACACGGCGCGGGACCGTCATGTTCATGGCCTCCCGGCCACCGACTTCGTCCAGCAGCGCGTCCACCGGCCCGCGCTGTTCATCCGAAAGCCCCTGGTACCAGTCCAGCGGGCGCTGGAGCTTCCACTGGGGGAAACTCAGCAGTGCCCGGCTCTCGTCCACCCCGCTGATGCGGTACTGGTGCTCGCCGAGCTTGCGCGGCAGCTTCTGCCCCGGGTGTTCATCAATCCACCGCCCAACAGCGTCCACACTCTCGCGCAGCACCGGGAACTGGCTCTCGAACTGATGCCGCAGCAGCGGATAGAGCGTCTCCGGCACGTGATCGTCGGGCAGCCAGTCGCCGACCCGGGGCTTGCGGGTGTTCATGCGCTCGATCCACTTCACCAGGTTGGGGGCGCGGCGCTTCATGATGCGCCCGGGTGCAGGGTCCCGGTACAGGTGCGCGTACAGCGGCGCCATCAGGCCAAAGTCCCCGATGCTGGCGCGCTCGCCCAGCAGGTAGGGGTACTGGGTGAAGTGGGCCTCAAGCTGGTCCAGCAACATGTAATACCAGTTCTCGATGGCGGAAGCGGTCTTCCCGGTGATGCCCAGCATCGGCAGCATGCCCGAAAAACGCTTCGCAAGGCGGCTGCCGGCCAACCGCCGTAACGGCCCCGGCAGCCACGGCGAGACCACCTTGCCGAACTCACCGTGAATAAACCGGCGGTTCTCCTCCGGGAAACTCCAGCGGAAGTGCATGGCCGGGATCAGCAGCCACTCGTCCGCGTACAGCTCCATCAGCAGCGCCACCAGCCGCTGTTTGGGCGTTGCCGGATAGACGCTGCGCTCCGGGAAGCGTTGCTCCATGGCGTCAATGATCTCAACGGTGTCCTGGATGAACTCGTGCTCGGGGGTTTCCAGCACCGGGATCATCGCCACGCCTGTTTTCGGGATCAGCACCCGCCGGTAAACGTTGAGCGTGGCCATGCGCTCCTCGAAGGGAATGCCCTTGTAGCGCAGGTAGGAGCGGGTCTTACCGCTGTAGAGGGAAAACTCAGTGCCGTACTGGGTAAAGGCGTAGGTCGTTGTCATCGGAACTCCGTTTCGCCTGACTTGTCAGGTCAGCCAGCGGTACATGACGTGGGCATCCACGAAGCCGTACTCCGGGTGTTCGAACGCGCCCGGGAGAGTCCCAGTAATCGCGAAGTCGTGGCGCTCCCAGACCTTGATCGCTCCCAGGTTGGTCGATACCACCAGATTATACTGCATCGCGCGGTAGCCGACCCGCCTCGCCTCCGCGAGGGAGTGTTGGCACATGTCGCTCGCCAGCCCCCGGCCACGCGCGTTCTCCGCCACAACGTAGCCGCAGTTGCAGACGTGACTGCCTGGCCCGGGTGCGTTGGTCTTGAGGAAATAGGTGCCGAGATAGGTTTCGTCATCGTCGAGCATGACGTAGGTGCAGTCCGGCTTTTCCACCCAGAATGTAAAGGCGTCGTCCTCGTTGATATCCATGGGGACGGCGTAGGTCTCTCCAGCACGGAATACTGGTTCCAGCATGGCCCAGAGCTCGGGCCAGTCATCCGGCAGGAATTGGCGGATCTCGGGCATGGGGTCTCCTCAGTTGTCCCAGCGGAAGATGGTGGCGCCGGCCTCAGCGTGGGTAACCTGTTCCCGGAACCCGGCAAAAAGCTCGCGGCCGAGCCCTTCGTTGCCCCGGCCCCAGTGCACTACCCCGCCATGGTCGCGCCCTGCCTCCCAGTGTAGTTCACCGGCAGTGGCGTCGATACGAACGCGGTCGCCATCACGGATGCGGCCAATGGCGCCACCCCGGGCCGCTTCCGGATACACATGGATGGCACTCGGTACCTTGCCGGAGGCGCCGGAAAGCCGCCCATCCGTGAGCAGCGCCACACGCAGACCGTCACGCTGGAGGGCCGAGAGAACCGGCATCAGCTTGTGCAGCTCCGGCATACCATTGGCACCCGGGCCCTGGCCCGGCAGCACGGCGACGAAATCCGTCGTCAGTTCCCCGGCGTGCCAGGCACCCATGAGCGCCTGCTGGTCGGCAAAGACCCGGGCCGGGGCCTCGATGCACCAGCGGTCTTCGGGCACCGAGGAGGTCTTGATGATGGCACGGCCAAGGTTGCCCTCCAGCCGGTGGAAGCCACTATCCACCAGGAAGGGGGCGTCCGCGGCGCGCAGGCAGAGCGTATCGCCGGAGGCTTCGCGAGGAGGATCCGACACCAGACGCCCCGCTCCATCGAGACTGGCAGGCCGGGTGTAGTCGTGGATGGAATCGCCCACCATTACCTTCACATCCTCGTGCATCAGTCCCGCCGCCAGAAGCTCCCGGACCAGGAAGGGCACGCCACCGGCACGGTCGAAGTCGTTGATGTCGGACTCGCCGTTGGGATAGAGACGG
This sequence comes from Pseudomonadota bacterium, assembly GCA_051745655.1. Classification (GTDB taxonomy): domain Bacteria; phylum Pseudomonadota; class Gammaproteobacteria; order Pseudomonadales; family Oleiphilaceae; genus Halospina. Next base: position 11,849 of record JBNJEG010000018.1, read on the forward strand.
CACATCAGGGGCACGACCCGCGAGAGCTCGTGGAAGTCTTCCCAGTCGATGCGGATGCCCGCCGCCCGCCCGATGGCCACCAAGTGAATGCTGTGGTTGGTCGAGCCGCCCGTGGCCAGAAGCGCGACCATGGCATTGACCAGCGTTTTCTCGGAGACCACCTGCGACAGGGGCCGGTAGTCATCCCCCAGGTCGGTGACCTCGGTGATCCGGCGGCTGGCGGCATCCGTGAAGGCCTCGCGCAGGTCCGTGCCCGGGTTCACGAAGGACGAACCGGGGAGCTGCAGCCCCATGACTTCCATCAGCACCTGGTTGGAGTTGGCAGTGCCGTAGAAAGTGCAGGTGCCAGGCGAATGATAGGAGCGGGACTCCGCCTCCAGAAGCTCATCACGACTGATCTCGCCGCGCGCGTGCTGCTCCCGGATGCGGGCCTTCTCGGCGTTGGACATGCCCGAGGGCATGGGCCCCGCCGGTACGAACAGCACCGGCAGGTGACCGAAGCGCAGCGCACCGGTGAGCAGCCCGGGCACGATCTTGTCGCAGATGCCCAGGCACAGAACGCCGTCGAACACGTTGTGACTGAGCCCGATGGCAGTGGCCTGGGCGATCAGGTCGCGGGAGAACAGCGAGAGTTCCATGCCCGGCTGGCCCTGGGTGATGCCGTCGCACATGGCGGGCACCCCGGCGGCGAACTGGGCCACGTGCCCGGTCCGCGCGACGGTGCGCCGGATCTGGTCCGGGAAGTCACCGTAAGGCTGGTGCGCCGAGAGCATCTCGTTGTACGCGGAAATGATGCCGACGTTGGCACTACGTTGGGTCTGGCGCAGGATCAGCTTGTCCGGATCCGGCTTGGCCGCCATTACGTGCGCGAGGTTGGTACAGCTCATGGTCTCGCGCTGCGGCCCGTCGCGGCGGGCACCGGCCATCAGTGCCAGGTAGCGGTCCCGGCTGGTGGCGCTGCGTTCGCGTATGCGCCTTGTAACTGCCTCAACCGTCGGGTGCATCGTCTGTCTCCCTTTCATCCCAGAGCCGGCCGTCACGGGCCAGCAGCATGGTCGCCGCCGAGGGCCCCCAGGTACCGGCCCTGTAGGGCTCCGGGCGGACACCAGAGTCCCGCCAGTGCTGCAGGATGGGGTCCACCCATTCCCAGGCGGCCATGAGTTCATCATGGCGCACGAACAGCGTCTGGTTATCCTGGATCACGTCGCTGAGCAGCCGTTCATAGGCATCCGGCGCCCGCTCCCGCCTCAGGGTCTGCGGGTTAAGGCTGAGCTCGGACATACGAATGTCCATCGCCGCCCCGGGGCGTTTCTCGCTGAACGAGAGCTGGATGCCCTCGTCCGGCTGCAGCCTGAAGATCAGGCGGTTGGCCATGCTCGCGCGCTGCTGAGGGAAGATCGAATGCGGAACCGGGCGGAAGTGGACCACGATCTCGCAGGTGCGCTCCGGCAGGCGCTTGCCCGTGCGCAGGTAGAACGGCACGCCGGCCCAGCGCCAGTTGTCGATGGTCACACGCATGGCCACAAAGGTTTCCGTGGCGCTCTCGCGAACACCGGCATCCTCGGCGTAACCCGCCTCGCCATTGCTGCCGGCGGTATACTGCCCCCGCACCACCTCTTCCGCGATGGAGATGCCTTCCATGGGCCTCAGCGCACGCAGCACCTTCACTTTCTCATCGCGCACCGCATCCGCATCCAGGGTGTTCGGGGGTTCCATGGCCGTCATGCACAGAAGCTGCAGCAGATGGTTCTGGACCATGTCCCGCAGGGCCCCGACCTCATTATAAAAGGCACCCCGCCCCGCCACACTGCCGGATTCCGCGATGGTGATCTGGATGTGGTCGATGTAGCGGTGGTTCCACTGGCTCTCGAAGATGGAGTTGGCGAAGCGCAGCACCAGCAGGTTCTGGACAGTCTCCTTGCCCAGGTAATGGTCGATGCGGAAGATCTGGCGCTCACTGAACCGCTCACGCACCGCCGATTCAATGGTCTCGGCGGAGGCGTAATCCAGCCCGATGGGTTTTTCAAGCACGATGCGGGAGTGCCCGGAAACGAGGCCCGCGTGGTCCAGCGCCCGGGTGATGTCGTCGTATAGATCGGCGCGGGTTGCGAGATAGAAGATGCAGCGCCGTTCGCCCAGGTAGTCCCTCAGGGCCTCGAGGGCTTGCGGGTCGGTGGCATCCGCCGGGAGATAGTCCACATTGGCCAGGAACTCCCCGGCAACGGTGCCGTCAATTTCCCCCGCCAGCTCCTCGCGCCACGCCTCGCTGGTGCGGGTGCTGCGGCTAACGCCAACGAGCCGCCAGTCCCGGGGGAGTCCACCGTCACACCAGAGGGCATACAATGACGGCACCAGGCGCCGTCGGGCCAGATCACCGGCGGCGCCAAACAGGACCAGAGTGAAGGGCGCGGCGTCTTGTTGGCTCATGGTTACAGCATGAGCAATCGCCGCGGGCATCGCAAATCAAAAAACGGACATCAAGCGCCCCTCCTTTTTACGCAACGGATTGTTTACACTGGCTGCTTCTGGAATCATCCCCGCATCAGCGAATCAACAGGGAACGCGAGTCATGATCAACAAGTGTCTTTTCCCGGTCGCCGGCTACGGCACCCGCTTCCTGCCGGCGACCAAGGCCATGCCCAAGGAGATCCTGCCCATCGTCAACAAGCCGCTGGTGCAGTACGCGGTGGAAGAAGCCTCGGAGGCAGGCATCCATGACATCGGCTTTGTCACCGGCCGGGGCAAGCGCGCCATCGAGGATCATTTCGACATCAGCTATGAACTTGAGCACCAGATCGCAGGCACCGGCAAGGAGGATAACCTCAAGGGGATCCGCAGCCTGATCGAGAACCACCGTTTCGCCTTCACGCGCCAGAACGAGATGAAGGGGCTGGGTCACGCCATCCTTACCGGCCGCAACCTGATCGGGGACAATGCCTTCGCCGTGATCCTCGCGGACGATTTCTGTGTGGCCGGAGACAATGACGACGGCGTGATGACACAGATGGTCAAGCTCTACAACCAGTTCCGCTGCAGCATCGTGGCCATCGAGGAGGTACCGAGGGACGAGACCCACAAGTACGGGGTCATCGAGGGCGAGACGATGAAGGACGGCCTGTACCGGATCACCGACATGGTGGAGAAGCCACCAAAAGATGAAGCGCCCTCCAACCTGGCGATCATCGGGCGCTACATCCTGACGCCGGACATCTTCGACATCCTGGAACGGACCAAGCCGGGCAAGGGCGGTGAGATCCAGATCACCGATGCCCTGCTGGAACAGGCCAAGAACGGCTGTGTACTGGCCTATCAGTTCCGGGGCCGGCGGTTTGACTGTGGCAGCATCGACGGGTTCGTCGAGGCCACCAATCACGTCTACGAAAACGTCTATCGCCGCGGCGAACGCAACCTCTGAAGCGGAGTTGAAGCAGGCGTATGGCGGAACACACGGATGATACAGGGCACGCCCCCCGGGAGCTGATCCTCCCGGACGCCTGCTGGCCGGAGGGACGCCCTCTTTCGCCCGAAGGCGTCAGCGAGGCCCGTCAGTACGCAATCCTGGCCCTGCAGCGATTCGTTGCGGATGAGCAGCTGCCCCAGGGGTGGATGAGCGTATTCCCGCGCCTGGTGATTCCCATGGCGGCGTGGCTGCTTTCCCAGCAGCGGGCGCTGGGACGCCCCCTGGTCATGGCCATTGGCGGCAGCCAGGGCAGCGGCAAGACGACGCTTGCCAGAGCACTGCGCCTGGTCCTTCATCACAGCTTTGCGGTTCCGGCCTGCGTGCTCAGCCTGGACGACTTCTACCTGGGCAGCCACGCCCGGCAGGAGCTGGCGGAGTCCGTTCATCCGTTGCTGGCGACCCGGGGCGTACCCGGCACCCACGAGATGGAGGCGCTGCTGGACTGCGTGGATTCACTGCGTAACGCCAGCCCCGACACCCAGACCCTGCTGCCGCGTTTCGACAAGGGCCGGGACGACCGTGTTCCCCCCTCCGAGTGCGACACGTACCAGGGCCGGCCGGGCGTGATCTTTGTGGAGGGCTGGTGTCTGGGCGCCGAAGCTGTCGAAGAGAGCGAGCTGGGGACGCCCATTAACAACCTCGAAGCGGAACAGGACCCGAACGGGCACTGGCGGCGCTACGTGAATGACCAACTGGCCGGCCCCTACCAGGCTCTGTTCCAGCGCTTCGACCGCTCCCTCTTCCTGCAGGCTCCCTCATGGGATGCGGTGCAGCGCTGGCGCCTGCTGCAGGAGGCCAAGCTGATCCGCAACCGCAGTGACAGTTACCGTGCCCACCTGGACGAGGGTGAGGCCTTCAACACCTTCATGGCGCATTACGAACGCATCACCCGGCGCCTTCTCGAATCGCCGCCGCGGACCGACGTCCGTCTGGCTCTGGACGAACAACAGCGCCTTGCGGCCCTGACGTTCCCCCCATCAGAGAGGTAAACCCTTGGGATCCCGACTTTTCAGCCTTTACGACCGAACCGTCCTCGCCCACCCGGTCATCACCCTGCTCCTGGTGCTGGCTGCCGCCGTCATAGCCGGACTGCGCCTGGACCAGTTCCGGCTGGACGCCTCGCCGGACACCCTGGTCATGGAGGGCGATGAATCCTTCGAGTATTACCAGGAGACCTACCGCCGGTTCGAGACCACCGATGACTTCCTGGTCGTAAGCTACCAGCCGGAGGGCGATCTGTTCAGCGACGACGCCATCAATCGGCTGACGCAACTGCGCGACGACCTCATGGACGTTGAGGGCATTGATGAGAGCAACAGCATCCTGAACGTGCCCCTGCTGCACAGTCCCGACATCACCCTTATGACGGTGAGTGAGCACATGAAGACCCTGGAAGGGGATGATGTGCCGCTGGACACCGCCCGTGACTCCCTTATGGAGAACCCGCTGTACCAGAATATGCTGGTCAGCAACGACGGCACCACAACGGCCATACAGCTGCTGCTGCCATCGAACGAACGCTACTACGAGCTGCGCGAGCGCCGTGACGAACTGGAGCAGAAACAGCGTGACGAAGGCCTCTCCGGAGACGAGAAGGACGAGCTTTCTCAGGTCCGGACCGACTACCGCGAACGCAAGGAAGCCGTAAACGCACAGCAGGACCGGATCATCCGGGACGTGCGCGGCGCGCTGGCCGACTACGGGGACCAGGCCCAGATCCACCTGGGTGGGGTACCCATGATCGTGGCCGACATGATGGCCTTTGTTGAGAGCGATCTGGTGACCTTCGGCCTGGGTGTGCTGGCATTCATCATCCTGATGCTCGGCATCATCTTCCGCCAGCCGCGCTGGATCCTGCTGCCGCTAGCCTGTTGCGCCCTGACCGTCTGGCTTACGCTCGGCTATCTGGGGTGGGCCCACTGGCCGGTTACCGTCATCTCCTCCAACTTCGTCTCGCTGCTGCTGATCATCACCATGTCGCTGACGATCCACCTGATCGTGCGCCATCGCGAATACCAGCAGCTGCAGCCCGATGCCGACCGTTATCAGCTGGTCTCGGAGACCGTCAGTGCCATGGGCCGGCCCTGTTTCTACATGGTTCTGACCACCGTCGTCGCCTTCGGCTCGCTGTTCTTCAGTGAGATCCGGCCGGTGATCGACTTCGGGCTGATGATGACCGTGGGCATCCTGATCGGCTATGCCGTGGTCTTCCTGGTGCTGCCCGCGATCCTGATGCTGCTGCCACGCGCCGCGCAGCCTGGCGGCGCGCTGCACCGCACTCCGATTACCGAGTACCTGGCCCGCATCACGGACAACTACCGGAACACCATCCTGGCCGTGAGCGCGGCGCTGGCGGTGGTCTGTGCCGTGGGCGTGTCCTGGCTCTCGGTGGAGAACCGTTTCATTGACTACTTCAAGTCGGATACCGAGATTCACCAGGGCATGACGGTGATCGACCAGAAGCTCGGAGGGACCACTCCGTTGGATGTCGTCATCAGTCTTGAGAAGGACGAGGGTGAAGCGACCGAGGACTGCGACCCCTTCGTGGACGAGGACTGCCAGCCGGAAGAGCAGATCGACAGCTACTTCAGCACCGATGGTGCGGAACTGGTCAAGAAAATCCACGATTATCTGGATGAAAAGCCCCAGACCGGCAAGGTCATCTCACTCGCTACGACCATCCGACTTGCGGAACGCGTCAACCAGGGTGAACTGAACCCGCTGCAACTGGGCCTGATGGGGCGCGCTTTCCCGGATGACCTGCGAACCCTGCTGCTGGACCCCTACGTCAACGAGGACACCGGGCATGCGCGTTTCAGCATCCGCCTTCTGGAGACCTCCCCCGAGCTGGACCGGGATGCCCTGTTCGAACAGATCCGATCCGACCTGACCGAAGAGATGGGACTCAAAGACGAACAGGTCAATCTCACCGGCATGGCGGTGCTCTACAATAATATGCTTCAGAGCCTGTTCAGCTCCCAGATCAAGACACTGGGTGCCGTCTTCCTGGCGATCATGGCCATGTTTCTGGTTCTGTTCCGGTCACTGCGGGTGGCGGTTGTCGCGATCGTGCCCAACCTGCTGGCCGCGGGCACCGTGCTGGGCCTCATGGGGCTGATGGGCGTTCCGCTGGATATGATGACCATAACAATCGCAGCCATAACGGTGGGCATTGCCGTGGACGACACCATTCACTACATCTACCGCTTCCGGGAAGAAGTCCGGCGCGATGGCGACTACGAGGCCGCCATGCACCGCAGCCATCAGACCATTGGCCGCGCCATGCTCTATACCTCGCTGACCATCATTGTCGGCTTCTCGATCCTGGCGCTCTCCAACTTCATCCCGACCATCTACTTCGGGGTCTTCACCGCCCTGGCTATGGCCATCGCCCTGCTCGGGGCGCTGACGCTGCTGCCGAGGCTGATCCTGATGGTCAGACCCTTCGGAGAAGACAACTGATGACGTTCCTGATTGCCCTTGCCCTGCTGATCCTGATCGCGCTGAGCGCGTGGGCGCTGGTTCGCCTGCGTGCGCAGCGCCAGCGGGTACAGCACGCGCTGGCACGTGTGGCGGACCCCGAGATGCCGCCGCCCGAGATGCTGATGACGGTGCGGGTACTCAACCCGATCGACGTGGCCCGCCGGGAATCCGCCGGCGCCCGTCTGGTGGGGGACTATATGCCCGAGACAGTCCGCCGCATCGTCTTCCGCCAGCTCACCGCGGAGCTCGACGAGGCCCTTTCTGAACGAGGGATCGAGTCCGAAATCAGCGTTGAATACCGGTAGGAGCTTTGATGACCTTTCTCAACCTGCTGCTCGGCGGCATCCTGCTCGCTCTTATGGGCGCCGTGGTCTGGGAGATTCACCGCCAGGAGAAACTCGTGCAGCGCCTGGAACAATACGCTGCCCATGAGCGTCGGCCCAAGCACGGACGGGTAATCCACAGCAATTACGAGGAACCGATAATGCCGGCGTTCGAGAGCCTGCCCAAGCGGATTATCGAGCAGATCACCGGTAAGCGATAGCACAGTCGCCCCAAATAAAAAAAGCCACATCCCTGTGGCTTTCTATCAGAGCTGACTGACCATCAGGCCCTAGCGCGACGGCGCGCTCCCGCAAGGCCCAGCAGCCCCATGCCAAGCAGAGCCAGTGTCCCGGGCTCGGGTACCTGGTTGATGGTCTTGGACTTGATGGTTGCTGTAACGGTGTAGTGCTTCTTATGACCCCAGTCGAGCAGGTCATTGAACTTGAGACTGAAAAGGGATCCATCCGATGTCTCAATGTACCCAGGCTCTTCGCTCCATTTCAGGCCAACGCCTGAAACATACCCAAACGCGGAGGCCCACAGCATTTTGCCGCCGCCTTCACCGGGCAGTGTATCGGGTTGTGAGAAAGCCAGCTTTGCATCCACGTTGGCAAGGCCGCCACTCCACTTATCCAGCTTGATGTTGAAAAAGTCAAAGGTCGCGGAATCGCCCTCCTCAAGGGAATAGAGCGTGCTGCCAAGGCTTTCGCTGAGCGACAGTTCCGCGCCATAGCCGTAGCCGCCATCAAAGCCTACATAAGAGTCATCGTAGGACGGTTTGAAATCCATCATCGCCGCCTGGGCGGAAAGCCCGACTACCATGCACCCTGTAAGAACACATCCCATAACCACTGTTTTCAATTTCATGACCGTCCCTCTTCCTTATTGAGTTATCCCATGGAGCCAAGCCCCGACACCTTGAAAGCAATAAGGGTGCCAACACTAGAAATCAATAAGTTATGAGGGTTTTGATTAACGATCTGTAAAATTTACCGACAGAATGGGAGCCGACGTTGCTATGCTCTGAACCCAGAAAACGACCAAACCACCAACACACTCTGCTCTCTAGCTGGCCCTCCTAGCCACGACCGAGCCGATCACCACGAGCAGAGCAGCAACCGGCAGCTGCCAGCTGGGTGTTGCAACACCGGCCACCACCAGGAAGAACGCCGCCAGCACCGGCACGCCGTAGGCCAGACTGCCCACCAGGCCCGTGGGACCATTGCGGATCGCCACGTCCCAGGCGACCATCGCAAGACCATAGGGCCCCAACCCGAGGGCCGCACCGGCAGCAATACCACTGTAGGAAACGACCACCGCTTCAGGCTCAAGCGCCACGCCCATGGCAACGGCCAACATGGCCGCGATCAGGAAGATGGAGGGCATGAACGGCGTCAGGGTTACCGGCGTGATCTGGCAGAGCCAGGAATACAGTGCCCAGCAGCAACCCGCGGTCAGCGCGAACGCATAGCCCGCCATGTTTCCGGAAAGTCCATTCTTCAATGCGTCCGGTGCCAGCAACAGCACTGCGCCACCAAAGGCAATGGCCGCACCACCGACTACCGGGCCGGAGAGCCGACCGTGCGTGAACCACTGGCTGATCAGCACGAACATGACCGGCCAGGTGTAGGTAATCAGCGCCGCTTCCGCCGTGGGCGCCATGCCGAGCCCGACCAGATACGACCCCACGGCGCCAAGCACCAGCAGCGGAATCACCCCGTAGATCACCAATGAGAACCCTGGCGGTATCCTCGCATTGAGATTCCTCCCCAAACTGAGGGGCAGGACCGCCAGTGAGCCAGTCAGAAGACTGATTGCTGTCAGCCGCAGCGGCGGAATCGTGGTCGCGAAATCGATCAGCAGGGGCGCCGCGGCCCAGAGTACAACGGCAAAAAGCCCCGCCATGGGCCCAATGGGAAACCGCAGATTCTCAACTCTCAGTGCCTGCACGTTCGCTTCTCCCTTCAATGGTTCGGCGCGAAATGACAGGCAGAGGTTAAATCCTGCACACTAATCACAAAAACGATTTTATATGAATGAACCCATCAAGGATCGTGATCAATATGCGCGCGCCCGTGCTTGACCTGAACCTGCTCCAGACCCTGCTCGCGGTGGCGGACACCGGAACCGTTACCGCCGCGGCAGACCGGCTGGCCTACACGCAATCCACCGTCAGCATGCAGCTGCACCGGCTGGAAAGCGCCCTGGGGGTAACCCTGCACGAGAAGGACGGTCGCGGTATCCGGTTCACCAACGAGGGCGAACGCCTTCTTGGCTATGCCCGACGCCTGCTGACCCTGAACAATGAAGCGCTGAATGACCTCAGGGACCGCAAGGTATCCGGCACCCTGAGCCTGGGCATCCCCGAGGACTACGCCTTTCTGCTGACATCCGCGCTGGCGTACTTCCACCAGATGTACCCGGCCATGCAGCTTCAGGTGACCTGCGGCGCCAGTACGGAGCTTGTGCGCCAGGTTCAGGCCTCCGAGCTGGATCTGGCGGTGGTCACCCGCCAGACGCACTCACCGGGCGGCGAGGTGATCCGCAAGGACCCACTGGTATGGGCGGTGGGTGCGCACCAGCAGCCGTCACTGGTGGACCCACTGCCGCTGGCGCTGTACAGCCCGGGGGCGGACGTCTTCCGGGAGGTTGCAGAGCATGCCCTGGGCGCTGCAGGCCGGCACTGGCGGCTGGCCTATTCCAGCCAATCCATGACGGGACTGATGCCCATTGTGGTGGCGGGATTGGCGGTGGTACTGATCACCCGTGACATGCTCACGCCGCAATTGCGGGCCCTGGACGAGAAAAGCGGCCTGCCCGCCCTGCCCTCCGTGGAGATCGCTCTGCACCGGGCACCGGGCCGGCCCTCGGAGCCCGCACGGCAACTGGCGGAGCTGATCCGCAACCATATGGGGTCCGATAAATAGCGTCCTCGGCGCGAGTTGGCGCTGCCTGGTCAGTGGGTTTTAATGGGGCATGACGTCTATGAACAGCGAATCTGAGAACAGGGGGACACTCAGTGGCAAGTGAGAAAGGCAGCTCGGTAAGCCTGGATGCTGGAGATGTTGTCATCGACGCTGAACTGCTTGCCGGGTGGCTTGGCGTCGATACGGCCACTCTGTCAGAGGCGATTGAAAACGGTGCCATCCGCACGCTGGTGGAGCGTGGCGAAGGCGAGGATGAAGGTCGGGTCAGGCTGACGGTGCGTTACCAGGGCCGCCAGTTCTGCATGATTCGGGAGCCTGACGGCTCGCTCACCGAAACCACGCCCCCTCCCGAGACGCGCCGCTACATCAAACCCTCCCTGATGCAGTTACTGGATCAGTGACGACCCTGGCCCGGGGGCTGTAACAAACAGATACATCCTTTCCAAACTGCTGGTATTTCTATTGCTTGGTCATCCCCGCCTTCTTCGGCAGGAACCCAAGGGTAAAATCCGATGAATGATCTCAGTGGTTGTACGCGTGGACAGGAACCGGCCAGCTGCCTGCCCACGATGTTTGGAGATTTCGAGCTGGCCTGCGAATTCCAGCCGATTGTCAGTCCGACACACCGCAGGACTATCGGGCTCGAGGCACTGGCCCGACCCCGGCGCGACAACCAGGCGGTCTCGCCCGCCGTGCTTTTTGCGGAGGCCACCGCCGACGACAGCGAGCCCTCGCTGGACCTCGCACTCTGGGAGCATGCGCTCCAGATCTACGCGCGCGACAGACCGAACGCGTGGCTGTTCCTGAACCTGAGTGCGGCCAGCGTGGTGGATCCACGCACCGCGCCGGCCACATTGGCGCACCTTGTGCACCAATCTGGCCTCGCCTGCGACCGGATCGTGCTCGAGATCGTGGAGGACGCAGTCAACGATCAGGCCGCGCTGGCGCGATTCGTGGCCGGATGCCGAACTCATGGATTCCGCATCGCGATTGACGACTTCGGTGCCGGTGACGCTCATTTCGAACGGATCTGGCGTATACGGCCGGACATTGTGAAGATGGATCGAACCATGGTGGTGCACGCCGCCGAGAACCCCCGCGCCTCAAGGTTGTTCATGAGCCTGATCCGGATGATCCGGGAAAACGGCAGCCTTGTTCTCGTGGAAGGACTGGAAACCAGGGAGCAGGCTGCCCTTGCCTGGGAGTCCGAGGCGGATTTCTATCAGGGGTTCTGGTACAGCCATCCACATGCGGCACTGGAAGCAGCCTCGGCAGAGGCGGAGCCACGGCTCTTCCAGGCCCGGAAGCACTTTGACGCCCTGAATGGTCAGCAGGAATCCGAGCAGATCCAGCGCCTGAGGAGTCTGCGCCACGAAGTGCTCGAAACCTGCCACCGGGTAGCCGGCGGTGACTCACTGGCGGAGGCGGCCACCCATCTGCTGGAGTACGAGGGCGGCAAACGCTGCTACCTGCTGGACACCATGGGCGTCCAGCAGGGGCCGACGGCCTCAGCCACCGGATACGAGAGCACAGGCAGTACGTTCAACCCCCTGCTCAGCGCGGAGGGTGCCAGCTGGTCCCACCGGGAATATTTCCGAAACGCCGTTAACAAGCCGGGTGAAATCCACCTGTCACGCCCCTACGTGGCACTGCCGGATACAGCCAGGACAGTCACCGTGTCGCACATGACCTACACGCTCCACGGCTACCGGATTCTGTGCCTGGACATTCACCCCGAGCAGGCGTTCCCGGGGTCCCATCACCAGCTTCCCCACCATATCTAGGACGCGAGCAAAGCACTTCACAAAGGAGCTGCCATTCCATGATGATACTGACCCTGCCCGGAGGCCTGCTTGCCCAGGAAATCGGACTCAAGGGCATCATTCGCCTTCTCCTCGGGCTTATCACACTGGGCCTGGGTACACTGCTGTTCCTGCCCTGGCCTTTCGCGTTCGCACTGGTGGTCACGGGGGCGCTGCTTGCCACATCGCTCCTGCTTCTTGTCCAGCGCGAGATCGAGGCCCCGGAGCTGTCTGCCAGCCGTAGCAACAGGTGGCTGACCGGCGCCCTGGCAACACCTCACAACCAGGAAGTGACCGAGGCCCAGCGACGTGGGCACAGCCTTCAGCAGAGGTTGGACGAAATCGCCCATGCAGCGAATGAGGTGGCCCAGAGCGCGGAATCCGTTACCCGGAATGCGCAACAGCAGCATGAATCCGCCGAAACCGCCGCTTCCGCCATCGAACAGCTTAACGCCAGCATCAATGAGATCGCGGGTATCGCGAACGAATCCCGCACCAGCAGCCTGGATTCAAGCGAGGCACTGTCGGCGGGCATCAACAAACTCACCGAACTGGTTCACGACGTCGCCAATATGGCGCAACAGGCCGAGGCCACCAATGCGTTAATGACGGAACTGAATGACTACTCACAACGCATTACGGAAATGTCTTCCACCATTCGAGGCATCGCTGATCAGACCAACCTGTTGGCGCTCAACGCCGCCATCGAGGCCGCGCGAGCGGGCGAACACGGCCGTGGGTTTGCAGTAGTCGCGGATGAGGTGCGCCAACTCGCACGCCACAGCGAGGAGTCCGCCTCCGAGATCGATCGCAACAACCAGCTGGTCCTCGACCACATCGAAACCGCCACACAACGCATCAGCCAGCTGACGGAAACCGCCGGCAACAGTGCGGAGCGGTCCAGTGAGGTCAGTGAGCTGCTTGGCCACGTCCATGAGAGCGTCAATACGCTGACCGACCAGGTTATCCAGGTTGCCGCCAGTACCGAGCAACAGGGCCAGGCGATCACCGAGATCGCGGCGCTCGCGGATCGGGTTCGCGAGGGCAACGGCGAGAACCTCAATGCGGCCAACGAGGCACGCAGCATGGCCACCCACCTCTCGAAGCTGACGGAGTAGCCGATGTTTTCTGTCCCACTGGAATCACTATTGCTGGCCGCAACGGGCCTGGCGCTTCTTGCCGGAGCCCTTCCGATTCTGCTGCTACGCCAGAATGCCCGGTACAAACGATTCCGGCGGATACAGCTGGCACGCCTTAACAGCCTGAGAGACCTCATCCTGAATCTGCAGCGCCACCGGGGCCTGAGCACGGGCCTGCTCTCCGGAGACGACAGTATGCGAGGGGAACTGATCACCCGGCGCCAGCACATCGACCGGATCATCCACGAGGCACCCATGGAGGATGAGCGATACGCGGAGCGCTGGTCCGGAATACAGGACCACTGGTCGCGACTTCGCGAAACCGACAGGCACAGTGTTGACAACAACCTGACGCAACATCATCAGATCATCCGCAACGCGCTTTTCCTGATCCAGGACGTCGCCGCGGACGACCGGGTCGCTCCGCACCCGGCCAGCCGCCGCTGTATCTGGAACGAAGTGCTGGAAGCAGCCGAATGGTCGGGTCAGGCTCGCGCGCTGGGCACAGGCATGGCCGCAGCCGGCACCAGCTCCGCGGCTCAGCGCGTACGCATGCGATTTCTCAGCGAGAAAATCCAGAACCTTTCCAGTACGGCATTTAAAGCCCTTGAAGCGTCCCCTTCAACAACTGCCCAGAGCAGGCACCTGGTCGGGACGCAACAGGCGGTTCGCCGACTGCTGAATGAGATTGAGACAGAATTGCTGGCAGCCGATCCCATCGAGATTCCGGCCAAGCGCTATT
>JBNJEG010000019.1:0-25240 GCA_051745655.1 Pseudomonadota bacterium
TCGAGATCACGAACCTCCGCGAGGCTTGGCAGTTCATCCAGTGACTGCAGATTGAAGTAGTCCAGGAACTGTCGGGTAGTCGCATACATCGAGGGACGCCCCGGCACATCCCGCTGCCCCACCACCCGAATCCATTCACGATCCAGCAACGTGCGGATGATGTTGGTGTTCACTGTCACCCCGCGCACATCCTCAATATCGCCCCGCGTAACCGGCTGACGGTAGGCAATCAATGCCAGTGTCTCCAGCAGGGCGCGCGAATAGCGCTGGGGTTTTTCCTCCCAGAGGCGCCCGACCCACGGCGACAACGACTCGCGCACCTGGAACCGCCAGCCGGACGCCACTTTCTTCAGCTCGAAGCCCCGCTCCTCGCAGGCATTTTCGATACGCGAAATCACATGCTCTAGGACGGTCCGTGTCGGCTGCTCATCCTCGTCGAACAGCCCCTGCAGCTGCTCAACGCTGAGCGGCTTGTCAGCCGCCATGATGGCGCCTTCAACGATGCGCTGAACCTGGTCGATGCTCGCCTCGTCCATTACGCACTCCCTCTCGCCCGGATATGCATCGGCGCCAGTGGCTCGGGCTGCACGACTTCCACCAGCTGTTCACGGATCAGCTCCAGGGTGGCGATGAAGGTGACAACCACCCCCAGGCGCCCTTCCTCGGGAGAAAACAGCGTCTCAAAGCGCATGAACTCATCCCCGGAAAGGCGCTCCAGGATGTTCGACATCCGCTCCCGTGTGGAAAGCTGTTCACGCTCCACGTGATGGTGCTCGTAAAGGTCCGCCCGCTCCAGAACCCCGCGCAGAGCCAGCAGCATCTCGCGCAGGCTCACATCCGGATGGACCTGGCGTTCAGGGAGCTCCGGGGGCTCTGCACCCGCCAGGTGGAAGTCCCGGTCCCGCCGTGGCAGCGTATCAATATCCTCGGCCGCGGTCTTATACCGCTCGTATTCCTGGAGGCGCCGGATCAGCTCAGCACGCGGGTCGTGCTCATCCTCTTCCTCCTCGGTCTGTCGCGGCAATAGCATGCGCGACTTGATCTCGGCCAGGGTGGCTGCCATTACCAGGTATTCCGCCGCCAGCTCGAACCGCATCGCTTCCATGAGAGCGATGTAGTCGATGTACTGGTCAGTTATGGCGCTGACATCGATGTCCAGGATATCCATGTTCTGCCGACGGATCAGATACAGCAGGAGATCCAGAGGGCCCTCGAACGCATCCAGGAAGACCTCCAGGGCATCCGGCGGAATGTACAGATCCTGCGGGAGATCATGGACCGGCTCACCGGCCACCCGCGCGAGTGCTTCGCGCTCCGGTGACGGTTCGGCTTCGGCAACCCCGGACTCGGTTTCCGTCGTCATCGCCGGTATTCCAGTCCCATGACCCGCCGGACCTCCTGGAGGGTATCGCGTGCCGCGTCCCGCGCCCGCTCACGGCCGTCATCCAGGATCGAGCGCACCAGGTCCGGGTTGTTCTCGTACTCACGGCCGCGCTCACGGAACTCCTTCTGCTCCTCGATGATTTTCTCCTCGAGCGGCTTCTTGCAGTCAATACACCCGATGCCGGCGTTACGGCAGCCGTTCCAGACCCACTCGCGGGTACTGTCGTCGGAATAGATCTTGTGCAGATCCCAGACCGGGCATTTTTCCGGGTCGCCCGGATCGCTGCGACGCACCCGCGCCGGGTCCGTCTGCATGGTCCGGATCTTCTGGCTAACCGAGTCGGGCTCTTCACGCATGAAGATGGTGTTGCCGTAGGACTTGGACATCTTCTGACCGTCCGTACCCGGCAGACGGGCGTCCGGCGTCAGCAGCTCCTGGGGTTCCGGCAGGATCACCTTGCCGCCACCCTCGATGTAGCCGTAGAGCCGTTCCCGGTCCCCGATGGAGATGTTCTGCTGTTCCTTGAGCAGCGCCCGGGCGGTCTCCAGGGCTTCCTCGTCGCCCTGCTCCAGGAAGCGCCGGCGCAGACTGCGGTAGAGCTTGGCGTTCTTCTTGCCCATCTTGGCAATGGCGGCTTCCGCCTGCTCCTCAAAGCCCGGATCACGGCCATACAGGTGGTTGAACCGCCGGGCCACCTCACGGGTGATCTCCACGTGCGAGACCTGGTCGGCACCCACCGGTACCTGCCCGGCCCGATACATCAAAATGTCCGCGCTCTGGAGCAGCGGGTAGCCCAGGAAGCCATAGGTGGCCAGGTCCTTCTCCTTGAGCTTCTCCTGCTGATCCTTGAAGCTCGGCACCCGCTCCAGCCAGCCCAGTGGTGTGATCATCGAGAGCAGCAGGTGCAGCTCCGCATGCTCCGGCACGTGGGACTGGATAAACAGTGTCGAGGAGCCTGGATTGACGCCCGCCGCCAGCCAGTCGATCACCATGTCCCAGACGCTCTCCTCGATGGAGAACGGGTCCTCGTACATGGTGGTCAGCGCGTGCCAGTCCGCCACAAAGAAGAAACACTCGTACTCGTGCTGGAGCTGGGCCCAATTGGCCAGTACACCATGGTAATGGCCCAGGTGCAGGCGGCCGGTGGGCCGCATCCCGGAAAGGATGCGTTGCTGGGGTTCAACGGAAGTCAAACCGGTCTCCTCATTGGTTCAGGGTCTAGCGCGATTATACGCACGAAACGAGTATGGGTTAATCAACCAAAAAAGCCGACCCGGAGGTCGGCTTTCCTGTGGCGTATGAGCTGGCCATTTCACCAGCCCGTCGCCTCCTTGATGGCCTTGCCGATGTCGGCGAGGCTGCGCACCGTGTGCACGCCCGCGTCATGCAGGGCACTGAACTTCTCGTCCGCGGTGCCCTTGCCGCCCGCGATGATGGCGCCGGCGTGGCCCATCCGCTTACCGGGCGGTGCTGTGACACCGGCAATGTAGGAAACCACCGGCTTGCTGACATGCTCCTTGATGTAGGCAGCCGCTTCTTCCTCGGCCGTACCACCGATCTCACCGATCATGACGATGGCCTCGGTTTCCGGGTCCTTCTCGAAGAGCTCGAGCATGTCGATGAAGTTGGAACCCGGGATCGGGTCGCCGCCGATGCCCACGCAGGTGGACTGGCCGAAGCCGTAATCCGTGGTCTGCTTCACCGCCTCATACGTCAGCGTACCGGAGCGCGAGATGATGCCCACCTTGCCAGGCTTGTGGATGTAGCCGGGCATGATACCGATCTTCGACTGCTCGGGCGTGATGACGCCGGGGCAGTTCGGGCCGATCATGCGCACGCCCTTGCGGTCCACGTATTCCTTCACATAGAGCATGTCCAGCGTCGGAATGCCCTCGGTGATGCAGACCACCAGCTCAATGCCGGCATCAGCCGCCTCGACCACCGCGTCCTTGCAGAAGGGTGCGGGTACGTAGATCACAGTTGCGGTCGCACCGGTCTGCTGGACTGCTTCGCGCACAGTATTGAAAACGGGCAGTCCGAGGTGTTCAGTACCACCCTTGCCCGGGCTCACGCCGCCGACCAGGTTGGTCCCGTATTCCAGGGCCTGCTCACTGTGGAAGGTCCCCTGCGCGCCGGTGAAACCCTGGCAGATGACGCGGGTTTCCTTATTCACCAGTACACTCATGCTTTACCTCCGGCTGCGGCAACGACTTTTTCGGCGGCTTCGGTCAGGCTGCTGGCCGCAATGATGTTCAGGCCGCTGTCCGCCAGCTTCTGGCGGCCGTTCTCGGCGTTGTTGCCCTCAAGGCGGACCACCACGGGAACGGTCACACCGACTTCTTCCACGGCGCCCATAATGCCCTCGGCGATCATGTCGCAGCGCACGATGCCACCAAAGATGTTGACCAGTACGGCCTTAACAGTGTCATCGGAAAGGATGATCTTGAACGCCTCGGCCACGCGCTCCTTGGTAGCGCCGCCACCGACATCCAGGAAGTTCGCCGGCTGGCCACCGTGGTGCTTGATGATGTCCATGGTGCCCATGGCAAGACCCGCACCGTTGACCATGCAGCCGATGTTGCCGTCGAGCGCCACATAGTTGAGATCCCACTCGGCGGCGTGGGCTTCACGCTCGTCCTCCTGGGAGAGGTCGCGCATGTCCGCCAGCTTTTTCTGCCGATACATGGCGTTGTCGTCCGCGCCCACCTTGGCATCCAGGCAATGCAGATCGCCCTTATCGGTAATGACCAGCGGGTTGATCTCGATCAGTGCCAGATCCTTGTCCTCGAACAGCTTGGCCAGCCCCAGGAAGATCTTGGTGAACTGCTTGATCTGATCGCCCTTAAGGCCCAGACCGAAAGCCAGCTCGCGCGCCTGATAGGGCTGCGCGCCCACCAGCGGGTCCACCGTCGCCTTGAGGATCTTCTCCGGGGTCTCCTCGGCCACCTTCTCGATCTCGACACCGCCCTCGGTGGAGGCCATGAAGACGATCCGGCGGGAGCCGCGATCCACGACCGCGCCCAGATAGAGCTCCTGATTGATGTCGGTCAGGGACTCGACGAGGATGCGATTGACCGGCTGACCCTTATCATCCGTCTGGAAGGTCACCAGACGCTGGCCCAGCCACTGGTCGGCAAAGGCACGGATTTCATCCTTGGACTTGGCCAGCTTCACACCGCCGGCCTTACCACGGCCACCGGCGTGTACCTGGGCCTTCACGACCCAGCCTTCGCCACCGATCTTGTCGGTAGCCGCCACCGCCTCATCCGCGGTGGCACAGGCCACGCCCTCGGAGACGGGCAGGCCGTACTCCCCAAAGAGCTGTTTGCTCTGATACTCGTGCAGATTCATAGATCACAACCTGTTGTGTTGGAGGTTGCGCCGGTCATTTCTTCCGGCGCCGATTTGCCTTGTGAATCGCCATGCCGTCCACGCCCAGTGCCGCCTCGTGGACGGATTCGGACAGCGTCGGATGCGCAAAGCAGGTCAGGGCCAGGTCCTCGGCACTGGAGCCGAACTCCATCGCGATCACGCCCTGGGCGATGATCTCGGAGGCCTGGGGCCCTACAACGTGCATACCCAGTATCCGGTCGGTCTCCTCGTGGGCAATGATGCGCACCTGGCCTTCGGTTGCGTTGGCAGCCATGGCCCGGCCGTTCGCCGCGAACGGGAAGGCGCCGACCTTGTAGGGTTCACCCTCGGACTTGAGCTCTTCCTCGGTCTTGCCGACCCAGGCCAGCTCCGGATGGGTGTAGATCACGTTGGGAATGCAGTCATAGTTGACCTCGGTGGCGTAGCCAGCGATCCGGTCAACCACCATCATGCCCTCTTCCGAGGCCTTGTGCGCCAGCATCGGGCCACGCACCACATCGCCGATGGCATAGATCCCGGGCACGTTGGTCTGGCACTCGTCATCCACGGCCACGAAACCACGTTCGTCGAGATCCACGCCCGAATCGGACGAGAACAGCTTTTCCGTATTCGGGGTTCGACCAACAGCGACGATGAGCTTGTCGCACTTGATCTGCTCTTCGTTACCCTCGCCATCCTCATAGGTGACGTAGACCAGGTTGCGCTTCACCTCGGTCTTGGTAACGCGGCATTTCAGGCGAATATCCAGGCCCTGCTTCTGGAAGCTCTTATAGGCATCCTTGGCAATCGCCTGGTCCACGCCGGCCAGGAAGGTGTCCTGAGCTTCCAGCATGGTGACATCGGAGCCGAGGCGATTCCATACACTGCCCAGCTCCAGGCCGATAACGCCGGCGCCAATCACGCCCACGCGCTTGGGCACCTCATCGAACTCCAGGGCGCCTTCGCTGTCGACGATCTTGCCTTCCTTCATCGGTGCCGGCGGAATCTCAATCGGCCGGGAGCCGGTGGCGATGATGATGTTCTTCGCCCCGTAGGTGCTCTTGTTGCCCTTGAGGTCGGTCACTTCCACCTGCTTGCTGTTGAGCACGCGGCCCCAGCCATGGATGGAGGTAACCCCATTGGACTTGAACAGCCCCGCGATACCGCCGGTAAGGTTACCGACGATCTCGTTCTTGTTCTTCATCATCTGCTCGACATCGACATCGAGCTCCTTGATCTTCAGGCCCTGCTTCTCGAAGCCGTGCTTCGCCTCCTCGTACTTGTGGGAGGTTTCAAGCAGCGACTTGGACGGGATACAACCCACGTTCAGGCAGGTACCGCCCAGTACCTGATCGCCCTTGTCGTTTTTCCAGCCTTCGACACAGGCAACGTTCATTCCCTGCTGACCGGCACGGATTGCCGCAACATAGCCGCCCGGACCGGAACCGATGACGATGACGTCGTAATCTTGGGACATAGTGATTCCTGCTTGTCAGTGATTCGTTATCAGACGTCCAGAAGAATCCGCGCCGGATCTTCAAGCAGCTCCTTGATGGTCACAAGAAACTGCACAGCTTCCTTTCCGTCAATCATACGATGGTCGTAGGACAGCGCCAGGTACATCATCGGGAGCACCTTCACCTCGCCGTTCACGGCCATGGGGCGCTCCTGGATCTTGTGCATGCCAAGGATCGCCGTCTGCGGCGGATTCAGGATCGGGGTCGAAATCAGCGACCCGAAAATACCGCCATTGGTAATCGAGAAGGTACCACCGGTCATCTCCTCGATGGTGAGCTTGCCGTCCCGGGCCTTCTTGCCGAATTCGGTGATGCCCTGCTCTACGTCTGCAACAGAGAGTGCGTCCGCGTCACGCAGAACCGGCACCACAAGACCCCGGTCCGTTGAAACGGCAATCCCTACGTCCTGGTAGCCGTGATAAACCATTTCGCTGCCATCAATGGAGGCGTTCACCGCCGGGAAGCGCTTGAGCGCCTCGGTCGCCGCCTTCACGAAAAAGCCCATGAAGCCGAGCTTGACGCCGTGGCGCTTCTCAAAGGATTCCTTGTACTGCTGGCGGATATCCATAATCGGCTGCATGTTCACCTCGTTGAAGGTGGTGAGCATGGCCGTGGTCTGCTGCACGTCGACCAGCCGCTTGGCGATGCTGGCACGCATGCGGGTCATCGGCACACGCTTCTCCGGGCGTTCGCCCTGCGGCATGTTGCCCGCCGGAGGTTGCGGTGCCGCGGCCTGGCTTTCGCCGCCACCGCTGCTCTTCGCCGCCGTGGCCGACTCACTGCCCTTCTGGTCTGCCGCACGCTGAACGTCTTCCTTCAGCACACGACCGCCCTTGCCGGTCGCCTCGACTTTCGAAAGATCAACGCCCTTCTCTTCCGCCATTTTCTTAGCGGCCGGGCTGACCAGCGGTTCCTCGCCGCTGTCACCGCCTTTGTCCTCGGAAGCAGCCGGTTCGGGGGCCGGCTCTTCCTTCGCGCTCGCGGACTCGCTGGCGCCGCTGTCGCTTTCCGAAGCTTCCTCCTTCGCGTCGCCACCGCCGGCGGAACCGGATTCACCTTCGGCGAACTTACCGATTACTTCACCACTCTCAACGGTATCGCCCTCGTCCTTGACGATCTCCTTGATGACACCGTCACCGGGCGCGACTACTTCGAGCACCACCTTATCGGTCTCGATGTCGACGATCAGCTCATCACGCTCGCACTGTTCACCGGGCTTCTTGTGCCAGGTAGCGATCGTTCCTTCCGCGACGGATTCGGGGAAAACCGGAGCTTGGATATCTGTTGTCATTGCCCTTCCTTTCTTGTCGGGACCCGTCAGACGGAGAATGCGTCTTCAACGAGTTGTTTCTGTTCCTGAGCGTGAACACTGGGGTAGCCGGAAGCCGGCGCCGCCGAAGCCTTGCGGCCCGCGTACTCAAGCCGCGGTTTCTTCGGCACGCGCTCCAGCGCCAGGCGCATATGGTGCTGACTGCAGTACCAGGCGCCCTGGTTCATTGGCTCCTCCTGACACCATACCGCCTTCTCGATATGGCTGTAGGGCGCCAGGACCGCTTCCAGATCATCGTGCGGGAAGGGGTAGAGCTGCTCAATCCGCACGATCAGGGTGTCGTCACGCCCGTCGGACTTCTGCTTTTCCAGCAGGTCGTAATAAACCTTACCGCTGCACATGATCAGGCGCTTGACCTTGCGCGGGTCCGGCATCTCCTTGGGCGGCAGCACTGTCCGGAAGGTCCCCTCGCACAGGTCATCCAGAGAGGAAACCGCTTCCTTGTGCCGCAGCAGGCTCTTCGGCGTCAGGGCGATCAGGGGCTTGCGCAGCGGACGTTTCACCTGGCGGCGCAGCATGTGGAACACCTGGGAGGGCGTTGTGGGCACGCACACCTGGATGTTGTGCTCCGCGCACAACTGCAGGAAGCGCTCAAGCCTTGCTGACGAATGCTCCGGACCCTGCCCCTCGTAACCGTGGGGCAAGAGCATGGTCAGTCCACACAGCCGTGCCCACTTGTGCTCGCCGCTGGCGATGAACTGGTCGAGTACGACCTGGGCACCGTTGACGAAGTCACCGAACTGGGCTTCCCAGATGGTCAGCGTTGCCGGAGTGGTTGTGGCATAGCCGTACTCGAACGCCACCGCCGCCTCTTCGGAGAGCAGCGAGTCGTAGATCTCGAACCGCGGCTGATCATCCCGGATATGCTCCAGCGGCACGTACTCGGAACCGTCCTTCTGGTTGTGCAGAACCGAGTGACGGTGGGAGAAGGTACCGCGGCGTGAATCCTGACCGGAGAACCGGATCGGGTGCCCCTCGTGCAGCAGCGAGGCATAGGCCATGGTCTCGGCATAACCCCAGTTGAGCGGCAGGGCCCCCTGGGTCATCTTGCCCCGATCCTCCATGATCTTCTTGACCTGGCGCTGGACGGTAAAACCTTCCGGGACGGTCGAAATCTTGCGCCCCAGTTCCTGCAGCGTCTTCATGGGCACGCTGGTTTTGCAGCGCGCGGTCCATTCATGACCAATGTAGGGCGTCCAATCCACGTAGAGGTCCGTGTTGGGCTCCTTCACCAACGCATCCACCACATGGTCGCCATTGTCGAGCTTGTCCCGGTATTCCTCGAACAGCTTCTTGGCATCCTGTTCCTGGATGGTCCCGTTGTTGACCAGCTGCTTCACGTACAGATCCCGCGTGGTGGGATGATTGCGGATCTTCTCGTACATGCGCGGCTGCGTGGCGGAGGGTTCGTCCGCCTCGTTGTGCCCACGCCGCCGATAGCAGACCAGATC
This sequence comes from Pseudomonadota bacterium, assembly GCA_051745655.1. GTDB lineage: Bacteria > Pseudomonadota > Gammaproteobacteria > Pseudomonadales > Oleiphilaceae > Halospina. The sequence continues at coordinate 9,034 of JBNJEG010000019.1, forward strand.
GATCACCACGTCCTGGCCGAACTCGTTACGGTAGTCCATGGCCAGCTGGGTCACGAACAGTACCGCCTCGGGGTCATCGCCGTTCACGTGCAGGATGGGCGCCTGCACCATCTTCGCAACGTCCGTGCAGTATTCCGTAGAGCGTGCATCGTAACGGTGACTGGTAGTGAAACCGATCTGGTTGTTCACCACGATGTGGACGGTCCCGCCAACGCCGAAGCCACGAGTGAGCGACATCTGCAGGGTTTCCATCACCACGCCCTGGCCGGCAAAGGACGCGTCCCCGTGGATCGCCACTGGCAGCACCTGCTGCCCTACTTCGTCCTGACGGCGGGCCTGACGGGCACGCACCGAGCCGCTCACCACCGGTGTCACAATCTCAAGATGAGACGGGTTGAAGGCCAGCGCCAGGTGCACTTCGCCACCCGGCGTCATGACGTTCGAGGAGAAGCCCTGGTGATACTTCACGTCACCGGAGCCCTGATCCATGGTCACCTTGCCGTCGAACTCGTCGAACAGTTCCTTGGGGTTCTTGCCAAGGGTGTTCACCAGGATATTCAGCCGGCCCCGATGCGCCATGCCAATGACAATCTCGCGGGCGCCGTAGGATCCCGCCCGCTGTATCAGCTCACTCACACAGGGGGTCAGGGATTCCGCCCCCTCCAGGCCGAAACGCTTGGTTCCCGGATACTTGGACCCGAGGTACTTTTCAAGGCCTTCCGAGGCATTGAGACGCTCCAGCAGATTCAGGCGGGTCTTGGCCTCGTAGTCCGGATGCGATTTGACGCTCTCCAGCCTCTGCTGGAACCACCGCTTCACCGTCGTATCAACGATGTGCATATACTCGGCACCGACAGTGCTGCAGTAGGTGCGCTCCAGACCGTCGATGATGTCGCGTAACTTCATCCGTTCGGCGCCGAAGAAGAGCGACCCCGTCTGGTACTCCACTTCCAGGTCATCATCATCAAGCGAGTGGTAACGGTAGTCGAGATCCTTGACCTGGGGACGGTTCAGAAGCCCCAGGGGATCCAGGTCGGCATTCTGATGACCGCGAAACCGGTAAGCATTGATCAGCTGAAGGACGCGAACCTGTTTTTCTTCAGCCTGGGAGATCGAAGAGGGAGCGCCCTGGGAGGGAGAGTAACGGCGCTGATTCTGTGCTATGTATCGGAACTGTTCTCGGATATCTCGGTGTGGAACATCGGGTCTGTGGTCGCCTGGTATACCTGGAAGCTGGTCGAAATAACGCCGCCATTCTTCCGGAACACCGTTGGGATCGGTGAGGTAGGTCTCGAACAGATCCTCAACGTAGGCCAGATTCCCACCCTGCAGGTGGGACGTCCGCCACAGCTGCTCCATTATGCTGTCATGCATGGCACTCGCTCGCCTCTGACTGGACTTCGTGTCAGCAAACGCGGCCTTCGCCTTGTGAGCCCCGGCCACGTTCCCCTGCGCGACACGGTGTTGCCGTGACGCGCATTAACCAAGGGCGGCCTGCGGGCCGCCCTGAGCGTCTTCTGGCGTTAACTGTGTCGCAATAATCAGGTTGTGCGCTGCATCAGCATAGTACGGATATGACCGATTGCACGTGTCGGATTCAACCCTTTCGGGCAGACACTCACGCAGTTCATGATCCCCCGACAACGGAACACACTGAAGGGATCATCCAGATTATCGAGACGCTCAGCGGTGGCCGTGTCACGGCTGTCCGCCAGAAAACGGTACGCCTGGAGCAGACCCGCCGGGCCCACGAACTTGTCCGGATTCCACCAGAACGAGGGACAGGAAGTTGAGCAGCAGGCGCACAGAATGCACTCGTAGAGCCCGTCGAGCTTTTCCCGGTCCTCAGGGGACTGGAGACGCTCAATGGCGGGCTCCGGGTTATCGTTGATCAGGTATGGCTGGATCTTCTCGTACTGCTGATAGAAGATCGACATGTCCACCACCAGGTCCCGGACCACGGGCAGGCCCGGCAGTGGCCGCAGTACCAGCTTGCCCTTCTTGACCACTTCGGAAACCGGAGTGACACAGGCAAGCCGATTCACGCCGTTAATGTTCATGCCGTCGGAGCCGCAAACCCCCTCTCGGCAGGACCGGCGAAACGCCACACTGACATCATCTTCCTTGATCATGTGCAGTACGTCGAGAACCATCAGGTCCTTGCCCTCCGGAAGCTCAACCTCGACGTCCTGCATGTACGGCACATTGTCCGTTTCAGGGTTGTATCGATAGAGACTGACCAGCATTACAACACCTCTTGATTAGTACTTCCGGACGGTCGGCGGGAAGGCATCCATCGAGCGCGGCGCAAAGTTGACCTCGCGCTGCCCCAACCGCTTTTCCAGCGGGAAATAGATGGAGTGCTTCAGCCAGTTTTCATCATCACGCTCGGTAAAGTCATTCCGGGCATGAGCCCCTCGGCTTTCACGGCGCTCGATCGCTGAAACCGCCGTCGCATACGCCACTTCGTAGAGGTTTTCCAGTTCCAGCGCTTCAACCCGGGCTGTGTTGAAGGCGTTGCTGGTGTCCTCAAGCTTGGTGTTGCGGATCTTCTCACCAATCTCATCCAGAATCTTAAGGCCTTTCTCCATAGGCTCGCCATCTCGGAAAACCCCGAAGTAAAGCTGCATGGTGTCCTGGAGTTCCTTCTTGACATCGTAGACCCGCTCGGTGCCCTCACCGCTGTTGAGGCGGTCAAGCCGTGCCATGGCCTTCTCGATGTCACTCTCGCTGGCCTCCATGCTGTCGCCACCTTCACGCAGCTGCTTTTCGATCTGCAGCCCAGCAGCCCGCCCGAAGACCACCAGATCGAGCAGCGAATTGCCGCCCAGCCGGTTGGCGCCGTGAACGGAAACCGAGGCCGCTTCACCACAGGCGAACAGACCCTCGATGGGCTGGTCGTTGCCGCTGGCGTCCTGGGTCATGACCTGGCCACCGATGTTGGTCGGGAGCCCACCCATCATGTAGTGACAGGTCGGGACTACCGGGATCGGTTCCTTGATCGGGTCCGCGTGAGCAAAGGTCCGGGACAGTTCCAGGATGCCCGGCAGGCGCAGATTCAGAGTTTCCTCTCCGAGATGGTCAAGCTTGAGATAGACATGGTCCTTGTTGGGACCGCAGCCACGGCCTTCCAGAATCTCCAGAACCATGGAGCGGGCCACCACGTCACGGCCGGCAAGATCCTTGGCGTTGGGCGCATAGCGCTCCATGAAACGCTCGCCCTCGGAGTTCACCAGATAGCCACCCTCACCCCGACAGCCTTCCGTCACCAGCGTGCCCGCACCGTGGATACCGGTGGGGTGGAACTGCCACATTTCCATATCCTGCACCGGGATGCCAGCACGCAGCGCCATACCCACACCGTCGCCGGTGTTGATGAGCGCGTTGGTCGTGGAGGCGTAGATGCGGCCGGCGCCGCCGGTGGCAAGCACCGTGGCCTTGGACTTGATGTAGACGACCTCACCGGTCTCGATCTCGATGGCGATCACGCCGACCACCTGCCCGTCCTGGTTTTTCACCAGGTCCACGGCATACCATTCGTTGAGGAAAGTGGTCCCGCCCTGCAGGTTCGCCTGATAGAGCGTGTGCAGCAGCGCGTGACCAGTACGGTCCGCTGCGGCACAGGTACGCGCGGCCTGGCCGCCCTTACCATAGTCTTTCGACTGGCCACCGAAGGGGCGCTGATAGATACGGCCATTTTCAAACCGGGAGAACGGCAGGCCCATGTGCTCCAGTTCGTAAACCGCACGCGGGCCGACGGAGCACATGTACTCGATGGCTTCCTGATCACCGATGTAGTCAGACCCCTTGACGGTGTCATACATGTGCCAGCGCCAGTCATCATTCGGGTCCGCGCTGGCAATGGCACAGGTAATGCCACCCTGGGCGGACACGGTGTGCGACCGGGTCGGGAAAACCTTGGAAATGCACGCCGTGTTAACGCCGGACTGGGTCAGCTGCTGCGCCGCCCGGAGGCCGGAGCCACCACCGCCGATCACGAGTGCGTCAAACGACATGGTTCTAAGATTGGACATGATTCAGAGCCCCCAGAGAATCTCGACACCCCATACGAGGTAGATGAACATGATCAGCCCGCAGCTGGCCTGAATAACGAATCGCAGCCCCGCGGGCTTGATGTAATCCGTGGTGATGGTCCAGAGACCGACCCAGGCGTGAATGCCGAGCGAAATCAACGCCAGCAGGCTGAAAATGCGCATCCACATCTGGTCAAAGAGACCGGCCCACTGTTGATAATCGAGACCGGACGAACCCAGCACGAACCCCACCAGAAACAGGGTGTACAGCGCCAGAACCACGGCTGAGACACGTTGCATCAACCAGTCGTAGGCACCAGTGCGTCCGAGGTTGGTGACACTCTTTACCATATCCAGACTCCCAGCAGAACAATCAGTACCGCGGATACCCCAAAGGTGATCTTCGTGCTGAGGCGGCCGCCCTCAAGCGTCTCCCCGACGCCCATATCCATAATCAAGTGCCGGATGCCCGCCACCAGGTGATAGGCAAGCGCCGACAGTGTTCCCCAGACCACAAGCTTGGTCAGCGGGTGTGTCATAAGCTCCGCCACGGCCGCGAAACCGGCTTCGCCTGCCAGCGAGCGGTCCAGGCCATAGAGGAGAAACGCAATCCCAACGAACGCCACAATGCCGCTTATTCGATGCAGGATTGAGGCAATGGCGGGAATGGGAAAGTGGATGGTGCTGATTTCAAGGTTAACCGGTCGTTTGCTCGTCACGGCTCTTGACCCCTGTCTGGTGCGCCGGGCGGCATCGGTTGGCCCCGACAGCCGGGCACAGTGTGTTGGTGGATCGTCGCTTTGATCAGCGGGCGGGTGTAACCGCCGTCATTGGCGGGCTCCCGTCTACGGGCTTGGAATTATAGAGACTGCCCCCGGTGATTACAAACCGGCAAGAGACCCCTCAACAGGCCGCGAATGACCGCCAGATTGACAATTGGTAACACCGCCCTATATTTTTCCGGACCTCGAAGGCGCATACGAAGTGACCCACCCAACTGGCTCACCCGACTCCGGATTCGTGACGACAGGGTCAATCTTCTGCGATACTTGGGTCCGCTGTGCGCCATCTCCAGCACTGGTTTGCTGAACTGACAGGAGAACACCATGTCCAACGAGAAAGCAACGCTTTCGGTCGGAGGCCGGACTCTGGAGCTTCCGGTCTATTCCGGAACCCAGGGGCCCGACGTTATCGATGTGCGAAGTCTGGTCCAGGAAGGCTGGTTCACTTACGACCCGGGCTTTGTTTCCACGGCCGCGTGCGAGTCGAAGATCACCTTCATCGACGGGGCGAACGGGGTTCTCCTGCATCGCGGTTACCCCATCGAGCAGCTGGCCAACAACGCCGATTACCTCGAAGTCTGTTACCTGCTGCTCCACGGCGAACTCCCCACCGCCGAAGAGAACGAACGCTTCCGCCGTACCGTCAACAACCACACCATGATCCATGACCAGATGAGCCATTTCTTCAACGGGTTCCGCCGCGACGCGCACCCGATGGCCATCATGGTTGGCGTGGTCGGCGCCCTATCCGCGTTCTATCACGACACCATGGACCTGACGGACGAGCATGAACGCGAGGTAGCCGCCCATCGGCTGATCGCCAAGATGCCGACAATCGCGGCCATGTGCTACAAGTACTCCATTGGCCAGCCGTTCATGTATCCGCGCAATGACCTGGGCTACGCCGAGAACTTCCTCTACATGATGTTCGGCGTGCCCTGCGAGGAGTACAAGGTTAATCCGGTCCTGGCCAAGGCCATGGACAAGATCTTCATCCTGCATGCGGACCACGAGCAGAACGCCTCGACCTCCACGGTCCGCCTCGCCGGCTCCACCGGCGCCAATCCCTTCGCGGTCATCGCCTCCGGCATTGCCGCCCTCTGGGGCCCCGCCCATGGTGGTGCGAACGAGGCCGTGCTGAACATGCTCAACGAGATCGGCGATGAATCCAACGTCGAGAGGTGCGTCGAGCGCGCCAAAGACAAAGACGACCCCTTCCGCCTGATGGGCTTTGGCCACCGGGTCTACAAGAACTTCGATCCCCGTGCACGGGTCATGCGTGATACCGCCCATGAGGTTCTGAAGGAGCTGGGACTCGAAAACGATCCGCTTCTCAGGATTGCCCAGCGTCTGGAAAAGATCGCCCTCGAAGACGACTACTTCATCGAGCGCAAGCTCTACCCGAACGTGGACTTCTATTCGGGCATCATCCTCAAGGCGATTGGTATCCCGACCTCCATGTTCACGGTGATCTTCGCGCTTTCCCGCACGATCGGCTGGTTCTCGCACTGGAACGAGATGGTCAGCGGCGAATACCGCATTGGCCGTCCGCGCCAGCTTTACAGCGGCTATAACAAGCGTGACTATCCGAGCAAGTAATACAGCCCACTGAAAACCCGCTTCCGAGCGGGTTTTCTCGTTTCAGGGGACAGACAGGGGGCGATGCCTTATGCAGATCGCATTCATCGGACTGGGCGTCATGGGCTATCCCATGGCAGGTCATCTCGCACGCCATGATGGTTTCTCCGTGCGCGTGTTCAACCGCACCGCCAGCAAGGCCCAATCATGGGAACAGGCCTACCCCGGCAATGCGGTGGAACGAATTGCCGACGCCGTGGCCGGGGCGGACATCGTCGCCACCTGCGTGGGTGCGGATTCCGACCTGAGGCAACTCTACACGGGGGATGACGGCATCATTGCCAACGCGCCCCGGGGCGCCCTGCTCATTGATCATACCTCCGCATCCGCCAGCGTCACGCGGGAACTGGCGGCGCTTGCGGGCGAACGTGACCACAACTGGGTGGATGCGCCGGTCTCCGGAGGCCAGCAGGGTGCGGAGAACGCTCAACTGACCATCATGTGTGGCGGCGAACGCACTGCCTTCGACCGGGCCCTGCCGGTGCTCAACTGCTACGGTAAGGCCGTTCACTATATGGGCGGCGTGGGGCACGGCCAGCTCACCAAGATGGTGAACCAGATTACCGTCGCCGGCCTGCTTCAGGGTCTATCAGAAGGACTTCACTTTGCGGAGGAAGCGGGCCTGGATCCGGCGTCCGTCGTGCAGGCCATCAGCGGCGGCGCCGCCCAGTCATGGCAGATGGACAACCGGGCTCAGACAATGATCGAGGGTGAATACGACCACGGCTTTGCAGTCGACTGGATGCGCAAGGACCTGAGCATCTGCATCGACGAGGCCCGCTACAACGGCGCCAGCCTGCCGGTGGCCGCACTGATCGACCAGTTCTATGCGGACGTCCAGAACCTGGGTGGCGGGCGCTGGGACACCTCGGCCTTGCTGGAGCGGTTGCGGGCGAACTCCTGAGGCCCGATCAGCCCCTGTAGGAGCGAGCCTCGCTCGCGATACCCTTGATCGCCTGCAAGGCAGGCTCCTACAAAACCATCAACTGGCCTTGCGCTTACCGCCCTGACCCCCGGATTTCTTCTTCTCCTGTGGCTCCCACCGACCGTTTCGGTAGTATGCCTGCCATCCGGTCGCCTTGCCGTCCTTTTCGGACGCCACATACTGCTCCTTCGTTTTACGGCTGTAGCGCACCGTGGTCGGGTTACCCTCGGGGTCGCGCTCCGGGGCATCCAGGATGTAGGCGTACTTGGGATCCAGCTCGGCCGCGTGCGGCTTGATCTCGCTCACCAGCGGCGGCCGGGTCTCGCGGTTCTTCGGGAACTGGCTGGCGGCCAGGAAAAGGCCTGAGGCGCCGTCCCGCAGCACATAGGTGTCCTCCACCTTCTGGCACTGGAGCTCCGGCATCGGGATCGGGTCCATCTTGGGCGGTGCCGGCTCACCGTTGCGCAGCAGTTTGCGAGTGTTTTTGCACTCGGAGTTGGTGCAGTCAAAGTACTTGCCGAAGCGCCCGCTCTTGAGCTGCATCTCGCTGCCGCACTTGTCGCACTCCAGCGTCGGGCCCTCATAGCCCTTGATGCGGAAACTGCCGTACTCCAGCTCCTGGCCGTCACAGTCCGGGCTGTTGCCGCACACGTGCAGCTTGCGGGTCTCATCGATCAGATAGCTGTCCATGGCCGTACTGCACTTCGGGCAGCGGTGCTTCTCGCGCAGCAGGCGGGATTCACCCTCGCCATCGTCATCCTCGTCCGCGCTGACCGCCTCGTCACCGGGAATCAGGTTGATCGTCTTCTTGCAACGCTCCTTGGGTGGCAGTGAGTAGCCGGAGCACCCGAGGAAGACCCCGGTGCTGGCCACGCGGATCTGCATGGGCCGACCGCAGTCCGGGCACTCGATATCCGTGTCCGTGGGCGCGTTGGTGCGCATACCACTGTCCGGGGATTCCGCCTGCTCCAGCTGCTTCGAGAAGCGCTCGTAGAATTCATTGAGGACCTGCTTCCAGTCCTCCTTGCCTTCCGCAACCTCATCGAGTTCTTCCTCCATGCGCGCAGTGAAATCGTAATCCAGCAGGTTGGAGAAGGACTCGTTCAGGCGATCCGTAACAATGTCACCGAGCTTCTCGGCATAGAAACGCCGGTTCTCCAGGCGCACATAGCCGCGCTCCTGGATGGTCGAGATGATGGAAGCATAGGTTGAGGGCCGGCCAATACCCCGCTTTTCCAGCTCCTTCACCAGTGAGGCCTCGGTGTAGCGCGGCGTCGGCTTGGTGAAGTGCTGGCTCGGGGTCAGCTCGCTCAGGATCAGGCGGTCGCCTTCCGCGATATCCGGCAGCACTACGTCCTGATCCTTCTTTCCGGAAGATGGCGCCACCTTCTGGAAGCCGTCAAACCGGATGATCCGGCCACGGGTCTTGAGCTGGTAATCCCCAGCGACCACCGTCACGGACGTGCTCAGGAACTCGGCGTCGGTCATCTGGCAGGCCACGAACTGGCGCCAGATCAGGTCGTAAAGGCGTTCGGCGTCCTTCTCCAGGCCGCTGATGTCCTGGGCGCGGCGCTTAACGTCCGAGGGCCGGATCGCCTCGTGCGCTTCCTGGGCGCCCTCGCGGGAGGTGTAATAGCGCGGCTTCTCCGGCAGGTAATCGTCCCCGAAACTGGCCTGGATATAACCACGGGCAGACTGGATCGCATCCTGACTCAGGTTGGTGGAGTCTGTCCTCATGTAGGTAATGTAGCCGGCTTCATACAGGCGCTGGGCCAGGGTCATGGTCTTCTTCACACTGAAGCCCATGCGGTTGCTTGCCGCCTGTTGCAGCGTGGAGGTAATAAATGGCGCGGCGGGCCGGGACTTTGTCGGCTTGTCCTCGCGCTTGGCCACGCGGAAGGCCTGGTCATCATCCGCCAGTGCCTTCAGACGCTCAACGTGCTCATTACTCTGCTGCTCATTGGTGGGCCGGTAGGGCTTGTCGCTGTACTTGGCCACCTCGAACGGGATGCCCACATTCTTCTGCTCGGGCGGCGTCAGCAGCGTATCCAGCTCCCAGTATTCCTCGGGCACAAAAGCGCGGATCTCACGCTCGCGCTCAACGATCAGGCGCACCGCCACGGACTGGACGCGACCGGCGGAAAGCCCGCGTGCAATCTTGCTCCAGAGCAGCGGCGACACCATGTAGCCGACCACACGATCCAGGAACCGGCGCGCCTGCTGCGCCTCGACCCTGTGGGTATCCACATCCGTGGGTTCAGAGAAGGCATCCTGGATGGCGCGCTTGGTGATCTCGTTGAACACCACACGACGGTACCTGTCGTCGTCGCCACCAATGGCCTCCTTCAGGTGCCATGCAATGGCTTCCCCTTCGCGGTCCAGGTCCGTGGCCAGATAGACCGCATCTGCGTTGTTCGCAAGCCGCTGAAGCTCACTGACCACCTTCTCCTTGCCGGGGAGTATCTCGTAATGGGCTTCCCAGTCATTCTCCGGGTCCACGCCCATGCGGCGGATCAGTTGGTCATGGGCTTTCTGCTGCTTGTACCGGGCCTTGGTCTCGGGATCCATCTTGCGCGTTTCCGCCGCCTGGCGGGCACGCTCCTTGGGATCCGTCTTGCGGTTGCCGGAACCACTGACCGGAAGATCGCGGATGTGTCCCACGCTGGACTTAACGATGTAGTCGTCACCAAGGTACTTGTTGATGGTCTTGGCCTTGGCGGGCGACTCCACGATTACCAGACTTTTACCCATAACGGCGAAAACATCCTCACGACAGTGTAGTGACCATGGCTCCGGCCATGGACGTGGCGACAATATATAGGGATTCGGTCATGGCGGGTCAAGTCGACCCAAACAAAAAGCCCGGCGCGTGGCCGGGCTTTTCAGGGCTGGAAAGCGGATCAGACCCGCTCGAAGACGGTCGCCGTCCCCTGCCCCAGGCCGACACACATGGTCGCAACACCCAGGGTACCCTCGTTCTGCTGCATGACGTTCAGCAGCGTGGTCGAGATGCGTGAACCGGAGCAGCCCAGCGGGTGGCCCAGTGCGATGGCGCCGCCATGCAGGTTCACCTTCTTATCCATCTCGTCCAGCAGCTTCAGATCCTTCAGGACCGGCAGGGACTGCCCGGCAAAGGCTTCGTTCAGCTCCCAGAAGTCGATGTCCTCAACCTTCAGGCCGGCACGCTTGAGCGCCTTCTTGGTGGCCGGAACCGGGCCATAACCCATGATTGCCGGATCCACACCCGCCACGGCGGTCGCCCTAACCTTGGCGATCGGCTTCAACCCAAGCGCCTTGGCCTTCTCGTAGGACATCACCAGCATGCTGGAGGCGCCGTCGGTCAGCTGCGAGGAGGTACCAGCAGTAACCGTGCCGTCCTTCGGATCAAACGCCGGCTTGAGCTCGGAAAGCCCTTCCGCTGTGGTCTCCGGGCGAATGGTCTCGTCCTGCTCGATCAGCTTGCGGTAGCCGTTCTCGTCATGACCCTCGACAGGGACAATTTCGTTATCGAACTGGCCATTTTCACGCGCTTCCGCCGCACGCTGGTGGGAGCGCGCACCGAACTGGTCCTGCGCTTCACGGGTTATACCGTGCATCTTCGCCAGCATTTCCGCAGTCAGGCCCATCATGTTCGAGGCCTTGGCGGAGTATTTGGACGACGCCGGGTTGTGGTCGAAGCCGGACTCCATGGGGATGTGGCCCATGTGCTCGACACCGCCGATCACGAACACTTCGCCATTGCCCGTCTGGACGGCCTGGCTCGCCGTGTGCAGCGCGCTCATGGAGGAGCCGCACAGCCGGTTCACGGTCTGCGCCGCTGCTTCATGGGGGATGCGGGTCATCAGCGACATCTGCCGCGCGATGTTCAGCCCCTGCTCTTTCGTCTGGTTCACACAGCCCCAGATCACATCCTCCACTTCCTTCGGATCAAGCTTCGGGTTGCGATCGAACAGCGCTTCGACCAGCGCCGCGGACAGGTCCTCGGCGCGCACATTGCGGAAACAGCCATTCTTGGCACGGCCCATCGGCGTCCGCACGCAATCGACTATGACAACGTCTCTCGGATTAAGGCTCATAGATCTTCTCCGTTCGGAAATCTGTTCAACGATCAGCCATGGAACTTTTTGCCGGCCTTGGCCATCTCACGCATGCCATCGGTCGGATGATAGAGCGGACCCAGGTCCTTGTACTTGTCTGCCATCTGGCAGAACGCGTCCAGGCCAATGTCGTCGATATAGCGCAGCGCGCCACCGCGGAAGGGCGGGAAGCCGATGCCATAGACCAGTCCCATATCCGCCTCGGCGGCCGTACCCACGATATTGTCTTCCAGGCACCGCACGGTCTCGATGCACAGCGGGATCATCATACGCTCGATGATCTCGTCGTCGGTGAACTCCTGGTTGTTGTGGACAACCGGCTTGAGCAGGTCATAGGTGGACTCGTCCACAACTTTCTGCTGCTTGCCCTTTCTGTCCAGCTTGTACTGGTAGAAACCAACGTCGGACTTCTGGCCGAGACGATCATTCTCGTACATGACGTCGATGGCACTCTTGTGCTCATCCTTCATGCGGTCCGGGAAGCCTTCGGCCATGACTTCGTTGGCGTGCTTGGAGGTATCCATGCCGACCACGTCCAGCAGGTACGCCGGGCCCATGGGCCAGCCGAATTTCTCCATAACCTTGTCGACCTTCTGGAAGTCGGCGCCGTCGCGCACCAGGCGGGCAAAACCACCGAAGTACGGGAAAAGGATCCGATTGACCAGGAAGCCGGGGCAGTCATTGACCACAATCGGGCTCTTGCCCATCGCGCGGGCGTAGGCGACTGTGGTTGCAACTGCCTTGTCACTGGTCTTCTCACCACGGATGACCTCAACCAGCGGCATCATGTGTACCGGGTTGAAGAAGTGCATGCCGCAGAAGTTTTCCGGGCGCTTGAGGTTCTTCGCCAGGCGGTCGATGGAGATGGTGGAGGTGTTGGAGGTAAGGATCTTGTCCTCGCCAATCTGGTCCTCGGTCTCACGCAGAACCGCGTCCTTGACCTTCGGGTTCTCGACCACTGCTTCAACCACAAGATCCACATCCCCGAAATCGCCGTAGTTCAGCGTCGGGTGGATGTTATTGAGCACATCGCCCATCTGGTCGGCGCTCATCTTGCCCTTGCCAACACGCTTGCTCAGCTGCTTCTTGGCCTCGTCCAGGCCCAGCTTGATGCCATCGCGGTTGATGTCCTTCATCATGATGGGCGTGCCCTTGAGCGCGCTCTGGTAGGCAATACCGCCGCCCATGATGCCGGCACCAAGCACAGCCGCCATCTTCACCTGGTTGGCCTGCTTCTCGTAGTCCTTACCCTTCTTCTTCAGATCCTGATCGTTCAGGAAGATCTGGACCAGCGAAGCTGCCGTGCCGGTCTTGGCCATCTTGGCGAAGCCGTTGGCTTCCACCTCGATCGCCTTGTCGCGGGTCATGCCGGCGTGCTTCTGCATCACCTTGACCGCCTCGACCGGCGACGGGTAATTGGGTCCGGACTGGCCGGCCACGTAGCCCTTGGACGTCTCGAACACCATCATGCTTTCCATGGAGTTGAGCTTCAGCTTGCCAGTCTTCTCTTCGCGGCGTGCCTTGTAGTCCAGCTTGCCGTTGTTGGCTTCCTTAAGCATATCGATCGCGGCGTCGACCAGCTGGTCGGACTTCACCACCGCATCCACAGCGTGCGCCTTGAGGGCCGCATCCGCCTTCTGCTCGGCGCCCATGCAGATCCACTCGATGGCGTTGTCCGCGCCGATCAGGCGGCTCAGGCGCACGGTCCCGCCGAAACCGGGGAAGATGCCGAGCTTGACTTCCGGCAGCCCGACCTTGGCCTTCTCGTCCATGACGCGGAAGTCCGTGGACAGGCACATCTCAAAGCCGCCGCCCAGCGCCTGACCATTGATCGCGGTCACGGTCGGGAAAGGCAGGTCCTCGATGCTGCTGAAGATCCGGTTGGCCTTGAGGTTGTTATTGACGAGCTCCTCCTCCGGACCTGCGAACAGGTCGGTGAACTCGGTGATGTCCGCGCCCACAATGAAGGTGTCCTTGGAGCTGGTAACCACCAGGCCCTTGAGCTTCTTCTGCTTTTCGAGGGCCTCGGCCGCTTCGCCGAGTTCCCCGATGGTGAGCTGATTGAACTTATTGACAGACTCACCCTTCAGATCGAAGTCGAGCTGTGCAAAACCGCCTTCGATCTCTTTAACCGTGATGGCTTTACCTTCGTAAATCATCAACTGTTCTCCAGGTTGTGATTGGTACGTCGCTGGCCGTAGCGCGATCCAAATTCATACAGTCGTTTGAATCCGGCGCCAACGATGAAAAAAAACCGAGCGTTTGTCAATTTGTTTATTCACCGCCATCCTGCGACCTGGCCCCCAGATGCGCTGGTCCGCGGATTGGAAGAATGTGAAAGCTTGCTACACTGTGGCCACAATCCAGAACAAACGACAGGTGGAGACCAACCCGACATGATGACAGGCACTCTTCGCAACCGCCTCCTGACAGGCCTGATGGGCATCGCTCTGTTGCTGCCTCTCGGCACCATGCCCGCGGTGGCCCAGGAGGAGGAACAGGAAAACAATGCCGAGCCCAGTAACGAGGCCGAAGCCATGGCGGAGCAGCTGCTGGACCGGATCCACCGTTTCCGCCTGCGTAACTTCATGGCTCTTAACGACTACTACAACTACAGCACGGATCCCGAGGAAGAGCTCGTCACCGAGATCAACGACAACATGGATCAGTCCGAGGCCCTGCTCGATGAAATCGGCGAACTCGCGGGCGAATCCCTGACCGGCTCCGAGCTGGAGGAACTGCGCAGCGCCTATTCCGACTTCGAGGACCAGATGGACACCAACATCGAGGATGTCCGCGGCTCCGGTTACCCCGACCTGCGCCTGCTTTCCGACATGGCAAACCAGGCACAGAACCTGAGTGTACTCTCGGAACAGGTGTATGACGAGGTCGCCGGACAGGAGGCCACGCCGACCGTCTCTGACCTGGAGCTGGCACGGGAGGCCTCGGTAACCATGGCCCTGATGGTGACCCGCTATTCCGCGCGCTCCTCGTCTTCGGTATCCCAGGTGTTCCAGGGAGCTGACTCGGAAAAGTCACTGGATGAACTCGCCCGGGACTTCGAGGACAACCTGGAGGAACTGCGCGACCGGATGGGAGATAGCGAGAAGATCGACGACATGCTGTCGGATGCGAACAGCAAATGGCGCTTCATCCGGGGCTCCTACATTGAATATGATGAGGAGAACGTGGCGTTCGTGATCAACCGCTACTCCACCAGCATCATCGAGACCCTGGAGAGCACCATCGAGCGTCTTAAATCAGCCTGACCGGGCTATTGGAGGAATCCACATGAGTGACTATCAACGCATCCTGGTTGCCATTGACCTGACCGAGGAGGCGCCGGAGGTACTTCGCAAGGCCCAGCGCCTTGCCGATAACAATTCAGCTGCCCTGGAGCTGCTGCATGTGGTTGAACCCGTAGGATACGCCTATGGCGGGGACCTGCCGCTGGACCTCAGTGACCTCCAGAAACAGCTTGAGGACAACGCCCGGAATAAACTGGATGAGTACGGCGAGAGCTATGGCATAAGCCCCGAAAACCGGCGGGTGATCGTAGGCCGCCCCGGTTCGGAGATCCGCAGGCAGGCGGAGGAACGTCAGGCCGACCTGATCGTGATCGGCAGCCATGGCCGCCACGGCATTCAGCTTCTGCTGGGTTCCACCGCCAACTCAGTCCTGCATGGCGCGGCCTGCGACGTCCTGGCGGTGCGCATCGGCGACTGATCAGCTGCCGGCCATTTCCTCCAGCTCAACCCAACGCTCCATGGCGGACTCGAGTTCGGATTCCCGTTCAGAGAGTTCGCCCAGCACCTGCTGCACGGTGTCACTGTCCTGCTGATAGAAGTCTGGCTGGGACACGCGCTCGTGCAGTGCCTCCACCTCACCTTCCAGAGTCCGGATGCGCTGGGGCAACTGCTCCAGCTCATGCTTGTACTTGTAGCTCAGTTTGCTACTGCCCGACCCAGTGCCACCGGACGACGGCGCGGCGCTGTTCGCTGACGACCTGCCACCGGCATCCGAGCCACCACGACGCCCGCCACCACTTCCGGAAGCTGAGCCCTGCTCGGCAGGAAAGCGGCCGCCCTCCCGACGCCAGTCGCTGAACCCGCCGATCGTCTCGTGCACGCCGCCCCGGCCGTCCAGGAATAGGACACTGCCCGCAACGTGGTCGAGGAATTCCCGGTCGTGGCTGATCACGATCACGGTGCCCTTGAACTCCACGAGCTGGGCTTCCAGAAGCTCGAGCGTATCCACGTCCAGGTCATTGGTGGGCTCGTCGAGCACCAGAATGTTGGCGGGCTGACTGAACAGTTTCGCCAGCAGCAACCGCGCCCGCTCCCCGCCGGAGAGCATCCGCACCTGGGTCCGGGCGCGCTCCGGCGTGAACAGGAAATCCTGAAGATAGCCCATGACGTGACGGCTTCGCCCATTCACCTCAACGGTCTCTCGCCCCTCGCTGAGGTTTTCGAAGGCGGTCTTTTCCGGATCCAGCTTACCGCGCAGCTGGTCAAAGTAGGCCACCTCCTGGCGGGTACCGCGCCGGATCTCCCCTTCCGTGGGCTCCAGGTCGCCGAGCAGGAGTTTCAGCAGGGTCGTCTTGCCGGAGCCGTTCTCACCGATCACCCCGATCTTGTCACCACGCAGCAACATGAAATCCAGATGCCGGATCAGTGGCTGCTCCGCGTCCCAGGCAAACCCGGCGTCCTGGGCCTCGGCCACGAGCTTGCC
>JBNJEG010000020.1:0-24720 GCA_051745655.1 Pseudomonadota bacterium
ACGGAGTACATCGACCGGGGCGAGGGTCTGTTCTGAGCGTGACGTTCTGCCTGCACACCATCCAGTGTTATCCTGAGCAGCCGCCGCGCTGAGCAGGAGAAACCGGTTTGCAGTCCTTTTTCTGGCACGATTACGAGACCTTCGGGGCCGATCCCGTGCATGACCGACCCGCGCAGTTTGCGGGCGTGCGCACGGATGCCGAGCTCAACATCATCAGCGATCCGATAACGCTGTTTGCACGTCCGGCCGAGGATTATGTGCCCGATCCCGGCGCTACCCTGGTAACCGGCATTACGCCCCAGGACTGTTTCGATGAAGGGCTTCCCGAGGCGGAATTCATCCAGCGTATCAATGATCTGTTCATGGAGCCGGGGACCTGTGCGGTGGGCTATAACAGCCTCCGTTTTGACGATGAGGTGACCCGCCATACGCTCTACCGCAACCTCCGGGATCCCTACGCCAGGGAATGGAAGAATGGCAATTCCCGGTGGGATATCATCGATATGGTACGGCTGGCTCACGCTGTCAGGCCCGATGGCATCGAATGGCCAAGGCATGATGACGGGCGTCCGTCCTTCCGACTCGAGGATCTGACCGCCGCTAATGGGATCGAACACGGTGAGGCTCACGACGCCATGGCCGATGTGTACGCAACCATTGAGATGGCCCGACTGGTCCGTAATCAACAGCCCAAGCTGTTTGACTACGTGCTCGCAAACCGCGACAAGCGTTCCGTCCTGGGAATGCTTGATGCGGAACGCGGTAAGCCTGTGTTGCATGTGTCCTCCATGTATTCCGCTGACCAAGGCTGCTGTGCCCTGGTTGTACCCGTGGCAGCACACCCGAGGAACCGGAATTCGGTCATCGTGTTTGATCTGCGTCAGGATCCGCGGCCGCTGGCGGAGTTGTCCGTAGAGAGGCTCCGAGAGCGCCTGTTCAAGCCTGCGGATCAGCGGACAGGCGATGAAGAACCGCGCCCCGCGCTCAAAGAGATCCGGGTCAATACCTGCCCGGTAGTGGCGCCGGCAACCCTGCTTAAGGATCTTCCTGAGGAGCGGCTCCAGCGCTTCGGCCTGGATCGGGAGCAACTGCGAATGAACCTTGATCGGTTGCGAGAGCTTGATGGACTGGCCGAACAGGTCTGTGCGGTTTATGGGGAAGCCCCGGAGGGCGGTGAACAGGACCCGGATGAGGCCCTCTATTCAGGCGGCTTTATTGGCGATGCCGACCGACGTCGTCTGGAGGAAGTCCTGGAAACGCCACCCGGGCTGATGGGGGAGCTGGAGCTGGAATTCGAAGATTCACGGCTGCCGGAGCTTTTTTTCCGGTACCGAGCCCGGAACTACCCTCAGAGCCTTAATGCTGAGGAGCAGGAGCGCTGGGAGCGATTCCGGCAACAGCGGCTTCTGGAGCCGGGGCCGGGCTGGCGCAGTCTGCCGGCCTTCTTTGAGGATCTGCAGCAGCGTATGGCCGACGCTTCCCTGAGCCGGCGCGATCAACTACTGCTGCAGGATCTTCAGTTCTATGGCGAGTCCCTTATTCCTTCTCCGTAAGGGAGCGGGGGAACCACCCATCATGGCGGATGCTCTTGAGTGATTCCGCCTCTTGCGGCACGTCCTGGTGGGCATTGATCACCAAAGCCCTGGGGTTTTCCAGAATGGCTTCGCGATAGGTCTCCATGAGGGCATCATGGTCGATAGCCCGGACGGCCTCAATCAGCTGCTCACGCTGATCAAAGTCCAGGTTTTTCCGATCGATTTCCTGCCAATAGCGGTCAGCCACCTCGCTAAGCCGGGTGTCATCCTGCTCCAGGCCACTGATCACGGCCTGTTTTTCCCGCTCAAGGGTTTCCGCGTCGAGCTCGGCCAGGCGGCTTTCCTGTTTCTTGAGGAAGGTGGCGACGCTTTCGTCGATGGCCTCGAACCCGTTGTCCGGTGACTGGACGATGAACCCGATGCCCGGGCTCTCGAGCATTGGGTAGTAGGTGCCCTGAACGATGTAACCCATTTGCTGGTTGGTCCTGAGTCGTTCGTAGAAGGGAGACGACAGGAGCTGTGCCAGAAGACGGAAGCGTGCGCGGGTGGCGTAGTCGCTGTCCTCGCCCTGGAAATAACGCAGGTAGCCCTGGTCGGAATGACGCACGCTCACGTCCAGGGTCTGGTCGCCCTCGGCGAGCCTGCGCACGCGTGCGCGCGGTACGTCTGTGGACTCGACATCTTCCATTACCAGGCTCGTGACCTGAGCGCGGGTGTTGAGTGCGGCGGCGCGCGTCATATTCCCGTGTACCAGCATGACCGGGTCAAGGGACTGGTAGAACTGGTCAACATGCGCCTTCAGGTCTTCCGGGGTCAGATTCTGAGCGGCTTCGAGTCGGGCTGCGTGTGGGAAGACGTTTTCGAGCAGTTGTTCGTGAACACTGCTGGAAGCGATCTCGTAAGGGCGCCTTTCGGCTGCGTTCGCGAGGTCGTCACGAATCTGCTGCAGCCGGGTCTGGATACGCTCGGGGCTGTGCTCGGGGTAACGAAGCCGTTCCAGGACTTCCCTCATGAGGCCGGGCAGTTTGTCACTGTACCCGCTGATCTTGATGGTAATTCCCCGGAGGTGGCTGTAGACCTGATAGTCGAGCCCCGCTATCCGTGCAGGGTAAGCCAGGGCATTGAGTTCATCCCTGACGGTTTCAGCCAGTAGCCGGGTCAGCACCACGTTGCGCGGCGACCCCGTGGCCGCCGGGGAGCGCAGTGACAGATAGACATTGGCGCGTGGTGCCTCAAACTGTGTATCCCGCGCGAACCAGAGTTCAATCGGGTCATCGCCCATGGCTCTCGGCCGGGGCATGTCATCGCCCGCTACCAGTGACAGATCCTCGGGGATGAAGGGGTTGGGCTCAGGCAGTTCAAGGTTGTTCGCCTTTTCGTGTTCTTCCGCTAACCCATCGGCGTCCAGCCCGGAAAAACGGTAGGGCGTGTCATACCAGCGAGTGGTCTCCCAGCCATCAGTCTTGTCCCTTGGGGCAAGAATCGAAACCAGAACGTTGTCCGGCTGCAGGTGTGTCAGGAGCTCGCGATAAACCGACGGTTCATAGGTCTCATAGAGCCAGGGCGCGATGATGACGTCCTCTGGCGCGACCCGATGCAGCCGGCTGGCCAGGGTGCTGGCTTCACGGATGGGCTTGTCCCGTTCCCGGAACCGCAGCTCGATGTCGTTGAGCTGCTGTTGCTCCTCGAAGTAGACCTGGCGGATGCCGTTTTCCCGGATCAGATCCAGGTAGTCAAAGGTCAGTCGCACAAGCTCCTGCCAGCGCTCCCGGCCTTCCGGTGTCAGCGACATGCTGATGTTCATCATGGCCTGGTCGCCGGTGTCCATACTCTGGCCAGCTGAGAGCTCATCGATCAGCCCTGCGTTTTTGAGTACCGCGTGAAGACTTCCACTACCCTCGTGACCAATGAGGTGCGACAGGTACGACAGTGGCTTGTTGCGGTAGTCGTCCTCGGTGGAGGGGATCGGGAAGGTCAGCTGGAGCTGGCGCGTATCGCGGATGGCATCGACCTCCAGCAGGCGTGGCAACTGGTCGCTTTCCAGAAAGGGCTCTGGGTAGCGGGGGGCGTCGTGACCACGGTTGGCAACTGGTGAAAAGCGCGGTGCCACAAAAGATTCCAGCTGATCCAGGGATTGGGGGCCGATCACGACCAGTTCCATGAGGTTGGCGGAGTAATGCTGCTCATAGAATTCAACGGTTTCATCCCGCAATTCGTTGTTTTCGTTGGAGAGCGTTTCCAGATTCCCGACTGTGAAACGGCTCAGCGGATGGCCTTCCGGGAAGGCCTCCTTGAGCGCGGACCAGAACCGGCGGCCATCGTTGCGGCGATGGGCGGAGAACTCCGAGGCAACGGCATTACGCTCGCGGTCGATCAGCTCTGCTGCAAAGGTTGGTACACGGAACTGTTCGGAAAACCGGTCAAGGGCGGGTTCCAGGAAATCCGGTTCGACGTTGAAGAAATAGTTGGTGTCCAGACCGCTGGTATAGGCGTTGTGGGAGCCGCCATGGCTGTTGATAAAGGATTTGTACTCGCCTGGATCGGGGTAGGTTTCAGTCCCCAGAAACAGCATATGCTCAGTGAAGTGAGCCAGTCCGGGCCGGTCGTCAGGGTCCGCGCCGGCGCCCACGTGTACATCCAGTGCTGCCGCCGCCTTGTCTGCCCGTGAGTCGGAGATCAGCAGGGCGCCGAGGCCATTCTCCAGGGTCAGGTAACGGTACTGGGCAGCCTCTCCGGGACCGCTTTCAGGGGTCAGGCGATCGGAAACCTCGGCGCCGGCGAAGAGGGTGGTCATACCCAGGGCGGCTCCCAGGACATAACTGGCAAGGCGCTGGCCAGGCGAGGGGCTGAATCGAGCGGTCATGGTTTGGCTCCTTGTCAGTGGAGGGGATCATCCTGATCACGTTGAGCATCATCGGCAACCGCTGCGCTTGCCAGCTCCATCATCTGCTGAGCGCTCATGGTGCCGCTGGCGATCCGCTGGAGAATGGATTCGTAGTCGCGCAGTTGCTGCTGATAGGGTAGAAACTGTGCCTGAAAGGCATCATCTATGGCCTGGTAAACCATCTGGATCTGCTCGGCGCGATCCCGCCCATCATCGGCGGCCTGGTTGATGGCCTTCAGACAGGCCCTGGCTATGGCAATGTACTGGTCGTTCTGCTGGTCTTGCATGGTTGTGTTTGTACGAGTACCGATTGTGGGAGGAATGGAAGCCAAGTTCGACAATAATGACATCCTGGGCCATTTTCAAAGGAAACCGAGTATTGTGGCGCCGATTGATTCACGTTATCGAGGAGTACTGGATGGCAGCGCTTGAGGAGATGGTGAGCCGTGTGGAGTCGCTGGTTGCAGAGCAGGACTGGGCCTCCCTGGCAGCACTCGATGAGGAGGTCCGCCGCTGTGTGGACCAGGCGGTTGCGGATGCGGACCACTTGGGGCACGAACGGGTCAGGGCCGCGGTAACGCGCCTCCAGGCGCTTTACGACCAGGCCCGGGACAGCTCAAAGGAAGAGCGGGACGAGGCCGCGGAGGCGCTGCGGTCCACGAGTCGGACCCAGAAGGCGGCCAGGGCCTATCTGGATAATCAGTAACTTTGGCGTCATAAAATTGACTCCGGCGAGCTCAGAGGCTTAAATACGTGACATTCCCATGACGAATTGTTCATGGATACGTCATTCAATGCCTGACTTCCGAGGCTGCTGGTCCGATGTCCGAGACTGTCACTGTATTTCTCGTTGTGGACGATGAGCAACGTCGTCACGATCTCCGCGTGATCCTGGAATTCATCGGCGAGGAAGTGTACGCCGCTGACCCAGAGCAATGGGCTCACTCGCTGGAACAGACAGAGGCGGTGGGCGCGGTCATCGTGGACGGTGAGAGTGAGGCCGCGGTCGATCATCTCAACGCGCTTGCGGAGCACCAGGTCGGCGTTCCCTTTCTTCAGATCGGCGAACGCGGTCTGGAGGGGCTCAGCGAGGAAGCGGAGTCGCGGATCATTGCGCGCATTGGTTGGCCCCTCAATTACACTAAGTTCCTGGATTCGTTGTACCGGGCCCAGGTTTATCGGGAGCAATACGCGCATAACGGCCAGCGGGGCCAGCAGCGGGAAGTCCAGCTTTTCCGTAGCCTGGTGGGCACGAGTCGTCGTGTCCAGCATGTCCGCCAGCTTATGGCCCAGGTGGCGGACAAGGAAGTCAGCGTTCTGATTACTGGCGAATCGGGGACCGGCAAGGAAGTGGTCGCGCGCAACCTGCACTACCATTCGCCCCGACGGGATAAACCCTTTGTCCCGGTCAATTGCGGTGCCATCCCTGGCGAACTGCTCGAGAGTGAACTCTTTGGTCATGAAAAAGGGGCGTTCACCGGTGCTATCAGCGCCCGCGCAGGGCGCTTTGAACTCGCCGAAGGCGGCACACTCTTCCTCGATGAGATTGGCGACATGCCGCTCAGCATGCAGGTCAAGATCCTGCGGGTACTGCAGGAGCGAACCTATGAGCGCGTGGGCGGCAACCGCACCATGAACACGGATGTCCGCGTGATCGCGGCGACCCACAAGAACCTCGAAGCCATGATCGAGAACGGGGAATTCCGCGAGGACCTCTACTACCGCCTCAATGTGTTTCCCCTTGAAATGCCGGCATTGCGCGAGCGCGTGGAGGATATTCCACTGCTTATCAATGAGTTGATCTCGCGCATGGAAAAGGAAAAGCGTGGCTCCATCCGGTTGAATTCAGCAGCCATCATGAGTCTCTGCCGCCATGATTGGCCCGGTAATGTCCGGGAACTGGCGAATCTGGTGGAGCGTCTGGCTATCATGCACCCCTACGGCGTGGTGGGTGTCCAGGAGCTGCCGCGCAAGTTCCGCTATGTGGATGACTTTGATGAGTCCCATGTAACCGAAGACTCTGGAATGCCCTCTGGTATTGAGGGCCTCAACAGCCTGGACGCACCGGCCCTGCTTCCGGTGAATGGTTTGGACCTGAAGGATTACCTGTCGAACCTCGAGAAGACTCTCATTGAACAGGCGCTAAATGAGGCGGACGGCGTGGTTGCCAGAGCGGCTGAAAAGCTTCGGATCCGTCGGACCACGTTGGTGGAGAAGGTCCGGAAGTATGGGTTGAGGGAAGAAGCGGAGTCCTGACACAACGACAAAAAATTGGCTCGGGTTCATGGCCCATTTTTTCAAGCTCATGATTATAAAAACAAAAACCCTACTGGCACGAAATCTGCTGAAAACTCCCTGAACTGAAACGGACCCGTGCATGGGGCGCGGGGCGGTACGGGAGAAACCCATGAGCCAGCAGACCCATGATCGTGACGAATCCACGGCGCAGCCCAATGCGGCGGCGGATGCCAACGATAAGGTAACCTCCCTTTTCGGTGCCCGGCAGGAGCCGGAGACCGGCCCCGTGGACGAGGCGCTGGAAATGTTCAACCAGATGTCGCGCCAGATCACGGATTCCTACCGGACGCTGGAAGAGCGCGTGAATGAGCTCGCCGGGCGTCTCAGCAGTGAAGAGCGTCGGCGCCGTGATGAGCTGGAAGAGCGCGAAAAGGTGGCCAACCGGCTCTCGACCCTCCTGGATGTGCTGCCGGCCGGTGTGGTCGTTCTGGACAGCCAGGGTGTCATCAGCCAGTGCAACCCGGCCGCGATTGAACTTCTGGATGAACCACTGGAAGGTCAGCGCTGGGTGGACGTGATCCAGCGGGCTTTCGCGCCACGGCGTGATGACGGCCATGAGGTCTCCCTCAACGACGGCCGACGGGTGAATATCGAAATCCGCTCCATGGACAACGAGCCTGGCCAGCTTATCCTCCTGACCGACCTGACCGAAACGCGCCAGCTGCAGTCCCGCCTTGCTCGCTCTGAGCGGCTTTCTTCGATGGGGCGGATGGTGGCGTCACTGGCTCATCAGATCCGAACCCCCCTCTCGGCAGCCATGCTCTACGCCGGCCATCTTTATGAAGAGGACCTGGACGCTGACATGCGCGAGCGCTGCGCCGGCAAACTCATGGCGCGTCTGCAGCATCTTGAGCAACAGGTCCGGGATATGCTGATTTTCGCTCGAGGCGATATCCGGCTGGCGGAACAGGTGGGAATCGGGGAGTGGATGCAGGCCGTGGTCCAGAACGCGGAGACTGCTGTCCAGACCCGAAGGGCAATCCTTACCACCTCACCGGAGGTCCCCGATGGTGCGATTGCCTGTAACCGCGAGGCACTTGTGGGCGCCTGCCTGAACCTGATCAACAACAGTCTGGAAGCGGGGGCCGATTCCCTTGAACTGAATGTATCCGCACAGGATGGTCAGGTCCGCTTCTGTCTGAAGGACAACGGCCCGGGGTTGTCGCCGGAAGAGGCCAAGCGCGTGACAGAGGCGTTTGTGACCACCAAATCCCACGGGACTGGCCTCGGGCTGGCGGTGGTCAATGCGGTGGTCCAGGCCCATAAGGGAGATTTTGAGCTGGTGTCGGACGGTCACAGCGGAACGAGCGCGATTATCACGCTGCCATTGGTTGGGCAGCAGAATGGGTGAACCCGAGGCTTCATCGGAGAAGTAATCATGGCAAAACAGAAAATACTGATTGTTGAGGACGATGGGGAGCTCCGGGAGGCGCTGGTCACCACCCTGGAGGTGAAGCGGTACCGTGTCAGTGAAGCCGCCAGTGGGGAAGAAGCCCTGGAGAAACTCGTGGCAGGCCCCGTGGATCTGGTGATCAGTGATGTGCAGATGCCCGGCATGGACGGCATCAGCCTCCTGGCGGAGATTCAGCGCCATCATCCGGGTATTCCGGTGCTACTGATGACCGCCTACGGTCGGATTGAACAGGCGGTGTCAGCCATGCAGGCTGGCGCTGTGGATTACCTTGCCAAGCCTTTTGAACCACAGGTGCTGACCGACATTGTTGCCCGGGTACTGGGTGGCGCCACGCATGGGGATGCGAACCGACCCATTGCCGAGGATGCAGCCAGCAGACGCATGTTCCAGCTGGCCCGAAAGGTGGCCGCCACCGATTCAACCGTGCTCATTTGCGGAGAGAGTGGCACCGGCAAGGAAGTGCTTGCCCGCTACATCCATGACCAGTCCGGTCGCCGCTCCCAGCCGTTCGTCGCCATCAATTGTGCCGCGATTCCCGAGAACATGCTTGAGGCCATCCTTTTTGGTCATGAAAAGGGGGCCTTTACCGGGGCGCATCAGGCATCTCCCGGTAAGTTCGAACAGGCCAACGGGGGCACTCTTCTGCTGGATGAAATCTCGGAGATGGAAATCGGGCTCCAGGCCAAGCTCCTGCGGGTTCTCCAGGAGCGCGAGGTCGAAAGGGTGGGTGGACGCCGCAGCATCCAACTGGATGTGCGCGTGATCGCCACCACCAACCGTGAGCTACAGCAGGATGTGGCGGCCGGGCGCTTCCGTGAGGATCTCTACTACCGCCTCGGGGTGTTCCCGTTGCAGTGGCTGCCGCTGCGTGAACGCCGTGACGACATCCTGCCACTGGCCGAACACCTGCTTGATAAGCACGCTCGCCAGATGCAAATGACCGGGGTGACGCTGGACCCGACCGCGCGCCGGGTCATCCACCAGCACAACTGGCCGGGCAATGTGCGCGAGCTCGACAATGCCATTCAGCGCGCCCTGATTCTGCAGCAGGGGCAGGTCATTACCGATCGGGATCTGAGCCTGGATCAGAGCATGACCGGTGCTGAGCCGGTGACCAACGAACCTTCTGCGCCTGACTCACTCCTCCCGGACGAGCCTCAGGGCACCTCCGAACCGGCCTCAGAGCTTGCCGGTGATAGTGCTGAGGGCGGTGATTCCTCACTGGGGGATGATCTCCGCCAGCGGGAGTTCCGGATCATCCTGCAGACGCTGCGGGATGAACGGGGTCGCCGCAAGCAGGCCGCCGAACGGCTTGGCATCAGCCCCCGCACTCTGCGCTACAAGCTTGCCCAGATGCGGGACCATGGCATCAATCCCGAAGAGGAACTGGCGTTCGTCTGACCTGTCTCCGCCTCCTGCCTGCCCGGGTTCTGCCCGGGCTTTTTTGTGTCAAAATTACGTCGACTTCATCCCGCCCGTTGTCCTGATGTTCACCCGGAATTCGAATAAAGACTCCATCGTATTGTAAATAAAGAACAAAATAGTCCTGGCCCAGGGTTTGCTTTCCTATTGCCCAGATGAATCTGTCCATGGCAGACGCCAGAACAGTGGGAGAAAGACGATGGTAGAGCGAGCTGATGTGAACTCCGTGCTGTCTGATATCCGCGCTTTGCGGGATCAGATGCAGCAGCGCCAGCAGGTGCAGCCCGACCAGCTGCGCCCGGAGCAGATGCAGCCGGGCCAGAAACCGGGAGAGGCCAACCAGGGTGAGGGCCCGAGCTTCACGGAGACACTCCAGGGTGCGGTCAATCAGGTGAATGAGCTGCAGCAGACATCGTCCGACCTCAAGACCCGATACACCCAGGGTGATCCGGATGTGGACATCACCCGGGTAATGGTCGAGAGCGAGAAAGCGTCGGTGGCATTCGAGGCCACGACCCAGGTGCGTAACCGGGTGGTCCAGGCTTACGAGACGATTATGAACATGCCGATCTGATGTCGGCATAACCCGAAGGATCCGCCTCAGCGGCGGTGTGCGGTGACAGGAGCGCACGATGGCGAACGTACCGGCTGAAACGGAACAGGCGAGTCAGTCCGCCGGCAACAGCGAAGGCGAAGCGGAGCGCGGCAGTGGTGGCGGCAACAACCTTCTGGCGGGGTTGAACCAGTCGACACTGCTGCGACAGGTTGGGCTGATCGTTGGGCTGGCCGCAAGTGTGGCACTGGCGGTCGCTATCGTACTGTGGGCACAGAGCCCGGATTACGAGCCGCTGGTGGGGGATATGAGCGAGTACAATCCCTCGGAGCTGACCCGTGTGCTCGACGACGCCGGAGTGGACTACCGTATTGAGCACAACAGTGGATCGCTGCTGGTGGCCGCTGATGACATCCACGATGCCCGGCTGGCGCTGGCCCGCGAGGGGGTGGCCGAGGATCAGGGCATGGGCTTTGAGATCATCATGCAGGATCAAGGGCTCGGGACCTCGCAGTTCATGGAGAAAGCCCGGTTCCATCGCAGCCTCGAAGGTGAGCTGGCGCAGACCATCCAGGCAATGGGGTCAGTGCGAAACTCGCGGGTTCACCTGGCGATCCCCGAGGATTCCGTGTTCGTCAACGACAACCGCAACCCGTCCGCTTCCGTGATGGTGGACCTGGGGTCTGGCCGGCGCATGAGAGAGTCACAGGTGCGTTCGATCATCAACCTGGTGGCAGGCAGTGTGCCCCAGATGGGGCGCGATGACGTCACGGTCGTGGATCAGAGGGGCAACCATCTTTCCGCCAACGTGAACGACGAAGAGGCTCAGGAAACGGCACGTCAGTTCGAGATGCAACGGCGTCTGGAAAACCATCTCCAGGACCGCGTCGCAGGCATTCTCGCTCCGATCATGGGGCGTGACCGTTTCAACGCGGAAGTGTCGGTGGATATGGATTTCAGGGCGGTTGAACAGGCCGAGGAAATCTTCAACCCGGAACAGCAGGCTCTTCGCAGCGAGAAAACCGTTGAACAGATTAACGGCGGCGGAGAGAGTGGTGGTGTGCCCGGCGCCCTAGCCAACCAGCCCCCGGGCGAGGCCGAGGCACCGGAGCAGGCAGACGGTGAAGGCCAGGGTGATGGCGATGGAGAGGGCGGCGGGTCTCAGAGTTCCCGGTCATCCGCTACCCGGAACTATGAGGTAGACCGGTTGCTGAGCTTCACTCGCGAGGAGCCGGGTACCGTCAATCGGCTGAGTGTGGCCGTGGCGGTGGATGACCTGCAGAGGACTGATCCCGAAACCGGCGAATCGGCGCAGGTTGAGTGGCCTGAGGAAGAGCTCGAGCGCCTGACCCGGCTGATCCGCGATGCTGTGGGTTTTTCCGCGGCACGGGGAGACAGCGTGACCGTCGTGAACACTGGTTTCGCGGAACAGGAAGAACCCCAGGTTGAGCCGGTGCCGTTCTACGAGCAGTCCTGGTTTCTCGACAGCATCCGGCCGGTGATTGCTGGTATCGTGATCATCGCGCTCGCACTGCTGCTGGTGCGGCCAACGCTCAAAACGCTGGCGTCTGGCGGTGGCGGCAGCGGCAGTAGCCGTGATGTCGGCCAGTCGGATCTTGAAGGACTCGGCGGTCTGGACGATATTGAAGGCAGTGAGTCGATCCGTTCGGCCATGGCCAGCGGCGATGATCGGCTTTTGCCGGATACGGGTGAGAGCTATGATAGGGAGTTGAATGCCGTCAAGGGCTTGATTGCGGAAGACCCCGCGCGAGTGGCTCAGGTTGTCCGTCAGTGGGTGAACGCGGATGAGTGATGAAGAGAACGCAGGCGGCGTCAAGGCTCAGCCCTCACGCAAACTGGGGCGTATTGAGCAGGCCGCTATATTGCTGATGACCCTGGGGGAAGAGGATGCCGCACAGATCCTCAAGCACATGGGCCCCAAGGAGGTTCAGCGCGTGGGTATGGCGATGTCCCAGCTGCAGGACGTACCCAAGAATGATGTGGAATACGTCGTGGGTGAGTTCTTCGAGGCGGTTGGGGGCCAGACCGGCCTTGGTGTCGGCGCCGATGACTACATCCGTTCGGTGCTCACCAATGCGCTGGGCGAAGAAAAAGCCGGTAGCCTGATCGATCGCATCCTCATCGGCGGCAATACCACCGGCCTGGATACCCTCAAGTGGATGGAGCCGCGGGCTGTTGCTGACATCATCCGTTATGAACACCCCCAGATCCAGGCGATCGTGGTCTCCTATCTGGACCCGGATCAGTCAGCCGAGATCCTGGGTTCACTGGACGACAAAGTGCGCCTGGACGTCATGATGCGGGTTGCGTCGCTGGAATCCATACAGCCCCAGGCCCTGCAGGAACTCAACTCCATCCTTGAGAAACAGTTCTCCGGCGGTGCCGGCGGCCAGGCCAGCCGCATCGGTGGTATCCAGCGCGCAGCGGATATCATGAACTACATGGATCGCAGCATCGAAGGCCAGCTGATGGATTCGGTGAAGGATATGGATCCGGATCTGGGCAGCGAGATCGAAGACCTGATGTTCGTTTTCGACAACCTCAAGGACGTGGACGACCGTGGCATCCAGGCGCTGCTCCGGGAGGTGTCGTCGGATGTGCTGGTCGTGGCCCTCAAGGGTGCGGAGGACGAGGTCAAAGACAAGATCTTCAAGAACATGTCCAAGCGCGCCGGTGAACTGCTCAAGGACGACCTTGAGGCCAAGGGGCCGGTCAAGGTTTCTGAAGTGGAGGCGGCCCAGAAGGAAATCATTACAGTGGCCCGGCGCATGGCCGAAAGCGGCGACATTGTGCTGGGTGGCTCCGGCGAGGAAATGCTCTAAATGACCCGCCACTCGCAGCGCGACCGGATTCCTTCCGGCGACCTCACCGCCTACGAACGCTGGGAGATGCCGCTCCTGGATGAGAACGGCAAGCGCCGTGCGGGCTCCGAAAAGGTCGAGGAGACAGAAGTCCAGCCGCTGACTGCGGAGCAGCTGGAAACAATCCATAATGAGGCGCGGGACGAGGGCTACAAAGCCGGCTTTGAGGCCGGTAAGACCGAAGGCATGGATCAGGGGGCCCGTGAGGGCTACCGGGTTGGCCATGACGAGGGGCATGCCACGGGCCGGGAAGCGGGCGAGGCGCAGGGTTTGGAAGAAGGCCGTGAACGGGTGCGCCAGCAGGAAGAGCGGCTTCAGAAGCTCATGGACAGTCTGGTGAATCCCATCCGCCAGGAACAGGAAGCCACGGAAGCCGCTCTGCTGAACCTGGTCACAGCGCTGAGCCGCTCCGTTATCCACCGCGAGCTCCAGGTCGACAGTTCCCAGATCGGCGGCATCGTGCGCCGTGCCATACAGAGTCTGCCGGACAGTGACCTCGACATGCGGATCCGGGTGCATCCGGACGACGCGGAAATGGTGCGTCAGGCCATTGAGGGGGTTGCCGAGCATGCCACGGTCGTTCCGGATGAGCAGATCCTGGCCGGAGGCTGTACCGTTGACAACAGTCACAGCCTGGTGGACTACACCGTCGAGAAACGTTTCCAGAAACAGGTCCAGCGGATGCTCGAGGAGCAGCTCAGCAACGCTGATGACGAGGATCACGGTGAGCTCGACGCAGTCATGGGTGAAATGAGCGATTACCACCGGGACGTGCTGGAATCCGGTGAGACACCCGACGACGAAAACAGCGATGACGATGACACTCTCTGAGCGGCTGGAGCGGTTCGCGCAGGCGGTTCCCGAGGACAGCCCCCCGGAACTGAGCGGGCGGCTCACCCGCATGGTCGGGCTGACCCTGGAGTGCGTGGGTTGCCCCATGGAGGTGGGCGACCGCTGTCTGATCCAGACCGAAGACGGCTCTCAGGTGGAAGCCGAAGTGGTGGGCTTCGAGAACGACCGTCTCTACCTGATGCCGTTGACGGTCATCAGTGGCCTACGCCCGGGTGCCCTGGTTACGCCCATGGAGAGCGCCAGCCGGGTGCCGGTGGGCGAGGGGTTGCTGGGGCGTGTCGTCGATGGTGCCGGAGAGCCGCTTGATGGCCGCGGCCCCCTGGAAGCCACCCACTACGTTCCCTTCACTGGTACTGTCATCAACCCGCTCAACCGTACCCCCATCCGGCGGCGAATGGATGTTGGCATCCGCGCCATCAATGGCCTGCTGACCGTAGGGGAAGGCCAGCGTCTGGGTCTCTTTGCCGGCAGTGGCGTGGGCAAATCCGTTCTATTGGGCATGATGACGCGCTTTACCGAGGCGGACATCATCGTGGTCGGGCTGATCGGTGAGCGGGGGCGTGAGGTTAAGGAATTCATTGAAGAGATCCTTGGGGAGGAGGGGATTGCCCGCTCCGTGGTGGTGGCTTCCCCGGCGGATGACTCGCCCCTGATGCGACTCCGTGCTGCTATGCTCACCACCCGCATTGCGGAGCATTTCCGGGACCGGGGCCGCAAGGTCCTGCTGCTGATGGATTCGCTCACCCGCTATGCCCAGGCGCAGCGGGAAATCGCGCTGGCGGTCGGCGAGCCGCCGGCCACCAAGGGGTATCCCCCTTCGGTGTTCGCACGTATTCCACAGCTGGTGGAACGGGCGGGCAACGGCGAGCAGGAAGGTGGGTCGATCACCGCCTTCTACACCGTGCTGACCGAGGGCGATGATCAGCAGGACCCCATTGCCGACGCGGCGCGTGCCATCCTTGATGGCCACATGGTCCTTTCCCGGGAGCTGGCCGAGGAAGGTCACTACCCGGCGATTGACGTGGAAGGGTCAGTGAGCCGGGTTATGCCGCATGTGGTTTCCGAATCCCACGTGCGCCAGGCACAACGCTTTAAACAGCTGTATTCACGGTATCAACAGTCACGGGATCTCATCAGTGTGGGCGCTTATCAGAAAGGGACAGACCCCGAGACGGATCTGGCTATCGACAAAATGCCGGAAATGCGTCAGTTTCTACAACAGGGCCTGAATGAAAGTGCAAGCCTTGAAAACGCGGCGCGGGGGCTGGAGGCCATTGTAGGCAGCCAGGATAGACGCGCCGGGTCGGGTCCGGAAAAGGAAGCCGGAGCCCCATCGGCGGAGGGCAGTCAGTAGTGATGGGTGACTCATGAAGCGGCGTTCGCAGCGACTGCAGGTCGTGCTCGATGTCGAGGACCGTTACGAGCAGGCGGCCAGGGAGCGGTTCCAGGCCGCTCAGCAGGCGCTGGCGGAGCAGCAGCAGCGGCTTGAGGAACTGGAGCGCTACCATAGCGAGTACCAGCAGCAGATCCGCCAGGACGCCTCCGGCACCACGTCGGCGGCCCGGCTCCAGGCAGGCCAGCAGTTCATCAGTCAGCTGGTCTCAGCGATGGCTCAGCAACAGCAGCAGGTCGATCGTTACCGGGCTACCGCGGACGAAGCCCGGAAAAAGTGGCAGCAAGCGCGCGAACGGCGCGAGGGTATGGCCCGCTACATTGAAACATGCCGCCAGCGCGAGGCGCGCGAGGATGAGCGCAGGGAGCAGAAGGCACTGGACGAAGCGGCCAACCAGCGTTACGCGCGCTCGATGCAGCGCCAGGGATAGCAGAACCCGCGGACGTGACATCAGGGCATGTTGATCTATCCTCTGATGGATGACGCGGTCATGCACGACAGGGGGAACAATGTCGATTACCACAGAGCGTTCCGAGGATGGCAGTGAGCTGACCATCCGGATCGAGGGACGGTTTGATTTCAGCTCACATCAGGCGTTCCGCCATGCGTACGAGGGGGAGGGACAGGGTATTTCCCGGTACGTGATTGATATGCGGGACACCACCTACCTGGACAGTTCCGCTCTGGGAATGCTCCTTCTGCTGCGCGATTTTGCCGGGGGCGAAAAAGCCGATGTCCGGATCATCAATTGCAACGGGGATGTGCGCCGTATCCTGACGGTTTCCAATTTCGAGCAGCTTTTCCAGATTGACGACTGACACTGGCGCCGAGGCCCGCCTCAGGATACTGATCGCGGACGACAACCAGACCGATCGCATGATCCTTCATGCCATCCTGACCAAGCAGGGTCACGAGGTGGTCATGGCCGAGGACGGAAGCCAGGCGGTCGAGGCTTTTGAGCGGGATCGCCCCCAGATGGTCCTGCTGGATGTGCTCATGCCCAATATGGATGGGTTGGAGGCGGCAGGCCGGATCAAGGAGGCCGCCGGCGAAGACCTGGTCCCGATCATTTTCCTGACCTCTCTCAGCGATCCGGAGTCGCTGGCTGCCTGCCTGGAAGTGGGCGGTGACGATTTCCTCTCCAAGCCTTATAACCGCGTGATCCTGCGCGCCAAGATCAACGCCTTTCACCGCATGCGCGAGCTGCACCAGAGTCTGCAGCAGGAACGTGACCGAACCGACCAGCGCAATCGACAGATGATGCGGGAGCAGGAGTTGGCCCGCAGGGTGTTTGACAACATCGCCCATCGTGGCTGCCTGGGCGCGGACAATATCCGTTTTGAAGCCTCCCCCATGTCCATCTTCAACGGGGATGTGCTTTTTGCGTCTCCCAAACCCTCCGGGGGGATGCACCTGTTCGTTGGCGATTTCACCGGACACGGGCTTCCGGCCGCGATCGGGGCCGTGCCGTTGTCCGAGATTTTCTATGGCATGACCGCCAAGGGGTTCGCCATCAATGACATTCTGCGGGAAATGAACCGCAAGTTGCAGAGCATTCTTCCAACCGGGTTTTTCTGCTGTGCGGCCATGGTGGATCTCAACCTGCGTTCCGGCCACGCCGAAGTCTGGAACGGGGGACTGCCAACCGCCTATGTGTTGCGTCACAACGGCGGCTATGACGAACTGCGCTCGCGCCACCTGCCGCTGGGGATTCTGCCGGCGGATCGTTTCTCCGCCGCCTGTGAGCGCCACAGTCTCGCCGTGGGAGAGCATCTGCTGCTGGCCACGGATGGCGTGATTGAGAGCCAGAACGCCGCAGGTGAGATGTTCGGTGAGTCCCGAGCATTAGAAGCCATTAACGGACGTGAAGAACCCCGGGACGGCTTCGACTGCCTCCGGGAAGCGGTACACCACTTTGGTGCCGGTGTGGTCAGTGATGACGACATCACCATACTGGATGTGGCGATGGCTCCGGAGGCGCTGCTCGGTGCGGTGGAGCAGGAAGTGTTGCCGCACACTGGTGCGGGCCCCGAGCAGTGGCGGCTGGCCTACGAGCTCAGGGACCGGACACTGGCGCATTTCAACCCAGTGCCGCTGCTGTTGCATGTCTGTATGGATGTGCCCGGGCTGCGCCTGTTCAGTGGTGATCTTTACACGATCATCACTGAACTGTTCAACAACGCCCTTGAACATGGCGTTTTGCGCCTGCCCTCTGGGCTCAAGGATTCGCCCAGCGGATTCTCCCGTTACTACAGTGAGCGTGAGCGGCTTCTCGGGCGTCTGGATAGCGGCTGGGTTTCCATCACCCTTGAGCACTGGACCCATGAGGACGGGGCGGGAGGCACCCTGCTGATTTCGGTAGCGGATAGTGGTGACGGTTTCGCGAGCCGCGGTGAGGTATCCTCACTGAATCATGATCGTCTGTCGGGCCGCGGCATCGCGCTTGTCCAGGCACTTTGCCATGACGTACGCTGGAATGAGGCGGGTAACTGCGTGGGAGCGGAATTCGTCTGGCGGGCAGGTGAGGATACAGGCGGCCCGACTCCGGGCAACGGAGAGTCCCATGAATGAAGCACAGCACATTGACCATGACGCGCTCGCGGAGTTGCGGGATGTCATGGAAGAGGAGTTTGTCATCCTGGTGAACACCTTTCTCCAGGATGCGGACGACCGGTTGCGGCAGTTGCGCGAGAGCGTGGAGGCTGCGGATCCGGACAATCTCAGGAAAGTGGCCCACAGCTTCAAGGGCAGCTGCATCAACATCGGCGCGCCGGAGCTGGCCGAGCGTTGCCGGGAGGCGGAAGAGCGCGGACGTGACGAGGAGCTTTCGGACATTGATGCCTGTATCGGCGCTATTGAGCAAGAGCTGGAGGCCGTCCGTGAGGCATTGACCCGGTTCCGCGACGCCTGACCGCCCATCCTGGCCCCCAAATTGCTTGCATGGTGTTAACCAGTGAACTGACTCATCAGGAGGCAAGGTTCTGCCATGCAAACGCCCGATATTCTCTCTGATCTCGCTTCCGTTTCCGGCCGGTCCGGCAGTGGTACCAACGGCAAGGGAGGCGAAGGCAAGGGAGCCGATGGTTCCGGATTCGGCGACCTTCACCAGAGCCTTCTCGGTGGTGGTGCCGGCAGCAGTGGGCTGAAACCGGGGGATACGCTGCGTAATGCCGAGGGCAATGTTATTGGCCGCATTGTGCGCGGCGATGACGGTGGCCTGAGTCTGGCACTCCAGGGGCACGAGGGTGAGGGGATTCCACTGGAACAACTCGCCAGTCTGCTGGATGAGCAGGAAGGAAGCGGGCTGGAGGCGTTGCAGGCGCTTTTCTCGGGCGAGCTGCAGCTTGAGGCCGGGACGGAACAAGCCGGAGCTGACTGGCTGCAGAAACTGGAGAATCTCTCCGGGGAGGAGCAGCAGGGCGTACTCACCGCGCTTGCGGGGCTCAGTGGCCTCAGGGCCAATAAAGGTGGAACGGAAGCCGGTACCGACGGAGGCAATCGCTTGCCGCTGGCTGAGATTCTGGGGCAAAGCGGCGTTGGCCAGGGAGGCGATAACGGCAGTGGCTCCCGTAACGGCACTTCGAATTTCCTCCAGAATCTGCTTTCCGGGATGGCCCTGAATGGACAGAATGCGCAGTCAGGTGACGCCAGCAGCTCGGACCTGCGCTTTGAGGGGCTGCGTCTGGTGGCGGTTGAGAGCAGTGGTGGGCAGGACTCGGGCAACTCGTCCAGTAGCCGTGGCGGTGAGGTTGCCGGTCTGACCCAGCAGGCGTTCACCCGTGGTGAAGCGGGGCGTGATGTCAGCCTGCGCCAGTACACCACCACTGTGGAAACACCAGTCCAGCAGCAGAAGCAATGGAGTGAGCAGGTCGCCGGTAAGATCGCCTGGCTGGCCGGGCGCAGTATCCAGTCCGCGGACATCCAGTTGAATCCGCCGGACATGGGCCCGATTGAGGTTCGTGTCTCGGTCCAGAACGACCAGGCCCAGGTGACCGTCAATGCCCAGAATTCCCAGGTCCGGGAGATGCTCGAACTCAACAGCAGCAGGCTCCGGGATATGCTGGAACAGGAGGGGCTGAACCTCTCCGGCTTTGATGTGTCCGGGGAGGCCCCGGGCGGGGAGCGAGAGGAAGCCGGGGATGAAGGGAATACCGCCGGCGGTGATGCCGGACTGGCAAACGAGGACGGTGAAAGCGTGTCCGCCGGAGAGGTTGCCATCGGCCTGGATGACAGCATCGATACCTACGCGTGAGCCCCGGGGACTGGCCCTGATCCGTATCGGTCATCTATATTGATGGCACACGAATTGCTGCCCCCAGGGTGGCTGCAACTCAGCGACGGGAATACGGCATCATGGCCGAGCAAGACAGCGGTAAGAAGAAGGGTGGCAAGCTCAGGACCCTTGTCATTGTGATTCTGGCAGTGATCCTGGCGGTCGGATTGTCGGTGGCGGGCACGCTCTGGTTTCTGGGGTCATCGGGTGAGGGGGGCGGTAACAGTGGCGATGATCAAGCCGAGTCCCATACGCCGGCCAGTTACTTTGAACTGGAGGACCCGCTGGTGGTGCCGGTGACCGCGGACCAGCAGCGCTATCTGCAGGTACACCTGGCGTTTGCCATGCGCGAGCATGATGTCAGTTCGGCGCTGGAACGCCACCTGCCGACAATACGCAGCCGGCTCAGGGGGGTGCTGCAGGAGAAATCCTTCAAGCAGCTGCAGACCCGCGACGGCAAGGAGGAACTGCTCGGCGACATGCGCGATGCCGTGAACAGTGCCCTGGAGGCCGAGGGCGAGGATTCGATTGAGCGGGTGTTGTTCACCAATTTTGTTATGCAGTGACCCGGGAATGCGGAACCGGGCTGGGGAATAATCATGCAGGATCTGCTGTCGCAGGATGAAATCGACGCGCTGCTCCACGGTGTTGACGATGGCGACGTCGACACTGATGACGAGGCGGATTCCGGGGAGCCCAAGAGCTTTGATCTGGCGACCCAGGATCGCATCGTCCGTGGTCGCATGCCGACCCTGGAGATGATCAACGAACGGTTTGCGCGTTACACCCGGATCAGTCTCTTCAACCTCCTGCGGCGCAATGCGGATGTGGCGGCGGCCGGCATCCAGATCATGAAGTTCGGTGAATACATTCACACCCTGTTCGTGCCCACCAGCCTAAACCTTGTGAAGATGCGCCCCCTGCGTGGAACCGCGCTCTACATCATGGACGCCAAGCTGGTGTTCAAGCTGGTGGACAACTTTTTCGGTGGCGAAGGGCGCCATGCCAAGATCGAGGGGCGCGAGTTCACGCCCACAGAGACGCGGATTGTGCAGATGGTTCTGGAACAGGTTTTCCAGGATATGAAGGAAGCCTGGAGCGCGGTGTTCAAGGTTGATTTCGAATACCTCTCGTCCGAGGTCAACCCCTCCATGGCCAACATCGTGAGTCCCAGCGAGGTGGTGATCGTCAGTACCTTCCAGATTGAGCTGGATGGTGGCGGTGGCGAGATGGATATCGCCATTCCCTATTCGATGGTCGAGCCCATCCGCGAACTACTTGATGCCGGTGTGCAGAGTGATGTGGACGAGGTGGACGAACGCTGGGTGAACGCGCTTCAGGAAGACATCAAGGAAGTTGATGTGCCGGTGAACGTGACCGTGGCCGAGCGCCAGATTTCGCTGCGTGAGGTTTCACAGTTCGAGGCCGGGGACATCATCCCCATCGAGATGCCTGAGACGGCGACAATGACCGCCAATGGCATTCCCATCTACAGGGGGCACCTGGGGACCCGTGACGGCAATATGGCGCTGCGGGTAACGGAGCAGATCAAGCGGCCCGAGACCACCAACAAGCTGAAGGTTCAGGAAAATGGCTGAAGACGAACAGAACGGCAACGGCGAGGAAATGACCGAGGACGAAAAGCTCGCTGCCGAATGGGAACAGGCCATGGGAGAAGCCGGTGACGGGGCCGATGACGCCAGTGATGACGAAGGCGGCCGTTCGGATGAGTGGGCTGCTGCCATGGCGGAAGCCGGTGGTGGCAGTGATGATGAGGAGGGTGACCAGGTTCGCCAGGCGCCGTTGCAGGATTTCACGCATGAGCCCGGGCCCGGAGAGGAGCAGCATCCCGACCTGGATGTGATCCTCGATATTCCGGTGACCATTTCCATGGAAGTTGGCAATACCAGCATCCCGATACGCAACCTGCTCCAGCTCAATCAGGGCTCGGTCATCGAGCTGGACCGGCTGGCCGGGGAACCGCTGGACGTATTGGTCAACGGCATGCTGATCGCGCACGGCGAGGTGGTAATGGTGAACGAGAAGTTCGGCATCCGCCTTACGGATGTGATCAGCCCCTCCGAACGCATCCGCAAGCTTTCCAAATGAATCGGTCTGTGTTGTTAAGCCGCGTTGCGCTGGTTCTGGCCGGTCTCCTGCCGTTGCTGGTAACGGCTCAGGAGGCCCAGGAGGAAAGCGGCGGGGACGGGATCGGTGCCGGTGCGCCGGACACCATGACCACTGCGCTCACACTGGGCGCGGGTCTGATCGTGGTGCTGGCGGTAATCATTTTCAGCGGCTGGATTGCTCGTCGCGTCCAGGGCCTGGGCGGCGTCAATACTCAGGCGCTCAAGGTGGTCGCGGTCCTTTCCGTGGGCCAGAAAGAGCGTGTAGCGCTGGTGGAAGTCGGCGGTAAACAGATACTTATCGGCGTAACACCACAATCGGTACGAACCCTGCATGTCTTTGATGAACCCGTTGTCACCGCCTCGCAACCCGCGGGGAGTGGTGACTTCGCCCGCAAGCTCCAACAGGTGATGGGGCGCGGCACGACGGGAGGTTCCAATGACGTGTAGGGGGATCATCCATGACATCGAGGCGCGCTTGGATTACGGGGGCAGTACTGCTGTTCGCCCCCCTGCTGGCTCAGGCGGCGCCTGACGGCAT
The DNA here is from genome assembly GCA_051745655.1 of Pseudomonadota bacterium. Taxonomy (GTDB): domain Bacteria; phylum Pseudomonadota; class Gammaproteobacteria; order Pseudomonadales; family Oleiphilaceae; genus Halospina. The sequence continues at coordinate 22,174 of JBNJEG010000020.1, forward strand.
TCCGGCGCTGTCGCTCACCACGACCGAGGATGGCGAACAGCAGTACTCCGTGACCCTGCAGATCGTGGCGCTGATGACAGCGCTGAGCTTTCTGCCGGCGGCGCTGATGATGATGACGTCCTTCACCCGCATCATTGTCACCTTCGCCATCCTGCGCCAGGCCATCGGCCTTCAGCAGACCCCCTCCAACCAGATTCTGATCGGTCTGGCGCTCTTCCTTTCCATCTTCATCATGTCGCCGGTTTTCGAGCGCGCCAACGAGGAGGCGCTGCAGCCCTACCTCAACGAGGAAATAGCGCCGATGGAGGCGGTCGAGAACGCCAGCCAGCCCTTCCGCGAGTTCATGATCGGCCAGACACGCAAGACGGATCTGAACATGTTTGTTCGAATCGCCGGGGAAGAGGACAGCTATGAGAGCGCCGAAGACGTTTCCTTCTGGGTGTTGATGCCCGCCTTCGTGACCAGTGAACTCAAGACGGCGTTCCAGATCGGATTCATGCTGTTCATTCCTTTTCTGGTCATCGACATGGTGGTGGCGAGCGTGCTCATGGCCATGGGTATGATGATGCTGTCACCGATCATCATCTCGCTGCCCTTCAAGATCATGCTGTTCGTCCTGGTCGATGGCTGGGCCATGGTGATGGGCACGCTGGCTGCCAGCTACGGAATATAGAGGGGCCTGATATGACGCCGGAACTGGTGATAGAGCTGATGCGGGACGCCCTCTGGCTGATCGTGCTGATGGCACTGGCGATCATTGGGCCGGGGCTGCTGGTGGGCCTGGTGGTTTCCACCTTCCAGGCGGCCACCCAGATCAATGAGCAGACCCTGAGTTTCCTGCCGCGTCTGATCGTGACGCTGCTGGTGCTGATCGTGTGGGGGCCCTGGTTGCTGACCCTGCTGCTGGATCACACCAATGAGCTGATCAGAAACATTCCGAGCATGATCGGGTAGAGCCATGCCAATTGAGCTGGGACCGGACGCGATCGGGCAGTGGCTGGGACAGTTCCTCTGGCCACTGTTCCGCATCGGCAGCTTCCTGATGGTGATTCCGATTTTCGGGACCCAGCTGGTGACTGCCCGCATCCGTGTTGGGCTGGCTGTCGTCATGACCATTCTGGTGATGCCCATGGTGGGTGATGTGCCGGTTCTTGACTCGATTTCACCGGAAATGGCCGTGATCTCCATCCAGCAGGTTCTGATTGGCACCGCCATGGGGTTCGCGGTCTATATGCTGTTCCAGCTGTTCGTGGTGGCCGGCCAGATGATCGCCATGCAGATGGGGCTCGGGTTTGCCTCCATGGTGGACCCCAGCAATGGGGTCAACGTGCCCGTGCTCTCCCAGTTCTACCTCAACGGCATCACGCTGCTGTTCCTGGCAATGAACGGGCACCTGGTGCTGTTCGACGTGCTGGTCGAAAGCTTCAACACCGTGCCGATCGCAACGGACGGGCTGGCGATTGAGTCCTTCCGTGAGCTGGCCCATCGCATGACCTGGCTCTTTGCCAGCGCCATGCTGCTGGCACTGCCGGCCATGGCAGCGGTCCTGATTGTCTACATCTCGTTCGGCGTGATGACCCGCGCGGCGCCCCAGATGAACATCTTCGCCATCGGCTTTCCGATCGCGCTGCTGTTCGGGCTCTTTGCCAACTGGGTTCTGGTGCGGGATCTGGCTCCGCACTTCCAGGAGTTCAGCCGCGAGACATTCATCTTTCTGCGTGAAATGCAGCAGACCTGATCCGGAGGGCATTCCATGGCGGAAGGTGGTGGCGACGACAGTCAGGAAAAAACGGAAGAACCGACCCCGAGGCGGCTTGAAAAGGCGCGTGAGGATGGTCAGGTTCCCCAGTCGAAGGACCTGGGTACCGCGATGGTCCTGATGGCGGGGGCTACCGGTCTGCTGCTGTTCGGCGGGGCGATTGGCGGTGAACTGAAGCAGATGTTTGAGTTCAACTTTGCCCTTGAGCGGGGGCAGATTTTTGACACCTCCCAGATGCTTCAGCATCTGGGTCAGTCAGCCACGACGGCGGCCCTGGCGTTGACGCCACTGCTCATTGCATTGGCGGTTGCCGCGTTTCTGGGGCCGGTCATGCTGGGTGGCTTCCTGCTGTCCGGTAAAGCGGTGTCACCGCAGCTCAGCCGGATGAGCCCAATCAAGGGGCTGGGGCGGATGTTCGGCACACGCTCCCTGGTCGAGCTGGGTAAAAGCGTGGCCAAGGTATCCCTGGTGCTGGTCATCGCCATGGCGATACTGGATATCCGCACTGAGGATCTGCTCGCGATCTCGAGCGAGTCGCCCAACCGGGCCACGGAACACACGCTCTGGACGCTGGCCTGGAGTTTTTTCCTGCTGTCGTGCTCCACCATCATCATCGCGGTGATCGATATCCCCTTCCAGATCTACGATCACCAGAAGAAGATGCGCATGACCAAGCAGGAGGTGAAGGACGAGTTCAAGGACACCGAGGGTAAGCCCGAGGTCAAGCAGAAGGTCCGCCAGCTGCAGCAGGAAATGGCTCAGCGGCGCATGATGGAGGATGTGCCCAA
>JBNJEG010000021.1:0-23599 GCA_051745655.1 Pseudomonadota bacterium
GTAGCGACGCCGCTCGATCTGGAGGCTTCCCTGAATACGTTGTCCGTTGTCTTTATTGGTTGCCAGGTCCACTGCCAGGGGGACGGTCCGGTAACCGTCCGGGAATGGATTCTGCCACCCTGTGAATGCCAGCAATCGATAGCCCGAGTCTTTCTCCAGCGCCTTCGCGACGCTGTCCAGCCTGAGTTCGTCCCGCGGCAGTGCCAGGATCTCGGGTGTGCGCTCGACCAGCCCTTCCGCTTCCGGCATCGCGTCGGCATCGTCGGAGGGCACCGAGCTCCAGTCGCTACTCACCCACAATGGAGCGCCGCTTTCGGGAATGGGAGCGGGCTCATGCCGCTCGGGCAGCAATTCCGGTTCACCGAGCAGGCGTTCGAACAGCAGCAATTCGACCCGGTACAGGTCAGCTCCTGCAGCAGGCATGGCCACTGTGCAGAGCAGGAGGAGGCTGACCAGGGTGTGTCGGTATCCGCGGCTTGGCACGGTGGTCTCCTTATTCGGTCCGGTCGTTTTCCGTAGCGCGTTCTTCCAGGCGCGTCAGGAAGCGGTCGAGGTCGTTGAGTTTATCATCCGCTGTTTCCCCGTTCAGCCGGAACTTCATCTGGTCGCCGCTTTCCAGGGCATAGTCATTGGGGGCGCTCTGGACCAGCTCAACCAGCACCAACGGATCCACACGGGTATTGGCGTTGAAGGCCATGGTGGCCCAGGCACCGCCGGCGTCCACCTTGCTGATGCCGAGGGCCTCGGCCCGGATCCTGAGTCCGGTCTGGCGCACCAGGTTTTTCAGCGGCTCCGGCAGCAGTCCGAAGCGGTCGATGATCTCCACCTGCAGCTCATGCAGTTGCTCCTGGCTCTGGGTGCTGGCCAGGCGCTTGTAGAGGATCAGTCGCTGGTGCACATCCGGCAGGTAATCTTCGGGGATCAGGGCGGGGATGCGCAGATTGATCTCGGTGCCGTGGCGGATGGGCAGGTCCGCATTGGGTGTGCGGCCTTCGCGGATGGCCTTCACGGCCTCGTCCAGCAGCTCCATGTAGAGGGTCAGGCCCACGCCCTGGATCTGGCCGCTCTGGCCGTCGCCGAGCAGCTCGCCGGCGCCGCGGATCTCCAGGTCGTGGGTGGCGAGCATGAAGCCCGCACCCAGGTCCTGGGCGGCGGCGATGGCATCCAGACGTTTCTCTGCATCCCCGGTGATCTTCTTGCCCTCGGGGGTCAGCAGGTAGGCGTAGGCCTGGTGATGGGAGCGACCGACCCGGCCCCGCAGCTGGTGAAGCTGGGCCAGGCCGAAGCGGTCCGCACGCTCGATGAGGATGGTGTTGGCGCTGGGAATGTCGATGCCCGTTTCGATGATGGTGGTGCAGACCAGCACATTGAAGCGCTTGTGGTAGAAATCGGACATGATCTGCTCGAGCTCGCGCTCACGCATCTGCCCGTGTGCCACGCCCACGCGGGCTTCTGGAACCAGGGCCCGGACTTCCTCGGCCAATCGCTCGATGGATTCCACGTCGTTGTGCAGGTAGTAGACCTGGCCACCACGCAGGATCTCCCGGAGTATCGCTTCCTTGACCAGGGCATCTTCCCGGCGGCGTACAAAGGTCTTCACCGACAGCCGCCGCGCCGGCGGCGTGGCGATGATGGACAGGTCCCGCAGGTTGCCCATAGCCATGTTCAGGGTGCGCGGGATGGGCGTGGCCGTGAGGGTGAGTACGTCTACCTGGGCGCGCAGCTGCTTGAGCTTTTCCTTCTGGTTGACGCCGAAGCGGTGCTCCTCGTCGATGATCGCCAGGCCCAGATTCGGGATATTGAGATCGCCCTGGAGCAGTTTGTGAGTACCGATGATGATGTCTGCCTCGCCTTCGCTGGCGCGCGCCATGGTTGCCTGCTGCTGTTTCTGGCTGCGGAAGCGGCTCAGCAGCTCTATCCGGACTCCTGTTTCGGCGAACCGGTCCCGGAAGGAATCGTAGTGCTGCTGGGCAAGCAGGGTGGTGGGGACCAGCACCACCACCTGCTTACCGGCGTGGGTCGCGAGGAAGGCCGCCCGCATGGCCACTTCCGTCTTGCCGAAGCCTACATCACCGCAGATCAGCCGGTCCATCGGCTGTTCGCTCGCCATATTCTGTTCCACGGCCTCGATGGCGGCCATCTGGTCTGGTGTTTCCTCGAACGGGAACTCGGCACAGAAGGCGCGATAGGCATCGTCCGGCTGGGGGAAGGCGTAGCCTTTACTGGCCTCGCGGCGGGCGTACACATCCAGCAGTTCCGCTGCAGTATCCCGGACCTTCTCCAGGGCTTTCTGCTTGGCCTGGGTCCATTTTTCGGAGCCGAGCTTGTGCAGGGGCGCGGTGGCATCGTCCACGCCGCTGTAGCGGGAAATCAGGTGCAGGTTGGAGACCGGCACATAGAGGTTGGCGCCGTTGGCGTATTCCAGGGTCAGGAACTCCGTGGGCTGACCATCCACGTCGATGGTCTGCAGCCCCTGATAACGGCCGATGCCGTGATCAATGTGCACCACTGGCGCTCCGACGCGGAGCTCCGAAAGGTCCCGGATACCGCTGTCGGTGTCCGTGTCGGTGGCACGCTGGCGTCGCCGGCGCTGCATGACCCGCTGACCGAAGAGTTCCGCTTCGGAGATGACGCAGAGTCCCGCTTCATTCAGCCAGGAACCATGCTCCAGCGGGCCCGTGCACAGGGCTACGGACTGCTCGCCGGTACTGAACGTCTGCCAGTCGGGGACCTCTTTCGGCTGCCAGCCGTGTTGCCTCAGTTGCTCGAGAAGCGCTTCACGACGACCGGCGGAGTCGGCGGCAAAAAGGACCCGGGGCGAGTGCTCGCTAAGAAAGGTCCGGAGGCGTGCCGCGGGGTCCTCGGCCCGGCCATCGAACGCGATGTCCGGCAGCGGGAGGGCAGGCATGTTCTGCACGCCGGCAGCTTCCGGCCGCGGCTCCGCGAACCAGGTGATCCTGGGGAGCTGGCCAATGCGCTGGAAGCATTCCTCGGTCCTGAGGAACACCTCCCTGGGGGCCAGTATCGGACGGTAGCGGTCATGGCGCCGTTCTTCATAGCGTTCATCCACTTCCGCCTGGAAGTGGTCCAGAGAGCTGTGCAGCTCCGGGTCCGTCAGCACCAGCGACTGGTCGGGTAGGTAATCGAACAGCGTGGCAGTTTCGTCAAAGAAAAGGGGAAGAAAGTATTCGATGCCCGGAGGCCGTATTCCGGCAGCAACATCCTGGTAGACCGGTGCTTCACGGGGCGTCTCCGGGAAAGCCTCGTTCCAGCGGTTGCGGAAGCGTTGCCGGGAACGTTCATCCCAGGGGAACTCATGAGCCGGGAGCAGCTCGATGCGCTCCACCTGGTCAATGGAGCGCTGGGTTTCCGGGTCAAACGTCCGGAGGGTTTCCACCTCGTCATCAAAGAGTTCGATGCGGTAGGGCAGATCGGACCCCATGGGGTAGATGTCGAGAATCGCGCCCCGGACCGCGTATTCACCGTGTTCCTGGACATTGTCCGCATGCCGGTATCCGGCCGCTTCCAGTCGCTGGCGCCATTCGTTGATGGGCAGTGGGTCGCCAGTTGCCAGCAGCAGTGTGTTCCCCTCGGTAAAGGCCGGGGGTGGCAGGCGGTGCATCAGAGTGCGGGCCGGGAGAACCAGCAGGCCGCGCTTCATCCGCGGCAGTTGGTGGAGCGTGCGGATCCGCTGGGAAATGATCGCCTCGTGGGGCGAGAACATATCGTAAGGCAGCGTCTCCCAGTCTGGTAGCGAGAGCAGCGTCTCGTCACGCTCCGGGTCGTGGAAGAACGCCAGCTCCTGTTCAAGGGTCTGGGCCTCATCCGTACTGCCGGTGATGACCAGGGTAAGGCCCGGGAAACGCCGGCTGGCTTCCAGCAGGGCGAGCGACCGGGAACTGCCGGGCAGCGAGCCCCAGTGACGGTGGTCGCCGCCGCGCGTGGGCGGATCGGCGGGCAGGAGCGGGGACTGGCTGTCGGTCTGGGTCATCAGCATTGATAGGGTCGGTGTGCGGAGGCGCCATTCTAAGGCTGTGGCGCGATGCCTGCCACCCCGGCGTTCCGGAGTCGATTGCGCCTGGGCGCTTTAAACTGGATAATACGCACGCCCGCACGGGCCAGAGGCCATGACCCAACATACACCCTGTTTCAGAGGACCCCGATCGTGAGCCAGGAGCAACTCAACCGCTATTTTTCCGACTGGACCGAGCGTGAAGCCATCGCCGAGGCCATGATTCCGCTGATCGGCCGCCTTTATCGCCGCAACAACGTTGTGACGTCCATGTATGGACGCGCGCTGATCAACCAGTCGGTCATCAACATTCTCAAGGCACACCGATTCGTGCGCCAGATCGAGGCGGAAGAGCTGGATGTTCACGATACCTATCCCATCCTTGAGACACTGGACCGGCTGAACCTGGGCCAGGCGCACATCGACGTTGGCAAACTCGCGAACCAGTACAACCAGGTGCGTGATGAGCAGAGCCTGGAGGACTTCCTGCGTGAAGCGGTCAGTCCGGTGGTAGAGCGGTACGACGAAGAAGCCAAGGTTGCCAGCGAAAGCGAGACCAAGGACATCGTTCTGTACGGCTTCGGCCGGATCGGTCGTTACCTGGCCCGTATCCTGGTGGAGAAGGCCGGCGGCGGCAACAACCTGCGCCTGCGTGCCATCGTTGTCCGCAAGGGCGGGGCCGAGAACGACCTGGAAAAGCGAGCGAGTCTGCTGCGCCGCGATTCCGTGCATGGCTCCTTCCGCGGCACCATCACCGTGGACGAGGAAAACGAGGCGCTCATCGCCAATGGTAACTACATCAAGGTCATCTACTCCGACGGTCCGGACCAGGTGGATTACACCCAGTACGGTATCGACAACGCCATTATTATTGATAATACCGGTAAGTGGCGTGACAACGAAGGCCTGGGTCTGCATCTGAAGTCCAAGGGGGCCAGCCGGGTTGTTCTGACAGCGCCCGGCAAGGGCGACATCAAGAACATTGTTCCGGGCATCAACAACGACCTGTACTCGGATGAAGACCGCATCCTGTCCGTGGCCTCCTGTACCACCAATGCGATCACTCCCGTCCTCAAGGCGATAAAGGACCGATTCGGCATTGTTGATGGCCATATGGAAACGGTCCATGCCTACACAAACGACCAGAACCTGATCGACAACTACCATAAGGGCGAGCGCCGGGGCCGCAGTGCGCCTCTGAACATGGTCCTGACCGAGACCGGCGCTGCCAAGGCAGTGGCCAAGGCCCTGCCGGAGCTTGACGGCAAGCTCACCGGTAACGCGATCCGCGTGCCAACTCCGAACGTTTCCATGGCGATTCTCAACCTGAACCTGGAAAACGCGGCGACTCGAGACGAGATCAATGAATACCTGCGGGACGTGGCGCTGCACTCGGATCTGCAGAAGCAGGTTGATTACGTGAGCTCGCCCGAGGTGGTGTCTTCCGATTTCGTTGGCTCCCGCCACGCCGGGGTGGTGGACGGCCAGGCGACGATTGCCAGCGGTAATCGCGCGGTGCTTTACGTATGGTACGACAATGAGGCGGGCTACAGCGCCCAGGTCATCCGGCTGGTGAGCGAGATGGCCGGTATGTCTTTCCCGATTTTCCCGGAGCGTGGTACCGCCGCGGACCACTGATTGCTCCGCCGCACAGCGGCCCGGCCGCCATTTTCCACCTATTGGGTAGGCGTTCCGGGCCGGTTCTTTGTGGAATCCTGGGCCTGGTATCTCTATAATTGGGCCGGTTTTTCACTCCATCCAGTTCTGATTGGGCAAAGCGAATGATCAAGATCAAGAAAGGCCTCGATCTTCCGATGACTGGCGCGCCCGAGCCGACCATCGATCAGGGGCGGCCCGTGCGCCACGTTGCCCTGACCGGTTTTGACTATGTTGGCATGAAGCCGACCCTCAAGGTTCGCGAGGGAGACCGGGTCAAACGCGGGCAGCTTGTTTTCACGGACAAAAAGAACGAAGGCATCGTCTACACCGCTCCGGCCGGCGGCATCGTCAGGGAAATCAATCGTGGCGAACGGCGGGTTTTTCAGTCCCTCGTCATCGAGGTGGATGAAAACGAGGAAGCGGAGACCTTCAGTCGTTTCAGTGCTTCCGAGATCGAGGGGCTTGCCCGCCAGGACGTGGTCGACAATCTTGTCAATTCCGGGATGTGGCCCGTGCTGCGGACGCGCCCTTACAGCAAGGTGCCGTCCATCGATGCCGAGGAGCCGCATTCGATTTTTGTGTCGGTGATGGACACTCATCCGCTGTCACCGGATCCCCAGACCATCATCGATGATGATCCGGAAGCGTTTGAAAACGGCCTCAGAGTGCTGTCGCGGTTGACCAGTGGTGCCGTCCACGTCTGCGGCGGGGCCGGCGCGCAAGTGCCGGTACCCTCCGGCCAGCAGTTCCAGCAGCACACGTTTGATGGTCCCCATCCAGCGGGCAATGTCGGCACGCATATCCATTTCATCGATCCGGTGGGTGGCGAAAAGGTGGTCTGGACCGTCAGCTACCAGAATGTCATGGACATAGGTCGTCTGTTCACCACCGGCATGCTGCCCACGGAACAGATCGTTGCCATCACCGGCCCCTGTGCGGCCAATCCCAGGCTGCTGCGCACGCGCATCGGGGCGAACCTCGATGAGCTGCTCGAGGGTGAGCTGGATCAGGGTGACATGGATATCCGCCTGGTGAATGGTTCCGTGCTCGGAGGGCGCGCAGCGCGCGGGCCCGTCAACTACCTGGCCCGCAGCGTGACGCAGATCACCGCGCTGGAGGAAGGCTATCGCCGTCACTTCATGGGGTGGCTGTCACCCGGGCCGAACCGTTTTTCCCGTCTCAACATCTACCTGTCAAAGCTGATGCCGGGCAAACGGTTCAACCTCACCACTACCACCAATGGGTCCGAGCGGGCCATGGTGCCGATCGGAGTTTACGAGGAGGTGATGCCCCTCGATATTCTGCCCACCCAGCTGTTGCGCTCACTGATTGTCCAGGACACTGAGCAGGCCCAGCAGCTCGGGGCGCTGGAACTCGACGAGGAAGACCTTGCGCTGTGTACGTTCGTATGCCCAGGGAAGTACGAGTTCGGGCCGATTCTCCGACAGAATCTCACGCGCATCGAAATCGAGGGCTGAATCATGGGGCTTAGACAGTTTTTTGACCGGATTGAGCCGCACTTCGAAAAGGGGGGGCGCTTTGAGCGCTGGTACCCCCTCTACGAAGCCGTGGACACCATCTTCTACACGCCGCCGTCGGTGACGCGGACCAACGCTCATGTGCGTGATGGCATTGACCTTAAGCGCATCATGATCACCGTCTGGTTCTGCGTGTTCCCCGCCATGTTCTTTGGCATGTGGAACGCAGGCTATCAAGCCAATACCTATCTGGCAGAGCAGGGCATGTCGATGACGGATGAGGGCCTGCGTGCCGCCTTCATCGCCGCGTTTGCCGGTAATGATCCCGCAAGCATCTGGGACAACATCATCTTCGGTGCCGCCTATTTCGTTCCCATTTATTTCGTGACCTTTGTGGTTGGTGGTTTCTGGGAAGTTCTTTTTGCGACCGTGCGCAAGCATGAGGTCAATGAGGGCTTCTTTGTGACCTCCATTCTTTTTGCGCTCATTCTGCCGCCCACCATCCCACTGTGGCAGGTGGCGCTGGGCATCACCTTCGGTGTGGTTGTCGCAAAGGAAATCTTCGGGGGCACTGGCAAGAACTTCCTGAACCCGGCGCTGACCGGCCGGGCCTTCCTGTACTTCGCGTATCCGGCCCAGATCTCGGGTAATGAGGTCTGGACGGCCGTGGATGGATTCAGCGGTGCAACCGCACTGAGCGTTGCCGCTTCTGATGGCATGGAGGGACTGAGTGATCACTTAACCTGGTTTGATGCGTTCTTTGGATTCATGCAGGGCTCCGTCGGTGAAACGTCCACGCTGGCAATCCTGATCGGCGGTGCCGTGCTGCTGTTGATGAAGATCGCCAGTTATCGCATCGTGTTTGGTACCCTGATTGGTCTGATCGGCACAGCACTGTTGTTCAATGCGGTGGGTTCCGACAGTAATCCCATGTTCGAGATTCCGCCTCACTGGCACTTTGTGATCGGCGGTTTTGCGTTTGCCATGATGTTCATGGCGACGGACCCGGTGTCTGCGTCCATGACCAACACCGGGCGCTGGGTGTTCGGCATCTTCATCGGTGTGATGACGGTACTGATCCGGGTTGTGAATCCCGCATTCCCGGAGGGTGTGATGCTCGCGATCCTGTTCGCGAACCTGTTCGCGCCTTTCATCGACCACCTTGTCATACAGGCGAACATCAAGCGGAGGCAGGCCCGTGTCGCAGTCTAACGATACCGTCAGAAAGATCCTGATCGTCGCCGTAACGCTCAGTATTGTCTTTTCAGTCATCGTCTCCGGGGCGGCAGTGACACTGCGCTCCGCCCAGGAGCGCAACGAAGCGCTGAGTACCCGTTCCAACATGCTGGCTGCGGCGGGTGAGCTGGATGCGGACGCCAGCAACGAGGAAATCGCCGAGACCTTTGACCGGTTCGAGGTCATGCTGGTGGAGATGGGGACCGGTGAGCTGGTGTCCGCGGATAAGGTGAATGCTGAATCCGCAGCGAGCTTTGATGCACGCCGCGCCGCGCGCAACCCGGATCTCTCCCGTAACCTTAAGGAGGATCCTGCTGGCATCAACCGCCAGGTCCTCTATAACAAGGCCTACGTGCTGCGTGACGGGGATAAGGTGGAACGTGTGGTTCTGCCAATCCACGGCTACGGGCTCTGGTCCATCATGTATGGATTCCTGGCCCTGGAAGGGGATGGCAACACAGTGGCAGGCGTGCGTTTCTATGAACATGCTGAAACACCGGGGCTGGGTGGCGAGATCGAAAATCCGGACTGGCTTGCGAAGTGGGAAGGCAAGAAAATCTTCGATGAGGGCGAGTTGGGCAATCCCAATTTTGCCGTCGTCAAGGGCGGCGTGAGTGACGATACCGAGGGCAGTGAGCACAAGATCGATGCGCTTTCCGGTGCCACACTGACTTCACGCGGCGTCGAGAGCACGGTTAATTTCTGGCTTGGTGAGCGGGGCTATGGCCCCTTCCTCGCCAGGGTGCGCAACGGGGAGATCTGATCCATGGCGGAACTGAAAACCAAAGACGTCCTGTTTGGACCGATACTGCACAACAACCCCATAGCGTTGCAGATCCTGGGTATCTGTTCAGCTCTGGCCGTTACGTCCAGCGTCACCGTCAGTCTGGTGATGTGTATTTCCGTGATCGTGGTGCTGTGTGCCTCGAACGTGGCCGTATCCCTGATCCGTACTCAGATCCCGAGCAGTATCCGGATCATCGTCCAGATGACGATTATCGCTTCCCTGGTCATTGTCGTGGACCAGTTCCTCAAGGCATTTGCCTACGAGATCAGTAAGCAGCTGTCTGTCTTCGTGGGACTGATTATTACCAACTGCATCATCCTGGGCCGCGCCGAGGGCTTTGCCATGCAGAATGGCCCATGGCTCAGCTTTGTCGATGGTCTGGGCAACGGTGTGGGATACAGCGTGATCCTGATCGTGGTTGCAACCTTCCGCGAAGTGCTGGGTGCTGGGACCTGGATGGGGTATACGGTATTGCCGCTCGCCAGCGAAGGCGGATTCTACGTACCGAACGGCCTCATGCTGCTGCCCCCGAGTGCCTTCTTCCTGATTGGCTTCTTTATCTGGGCCGTGCGGATCTGGGATCCGGAGCAGATCGAGGAAGAGGAGTTCGAGATGCAACCCCATAAAGTCAGGGAGGCATTCTGATGGAACACTATATCAGCCTCATCCTGCAGGCCGTTTTCGTCGAAAACCTGGCACTTGCCTTCTTTCTCGGCATGTGTACCTTCCTGGCGATTTCAAAGAAGGTGGAGGCAGCTCTCGGCCTGGGCATAGCTGTGGTGGTTGTGCTTACCATCTCAGTGCCGGTCAACAACCTCATCTTCAATTACGTGTTGCGTGACGGCGCCCTGAGCTGGGCCGGGCTCCCCAACATGAATCTGAACTTCCTGGGGTTGCTGACCTACATTGGTGTGATTGCGGCACTTGTGCAGATCCTGGAGATGTTTCTGGATCGTTATGTGCCGGCCCTTTACAGCGCGCTTGGGGTTTTCCTGCCGCTGATCACGGTGAACTGCGCGATTCTGGGTGCCTCGCTGTTCATGGTTGAACGTGACTATGCTTTTGGCGAAAGTGTTGCCTACGGTTTTGGTGCCGGTGTTGGTTGGGCATTGGCCATCGTGGCCCTGGCGGGCATCCGCGAAAAGCTTAAATACAGCGACGTTCCGCCGGGGCTTCGCGGTCTCGGTATCACATTCATTACCGTGGGACTCATGTCGCTCGGTTTCATGTCCTTTTCGGGCATCTCGCTGTAAAGAGACGTATTCAGGTTTCAGGCAGAAGGCGGAATCATGGTTACAGAGATCATACTGGGCGTGGTGATGTTCACCGTGATCGTCCTGTCGCTGGTCGCGATCATTCTTGGGGCGCGGGCACGGCTGGTCAGTTCGGGGGATATCCAGATCGAGGTCAATGGCGATCCGGAGCACAGTTTCCAGTCACAGGCCGGTGGCAAGCTTCTGGGCAAGCTCGCGGAGCAGGGGATATTCCTTTCCTCAGCTTGTGGCGGTGGCGGCAGCTGCGGTCAGTGCGTATGCAAGGTTCATGAGGGTGGGGGTGCCGTGCTCCCAACCGAAAAGAACCACTTCACGCCGCGTGAGCAGCGTGAAGGTTGGCGCCTGTCCTGCCAGGTTCCCGTCAAGCAGGACATGAAGGTTGAGGTGCCGGAGGAGTTCTTCGGTGTCCGTAAATGGGAGTGCACCGTGCGCTCGAACCACAACGTGGCGACCTTCATCAAGGAGACGATCATCGACCTTCCCGAAGGTGAGAACGTCGATTTCCGCGCGGGGGGCTACGTTCAGTTCGAGGCGCCGGCCCACGAAGTCCACTTCAAGGATTTCGATATCGAGGAGGAATACCACGAGGACTGGGACAAGCATGGTCTCTGGGACCTGAAGTCGGTGGTCAAGGAAGACATCGTGCGGGCCTATTCCATGGCGAACTACCCGGAAGAGAAGGGCGAGCTGCGGTTCAATATCCGTGTTGCAACCCCGCCGCCCGGGACTAACCATCCGCCCGGCCAGATGTCCTCCTATGTGTTCTCGCTCAAGCCCGGGGACAAGATGACCGTCATGGGTCCCTTCGGCGAATTCTTTGCGAAGGACACGGATGCGGAGATGTGCTTCATTGGCGGCGGGGCCGGTATGGCACCCATGCGCGCCCACATCTTCGATCAGCTCAAGCGCATCAATACCAACCGCAAGATCACATTCTGGTACGGTGCGCGAAGCAAGCGGGAGATGTTCTACGTAGAGGACTTCAATCAACTCCAGGAAGAGTACGAGAACTTCAATTGGCACGTGGCACTGTCCGACCCGCTTCCCGAGGACGAATGGGAAGGCGACGTTGGATTTATCCATAATGTACTCTATGAGAACTACCTGAAAGATCATGAGGCGCCCGAAGACATCGAGTACTACATGTGTGGGCCACCCATCATGAATGCGGTGACCATCAAGATGCTCAAGGACCTGGGCGTTGAGGATGAGAACATCGCCCTGGATGATTTCGGGGGCTGACCCCACAGACACCCGGCTCCGGCCGGGTGTTTTTGGTTGAAGTCCTGGCCGACCCGCCGTCACCATGATGGTTGAGGGTCGGTATGAGGAGGTGAACAATGTTTGAAACATTCATATTGGCAGTTGTGATGGTGATGGTCCTGATTGCTGGCATGTCCATCGGGGTCATTTTCGGTCGTAAGCCGATCAGCGGTTCCTGTGGCGGAGTTGGCAATCAGCTCGGGGGCGGCAGTGGCTGCTCGGTTTGCGGTCGTGAGTCCGGAAACTGCGGCGATGATGAAGACGCACCCGAAGTGGGTGAGGCTGAGAGGCTCACCTACAGCGCAGACAGCGACCGTAAGGCGTGACTGGCGGGACCGGTTACACAAGCAAGTAAGGCAGAGGAGTAATTGAGCGGATGTCGGATCAGCATTTTGATGTTGTAGTGATTGGTGCCGGACCCGCCGGTGAGGGGGCAGCCATGAACGCAGCGAAGCACGGCCGGCGGGTTGCCATCGTGGATGATAAGCAGACAGTCGGCGGCAACTGCACACACTGGGCGACAATCCCGTCCAAGGCACTGCGTTATTCGGTCAAGCAGATCATCAATTTCAACACCAATCCGATGTTCCGCGATATCGGCGAACCCCGTTGGTTCTCGTTTCCCCGGGTACTGCAGAATGCCGAGCGGGTTCGCAACAAGCAGGTCAAGCTGCGGACAGCCTTCTACGCTCGCAACCGGGTCCAGCGTTTCCATGGCAAGGCCCGCTTCATGGACCAGAATCAACTTGAGCTCCAGGACGAGGAAACGGGTGGGCAGCGGATCACGGCGGACAGTTTCGTCATCGCGACAGGCTCATCACCGTACCTGCCTCCGGATGTGGACTTTTCCCATGATCGGATTTACAACAGTGATTCCATCCTGACGCTTTCTCATACCCCGCGAACACTTACCATCTACGGGGCCGGCGTCATCGGCTGTGAGTATGCCTCGATTTTCTGCGGACTGGGCGTGAAGGTGGACCTGATCAACCCAGGCAGTCGGCTTCTGTCTTTCCTGGATGACGAGATCTCGGACGCCCTCAGTTACCACCTGCGGAATAATGGGGTGTTGGTCCGTCACAATGAGAAGTTCGAATCGGTGGAAGGGGATGACCACGGTGTGGTTCTGAACCTTGAGTCGGGCAAGAAAGTGCGGTCCGACGCGTTCCTCTGGTGTAACGGGCGCAGCGGTAATACCGGCTCCCTGGCGTTGGAGAACATTGGTCTGGAGACCAATTACCGTGGGCAACTGGCCGTCGATGAGCATTATCGGACCCAGGTTCCGAACATCTATGCGGTTGGCGACGTCATAGGCTGGCCCGGCCTTGCCAGCGCAGCCTACGATCAGGGGCGTTCCGCTTCATCTGACATTATGGCGGACAAATATTTCCGCTATGTGGACGATGTGCCGACGGGCATCTATACCATTCCGGAAATCAGTTCAGTCGGCAAGACCGAACGGGAACTGACCGAAGCCAAGGTTCCGTATGAAGTGGGTCAGGCGTTCTTCAAGGACCTGGCGCGGGCGCAGATCTCAGGCGACCCGGTGGGCATGCTGAAGATTCTGTTTCACCGTGAAACGAAGGAGTTGCTGGGGATTCACTGCTTCGGCGACCAGGCGGCTGAGATCGTTCACATCGGGCAGGCCATCATGAACCAGCCCGGTGATGCCAATACCCTCGACTACTTCATCAACACGACCTTCAATTACCCCACCATGGCGGAAGCCTATCGAGTGGCGGCGCTGAACGGCCTCAACCGGATCTTCTGAGGAAGGGGCGCGTCAACCGGTCGAGGAGGATGATGCCCCGGCCGGTGATGCCGGAGCCCCTGTGGGCTCCGGCCCTCGCAGGCTGTCCACATGCCGACCCAGTCGACGGCGGTTCTCGAAATAGATCAGGGCACTGGTCGGGTAATCCGTGATTACGGACTCAACGCCCATTTTCTCCAGTTCAAGCATGTCGTGGATACGGTTGACGGTCCATGTCGAAACCCCAATTCCCTTGTTCCGGGCATGCTCCACCAGTGACGGCTGGCAGATCCGGTAATTGCAACACAGGTAGTGGCAGTCCAGGCGCTTCGCCTGCCGAACCGGAGAGGGGTAGCGGCGTTCCGCCACGTAGCCCAGGCTCACGCGCCGGTCCAGCCTGCGGGCTGATTTGAGAAACGCCGTGCTGCTGGAGGTGAGTGTGATGCGCTCGTACAGGTTTTCGCGCTGGATCCATTCCACCAGCCGGTTGCACAGCCTGTTCAGTCGCCCGCGATCATCGGATTTCACTTCCAGCTGAAGGTGTTCGTAGTCAGGACAGGCTCTGACGACGTCATCAAGGCTGGGGACCCCGGTTTCATGGTGCCAGCTGGCCGTGTTCCGGCGGGCATCCATAAGCCCCATTTCCGCTGCTGAAACCGTGCCCACGGCACGATCGCTGCCTGTGGTGCGCTGCAGGCTGAGGTCGTGAATGACGACTGGAATGCCGTCGAGCGAGAGGATGATGTCCATTTCGAAGCGGCGAATGCCGTGGCGATAGGCATGCCTGAAACCCGCCAGAGTATTTTCCGGCGCTTCGCCCTTCGCGCCGCGATGGCCATAGATCAGCATTGAGTCGGATGCCTCCTCATCCGTTGTCGGTGTAGATGGCGCGCCGCTTCTGGTAGGTCTCGTGGCAGAGCTGCACATCTTCCAGAAATTTTGGGAGCTCGCTCGGAAGGAGCGCCTGTGGGCCGTCCACCAGGGCCTTTTCCGGGTTGGGGTGGAAGTCTGCCAGGATCATGTTCGCGCCAGCAATGACGCCCTGGGCCGCCGCATGGATGATGTCCGAGATGCCGTCCGGTGCGCGGTCGCGGGTACCCACCGAATGCGAGGGGTCGATGCAGACGGGCATCCGGGTCAGTCGCTTCACCACTGGGATGTGCGCGAAATCCACCAGGTTGCGGTGCGGATTGCCGGCTTCTGTCTTCATGCCGCGGAGGCAGAATACAACGTTGGTATTGCCTTCCGTCGCCAGATATTCGGCGGCGTTGAGCGATTCGTTGAGAGTGATGCCGAAGCCGCGCTTGAGCAGCACTGGATAGGTGCTCTGCCGGCCAAGGGCCTTGAGCAGCTCAAAGTTCTGGGTGTTGCGGGTGCCCACCTGAAGCATGACGCCGGTTGGGTGCCCGGTCTGTTCCAGGGCCTGCTCAATCTCATGGACATGGTTCTCGTGGGTCACTTCCATGGCGATGACCCGGATGTCGTACTTGCCCGCAAGCTCAAATACCCAGGGCAGGCAGCTGGCACCGTGTCCCTGGAATGAGTAGGGGTTGGTGCGCGGCTTGTAGGCGCCCATGCGGGTGCACTGCTGGCCGTTGTCCTTGAGTGCCCTGAAGGTTTCTTCCACATGAGTGGGATTGTCCACTGCACACAGGCCCGCGAAAACGTTGAGGTTGTCCTGATCAAAACGGATGCCGTTGTAATCGAAGCCGCTCTGGCGCTCGGCGTCCTGGTGCCGCCCCAGGATCCGGAAATCGTCGGAGATGCGGATGACCCGTTCAACGGCGGGCAGCGCTTCGATATCTTCCGCATCGAGCGCCTTGGTGTCGCCGATCAGATAGATCTCGGTCAGTGTCTGCTGATTGCCCTGGACATCATGGACGCGTACCTCGACGTTGCTGAGCTGGTCGAGGAAATTCATGGTCTCGCGGTAGGCGTGGCCTTCGCGATCGGTGTCCGGGTGAAGTATCAGTAGCATGGGCCCTCCTCGTCTCGGTGTGGCGGTCAGGTGGCCTTGATCCAGTCGTCCAGATCTCGCTCAAGCTGGCGCTGGTCGGCAGCGAAGCGCCGGATGCCCTCTGCCAGCTTGTCCGTTGCCATGGCATCCTCGTTGAAGTGCCACCGGAAACTGCTCTCATCCAGTACCGGATGGGACTCGGGGTTCCCGTTACCTTCTGGCTCAAGCTGTCGCTCAAGCGTGCCGGTGTCGAGTGACAGGGACTCCAGAAGCTGCGGGCTGATTGTCAGCCGGTCGCAGCCCGCAAGGTGTTCTATTTCACCCTGGTTGCGGAAACTGGCGCCCATGACAATGGTACGGTAGCCATGACCCTTGTAGTACTCGTAGATCCGGCGCACGGACTGGACACCCGGGTCCGAGGCGGGGTCGATGGAATCCTGGCCGCTCTGGGCCAGGTGCCAGTCCAGAATCCGCCCGACAAAGGGTGAAATCAGCGTGACGCCAGCGTCCGCGCAGGCCATCGCCTGGGTGAAGGAGAACAGCAGCGTGAGGTTGCAGGCGATGCCTTCACGTTCGAGTTCCCGCGCCGCCTGGATGCCTTCCCAGGTGGCTGCGATCTTGATCATGACGCGGTCAGTGTCCACACCGCGTTCATGGTAAAGGCCGATCAGCTCGCGGGCGCGCGTCATGGTGGCGTCCCGGTCGAAGGACAGGCGGGCATCAACCTCCGTGGAGACCATGCCGGGAACGCTTCCGAGAATCTGCTCCCCGGCGAGAACCGCTAGGCAGTCGCCGGCCACGACGGGATCCGCTGTGCCATTGCCGCATTTTTGCTGTGCCCAGGCGAGTGCCTGTTCCACCAGGTGTCGATAGGCCTCCGAGGAGACTGCCTTGAGCAGCAGCGAGGGGTTGGTGGTGGCGTCCCTTGGTTGCCACTGTCGTATGGCGTCCAGGTCACCGGTGTCGGCGACCACGGTGGTCATGTGTCGGAGCTGATCGAGTTTGGAGGTCATCGGCTGGTTGCGTCCATTGTGCATCCGGGTTGTGGGAACCTTCGCAGGTTAACCCGGATCACGATAGCGCGCTGGCGTCGGTGTCACAAGCGTGGAATCCCACGCTCAGGCGGCGTTGGCCTTTTGCTGGACAAGGGCCAGGGCGTCCCGGACCACCTGGGTGTCGGCTCCCGGTCTGTGGGCATTCTCGCTGAGGTGGCGGCGGAACTGGCGCCCGCCCGCACAGCCATGGAAGAGATTCATGATGTGGCGGGTCATGGCCTGCAGTGGCACGCCATCGGCGAGGCGCCGCTCGAGGTAGGGAATGAATCGTTCGATGACCTCGGTACGTGTGGTGACGGGCGCCTGGGCACCGTAGATTTCGGGGTCAACACGGCTGAGCAGCCAGGGTTGTTGATAGGCCGCGCGCCCGACCATGACCCCGTCCACTTTCCCGAGTTGTTCGCGGATGGCGTCCATCTCCCAGAATCCACCATTGATGATGATTTCAAGCCCCGGGAAGCGCGCCCGGAGAGCATGAATCCAATCGTACTTCAGCGGCGGCACATCGCGGTTCTCTTTAGGGCTGAGTCCCTGAAGGATGGCGATACGTGCGTGAACAATGAAGGTTCGACAGCCTGCTTCGGCGACGCGCTCAACAAAGTGGACCAGGTCATCCCACTGTTCGTGGCCGTCGATGCCGATACGGTGTTTAACGGTCACTGGGAGGCGGGTATTGCCCTTCATGGCGGCGACAGCTCGGGCAACAGTGTCCGGCTCGGCCATCAGGCAGGCGCCAATGCGGTTGTTCTGAACCCGGTCACTGGGGCATCCGACGTTCAGGTTGACCTCGTCATACCCCCATGCCTCGGCCATGGCGGCGCATTCGGCCAGTTCAGCCGGGTCCGCGCCACCCAGTTGAAGCGCGATCGGATGCTCTTCAGCGTCGTAGTCCAGAAAGCGGGCCCGGTCGCCATGGATCAGGGCGCCCGTGGTCACCATTTCGGTGTAGAGCAGGGCCTGGCGGCTCAGACCCCGGGCGAACCAGCGGTAATCCCGGGTGGTATGATCCATCATGGGAGCAATGCTGAATCGGCGATCCGGTTCCTGGTGCTGCATGCCGGTCCTACTCTTCTCCGGAACGTTCAGGGTGACAGTCGGTTACGGCGTCCGCCAGGGATTCGAGGAACGCTGTGTAGCCCCCCACTTCAACGGCGATGTCCCCGCCCAACGGATCCCAGCGGCTGACAGGCAGGGGCTGGGAGACGTCGAGGCCGCGCCACCAGTCACCGCCCAACTGGGTTTCCGTCATGATACAGGGCCAGGGGGCCGCTTCAAGGGCCTTCTGGAGGCTGTCGATATGCCGGGCACTGGGACTGCGCTCCGGATTGTTCGTGAGGGTGCCGGCGATGGTCAGCTCGAAATGGTCCGCGAAATAGTGGAATGCATCGTGGTAGGTGAACAGGGTGACTTCTGATAACGGCGCCAGCTGTTCACGAATGCGCTCTTCAGTGTCCGTGAGCCGTTGCCGGAAACGGTCGTGATTCCGCTCGATCGCCTGTTCGTCCACGGAGTCAAGCTCGCTGAGTGTCTCCCTGACCCGATCTGCCATGGCGAGCGCGCGTTCGGGTGCCAGCCAGACATGGGGATCCTCGCCATCGCCATGATTGTGGTCATGGTTATCGGCGCTGGTTTCCTCATGCGAGGCCTCAACCAGAACCCGGGCCTTTCCGGAAAGACTGCTGTCACTCATGGTTCCCTGCAGGAAGGGCTCCAGTCCGGGCCCCAGCCAGTAAATCCGGTTCGCTTCCTCCAGGCGGCGGCGCTCAGAGGGCCGCATGCTGTAGTGATGGGGGCTGACATCCGGCGGCACCAGTGCCTGGACATCCGCCTGGTCGCCGGCGACCTCCTTAACAATCAGGGCAAGGGGGTGGATGCTGGTGGCGATCAGGGGCCGTTCCGCCGATGCGGAGGCCGCAGCAAAGGCCAGAATCAGGGCCAACGGGAGGATCAGATAGCGTGTCATCATATAATCGTTATAACATAACATTGTTGAGGAGGTGCATTCTATCCAATCATGACGGCGGCGACTATAGGGGAGGATACGCAAGGACGACCCATACCGGTGGAGGCGTTATAATGCGCGCTTTCCCCACGAGTCGATCCAGACCTATTCAAGGAGCCAGGAAACCGACATGACCGTCAGAACCCGAATCGCCCCTTCGCCGACCGGCGACCCACATGTGGGTACGGCCTATATCGCGCTGTTCAACCAGTGTTTTGCACGCCAGCACGGCGGGCAGTTCATACTGCGGATTGAGGATACCGACCAGGCCCGGAGCACGCCGGAATCGGAGCAGGCGATTCTGGACTCCCTGCGCTGGCTGGGGCTGGAGTGGGACGAAGGGCCGGATGTGGGCGGCGAGTATGGCCCGTACCGGCAGTCCGAGCGCCGCGACGAGTATCGAGCCTATGCCGAGCAGCTGGTCGAGAGCGGTCATGCGTTCTACTGCTTCCGGAGCCCCGAGGAGCTGGATGCCATCCGGGATGCCCGGCGTGAGCAGGGCCTCAACCCGGGCATCAAGGGTGATCTGGAGCTGACCGCGGATGAGGTGAGGCGGCGCATGGATGCCGGCGAGCCTTATGTGATCCGGATGAAGGTGCCGGAGGAGGGCGTGTGTGAGATTGAGGACATGCTCCGTGGCACGGTGACCATCGACTGGGCCCAGATTGACTGCCAGATCCTGCTCAAGTCTGATGGCATGCCCACCTACCACCTGGCGAACGTGGTGGACGACCACCGTATGGGCATTACCCATGTCATCCGGGGCGAGGAGTGGATCAACTCCGCCCCCAAGCATAAGCTGCTGTATGAATACTTCGGCTGGGCAATGCCGCAGCTGTGTCACATGCCGCTGCTGCGCAACGAGGACGGCACCAAGCTCAGCAAGCGCAAGAACCCCACCAGCATCGACCTGTACGAGCGGCTCGGTTTCATGCCCGAGGCGGTGCTGAACTTCCTGGGGCGCATGGGCTGGTCCATGCCGGATGAGCGCGAGCGGTTCACGCTCGAGGAGATGCAGGCGGAATTCGATATCCATCGGGTCTCGCTCGGCGGGCCAGTGTTCGACCAGGCCAAGCTGCGCTGGCTCAACGGCCTCTGGATCCGTGAGACGCTGAGCGACGAAGCCTTTATGGACCGCCTAGGGGACTGGTGGTTCAGTCGCGACCAGCTGGCGCCGCTGGTGCCGCATCTAAAGAGCCGAGTTGAGACCTTTTCGGACATTGCCCCCATGGCGTCGTTCATGTTCTCCGGCATGCTGGACGTCCGGCCCGAGGACTTTGAGCACCGGAAGCTGGAAGAGGAGACCGTGCGCCGGATCCTGCAGTTCGCCCTGTGGCGTCTTGAAGCGGAGCGCCATTGGAGCCGGGATACAGTTTTTGCCAATCTCAAGGCGCTGGCGGGCGCCATGGGTCTGAAAATCGGGGAGTTCATGTTTCCGATTTTCGTAGCCATCGCAGGGACACCGAATTCCTGGTCGGTAGTGGACTCCATGGGGCTGTTGGGGCCGGATGTGAGCCGGGCGCGCCTGCGCCATGCCCTGAATGTGCTGGGTGGCTTCTCGAAGAAACAGGCGAAGAAGATCGAGAAAGAGTACGCGGCACTGGAAACGGGCGAATAAAGGCGGCAATCAGGGGTTGACGCGCCCCTGGGCCGCCACTAATATACGCACCCGTTGGACGCAGTGGGGCCATAGCTCAGCTGGGAGAGCGCGGCGCTGGCAGCGCCGAGGTCGGGAGTTCGAGCCTCCCTGGCTCCACCACTTCTTCTTTCCGTCCCGTTCGTCTAGAGGCCTAGGACACCGCCCTTTCACGGCGGTAACAGGGGTTCGAGTCCCCTACGGGACGCCAGATCCAGAAAAAGCCGGCCACAGCGCCGGCTTTTTTTTGCTCAGCCTTCCGCGATAGCGCCCTTGTTCACACCCTCAAAGGCATGCACCTCGATCCGGCTTTCCGGCTCCAGTTTCCGTGTCTCGTCGCGCAGGTAGCAGGCAATCCACTCCACGGTGGTATCCGGTCCCATGATCTCGGTACGGGCCGCGGGCAGGGCGATCTCGAAGTGCCCCTGGTCGGAATCGTAGCTGAACCGATGATAGGCCACGCCTCTGTCCTCAAAGGACTCGGTCCGGTCCTCGGCTGTCGCAAGGTAGATGTCGCGCCAGCGGTCCGCCCAGTAATGCTCCAGGTCGGGTGCCTGGAGACCGTTGCGCAGGATCCGGATGCGGGAACGGTGTCCGTGGGCAATACGCTGGCAGTTGCCATCGTGTTTCTTCAGGCCGTGGGCATAATGGTAGTAGGCGCCCTCGATGGCCTCGAGACGCAGGTTGACGGTTACCCGTTGGACATTGTCCGGCAGGCTCCTCTGCAGGCTTTCTGAAAGCTGGTCTGCGATGGGCTGGCGCTCAATGGTTTCTCCAGCCACTGTTGCGACCGCCTCGGCGGGTGCGAGGTGTTCGATCCAGGTGCCGTCGTGGAGCCGCCAGCGCAGATGGCCTGGCTGTTGCGGGTCCAACCACTGAAGCCCGGGGTAATCGCCTGGAATCAGCAGGCGATGATCCACCTGCTCGTCGATATGGGCCTTGATGGTGCTTTTGACATGGCCGAAATCGAACACCATGCCGGCGTCGTTCAGCTCGCCGGCAAGTTCGATGTCAACGATCCAGCTTTCGCCGACCAGGCCTCGATGGGCGTCCAGGTAGGCAAAGTCGATGACGGTCAGGTTATCAACGAATAGACGGTTCATGATGCGGTGGCTGCCTGCAGGGTGAAACCCCGCTATGGTAGCAGATCCGCCGCATCAGTCGGGGAGGGTGTCAGCCTGCGAGGCCACCCAGCCAGGCAATGCCCAGGCTGAAGATGCCGAGACTGACCGCCAACGCCACCGTGTAGAGCTTGGCAGCGGCGCTTTTCTGCTCTTTCCGGTAGAGGTCGATGGTGCGTTGGGCCACTTCTTCGGAGGTGTCCCGTGCAATGTCGTGAGCCTGCTGGACCGCCTCTGATTGCAGCGTCTGCCAGAATTCCGTGTCGACTGTCTGTGCGGCGGTCAGGTGGTCCTTGAGCGTTTTCAGGTCGTTTTCCGTGAAACCCTGGCCGTTCTGTTCCCGGACCTCCCGTCGCAGCTCGCTCAGCTCATTGCCCAGGCTGAGTGTCACTTCCGCAGCCACTTCGTTTTTGAGCGATTCGAGCCGGCTCTCCACCAGTTCACGGAAGTCGGATGTCTGTTTCTCGATGGCCTGTTCCCGGCGGCGCTCGCTGTCTTCGATCAGTCGCCCGATATGGTCGTGCTGCTCATCGAAGAGGCTGGACAGCAGCTCATGCAACCGGTTATGGATGTGGGTCTTGACCGCTGAACGGGCGATCTGCTCGATCAGTTCGGAGGTCAGGGGAACGGTGTCGCTGTCGGCGCCCCGGGCCTGCTGGCTGCCCGCCATCCGAACATTGGCGTCCGCTGTCACTGGTTCCGGCTCGTCTTCGGTCTCTGCCATGTCTTCCGGGGCGGGCGG
Organism: Pseudomonadota bacterium; assembly: GCA_051745655.1. GTDB lineage: Bacteria > Pseudomonadota > Gammaproteobacteria > Pseudomonadales > Oleiphilaceae > Halospina. The sequence goes on from JBNJEG010000021.1 coordinate 21,973, forward strand.
CTCGGGCAGCGTGCCGCGGTTCAGGTCCTCGCTGAGGGCGCTCAGGATGCCATCGAGGCCATCGCCCTGAGGCGGTTTGGTGAGGATGTTGTAGACCCCGTATCCCTGGGCTTCGCGGATGAAGTCATCCGACTTCTTGGAGGTGCACATGACCACAGGAATGCCAGCTGTAGCGGGGTTGCGCTTGATGGCCTTGGTCGCCTCGACGCCGTTCATGCCCGGCATCAGGTGGTCCATGAATATGACGTCCGGCTGCTGCTCGCTATTGAGGAAATCCAGCGCCTCCTCGGCCGAACCGGCCATGCTGACTTCCATGTTACGCCCCTCGAGGAGCTTGCTCAGCGCAAAACGGGCGACCTTGGAATCGTCCACGAGTAACGCGGTGTTGATGGCCATCTGACTACCTCTTGCATACTGCGTTGTTACCGGGTTGGCTGACATAGGTCACCACGCCTCCATGGAAGGGCACTGGGTTTCCCGGTAGCTGCCTTCACGATAGCACACGCCGGGTTCGGAGGTTCGGGCGGTAAAGACTTCGCCTTCAGGGGTGGTCATGCGGACCTCGCCGTAAGGCTCGCCTTCCCGGAAGGTGCTTTCGATGTGGGCCCCGCTGGGGTGGCGGATGGCGCCCTGTCCGTGGGAGCGGCCGTCAACGAATTCGCCCTTGTACTGGCGGCCACTGGCGAAGGTGCGGGTGCCTTCGCCATGAAAACGGTTGTTGGCGAAGTCGCCACGGTAGTAGCTGCCATCGGGATAGGTCAGGCGCCCCTCACCGTGTAGCTTGCCGTCGCGGAAATCGCCCACGTACATCAGTCCTTCGGCGGTGGTAAGTGTGCCGTGACCGTTGAGTTCCCCGTTTTCCCAGTTGCCGGTGAACGTGTCTCCGTTGCTGGCTGTGAGTGTGCCACGCCCGTGGTACTCACCCTTGCGGAATTCGCCCTCGTAAACATCGCCATTGGCGCGTTGCAGGTTGCCTTCACCCTGCATGTTGCCCTGCTGCCATTCCCCATCATAGATGCGACCGTCCGGGAAGTGGGCAGTGCCCTCGCCGTGGAACTCGCCCTTGCGGAATTCGCCTTCGTAGGTGAGCCCATCGCTGTCACGGTAGGTCCCCTCACCGGTTTTTACGCCGTGCTCCCAGGTGCCGTCGCGGTACCTGACGGTGGTATAGCGCTCCAGGCGCGCCATCAGGGTGGGTGAGTCGCCAGCCTCAAGGTGGATCTGTTCCCGCCAGGTATTGTGCTGTGGCTTGGTGATCTCGATGGTGTAGGTGCCCGGATCCAGCTCAAGGTCCATGGCAGTGGACCCCTTCTGTTCGCCATTGATGCGGACCTGGTCGCCGTAGACATTGGACCGCAGCGTCAGGCTTGCGTGGTTCGGTTGCCTATCGGCTTTCTGCTCGGGCTCCGGCGAGGCGCCACTCTCGGGCTCGGTTTCGGGGGGTGTCACGGTCTGAACGACTTTCAGCGCGGGCTCCGCGTTACTCTGTTCTGCGTTGCCCTCTGAGCTGTTGCCCGTGGATTCTTCAGAATCCGCCCCCTCATCGGGCGCTGCGATGGGTGGAATCCGGGATCCCACCAGCTCCGGCGAGCGCTGGATGGTGGCGAAACCGGCCGTCACCAGCAGC
>JBNJEG010000022.1:0-21596 GCA_051745655.1 Pseudomonadota bacterium
GTAACGACATCGACGCCATTGCCTATACCGCCGGCCCGGGGCTGATCGGCGCGCTGCTGGTGGGCAGCACCTTTGCCCATGGGCTGGCGCGGGGCCTGGGTGTGCCGGTGCTCGGCGTCCATCACATGGAAGGGCACCTGCTGGCCTCCATGCTGGAGGAGCGGGCGCCGGAATTCCCCTTTCTTGCACTCCTGGTTTCCGGTGGGCATACCCAGCTTGTGAAGGTGGACGCGCTCGGCCGTTATGAACTGCTGGGAGATTCCGTGGACGATGCGGCTGGCGAGGCGTTTGACAAGGCGGCTCGTATGCTGGGGCTGGGTTACCCGGGTGGGCCGGCGGTGGCTAAGATGGCGCTTTCCGGAACGCCGGGGCGTTTCCGCTTCCCACGGCCGATGACCACCAAGCCGGGGTTGGATTTCAGTTTCAGCGGGCTCAAGACCTACACCCGTAATACCCTGCGTGACGAGGCGGGCCCGGATGGGCCGGACGAGACCCTGCGCGCGGACGTGGCGCTGGCCTTTGAGCAGGCCGTGGTGGATACGCTGGCGATCAAGTGCCGCCGCGCCATGGAACAGACCGGTGTCCGTCGCCTGGTGGTGGCTGGTGGTGTCGGAGCCAACCGGGCGCTGCGCGAACGGCTGGCGGCCCTGGAGACAAGCCATCAGGCGGAGCTGTTCTTCCCGCGTCTGGATTTCTGCACGGACAATGGCGCCATGATCGCCTACGCAGGCCATGAGCGGCTGGTTGCGGGGCAGCGTGATGGGGCCGAGATGTTGGCGGTGCCACGCTGGCCCCTGACTGAATTGCCGGGGCTGGATGAGGTGCGGCTCGAAGGCCTGCGCCAGACGGCTTGACGGTCAGAGATGGCTTTCGCTGCCCTGGGCGAGACGCACCAGGTTGTCCCGGTGGCGAACCAGCAGAACCAGCGCAATGATCAGGAAGACCCCGGCATGGGGTGGGTTCAGCCAGAGTGCCAGGAGCGGGCCACTACCGGCGGCGATGATTGAGGCCAGGGAGGCAATATGCCAGCGCCGGAAGACGACCAGCCAGATCAGCGCCATTGCGAGGATGGTTGTCCCGGCCAGGGCCAGGCCGGTCCCCAGGGTGGTGGCCACGCCCTTGCCGCCACGGAATCGGGAAAAAGCGGGCAGCATGTGGCCGGCAATGGCGGCCAGCGCGACCGCGGCCTGGGTGGCGGGCGTGGCGTCCAGGTGCTGGGCAAGGGTGACGGGCGCCCAGCCCTTCAGGGCATCGCCCAGCAGCGTGAGGATGGCCGGCCCGGGCCCCGCGATACGGTACACATTGGCGGCGCCGGGATTGTGGGAGCCGTACAGATGGGGTGGCGGCGCGTTGAGCAGCCGGCAGACCAGCGGCGCGAACAGAATGGAGCCGCTCAGGTAGCCGAAAACGCAGAGCAGCAGTGCGAACAGCAGTTCCATCGGGTGCCCTGAACCGGAATCAGGGTTTCAGGATAATGGATCAGCGCGGGAGTTGAAATGGATAGCGTTTTCATCGAGCGGTTGGCCGTGGAGGCGGTGATTGGCGTCCTCGACTGGGAGCGGGCAGTGGCTCAGCGCCTGCTTGTGGATCTGGACCTCCGCTGGGATAATCGCGCGCCGGCAGCCGGGGATGATCTCGACCTGGCGCTGGATTACGCAGCGGTTTCTGATGCCGTGACCCGCTGCCTCCAGCAAGGGCAGTTCCGCCTTCTGGAGACAGCGGCGGAGCAGGTATCAGCCATGCTCGCGAGTGACTTTGGCATCGGCCATCGGCGCATTGTGGTGCGCAAACCGGGCGCGGTACCCGCGGCCGAGGCTGTGGGTGTGGTGGTGGAACGTGGAGAGGGTGAATGAACCGGGTCTACATCAGTATCGGCTCCAACCAGAACACCAGCGCCAACGTCCGCGCGGCCCTGGATGCCTTGTCCGCGCGCTTTGGGCAGTTAGTGGTGTCGTCCGTGTACGAAAGCGAAGCGGTGGGGTTCGAGGGTGAGAACTTTCTGAACCTGGTCGTGGGCCTGGATACCGATGAACCCGTGGGCGAGCTGGTGGAGTGGCTTAAACGGGTTGAAGACGACAATGGCCGCGCACGCAACCAGCCCCGCTTCAGCTCGCGAACCCTGGACCTGGATGTGCTGACTTATGGAGACAGTGCCGGCACCATTGACGGTGTGGAGCTTCCCAGGTCAGAGATCCTGCGCAATGCGTTCGTGCTGCGCCCGCTCACCGAGATTGTCCCGGAGGGCATCCACCCTGAAACCGGCAGGACCTACGCTGACCACTGGCAGGCTTACGAGCGTGATCAGCGCCTCTGGCCCATCGAGTTCCACTGGCAGGGCCGGCAGATCTCACCACGAACCTGAAGCACGCCCCTGTGCCGCCCGGAACTGCGCGACCTGACCGTTAGTGGCGCTGTCGAAATCCGACCCTGGATCCGCCTCTCCGGTCAGGGCGGGCAGGATCTGGCCGCCGATTTCCTTACCCAGCTCGACGCCCCACTGATCAAATGGATTGGTGTTCCAGATGGCGGCCTGCACAAAGGTGCGGTGTTCATAGAGAGCGATCAGCGCGCCCAGGGTCGCGGGCTCCAGCCTGTCCATGGTTAGCAGGTTACTGGGACGGTTGCCGGGGATGGCCCGGTGGGGCGCCAATCGACGAGCTTCCTCTTCCGTCTCCCCCCGGCTGATCATGTCGTCGCGGACGTCCTCTTCCGTGCGGCCCAGCATCAGGGCTCTTGCCTGGGCCAGGCAGTTGGCTGCCAGCATGGCGTGATGCTCGCCCACCGGGTTATGGCTGGTCAGCGGCAGGATGAAGTCCACAGGCACCAGTCGCGTGCCCTGGTGCAGCAGCTGGTGGTAAGCATGCTGACCATTGACACCGGGGCCACCCCAGATGACGGGGCCCGTGTGATGGGTGACTGGGGTGCCGTCCTGGTATACCCCCTTGCCGTTGCTTTCCATGTCCAGCTGCTGGAGGTGTTCCGGCAAATGGCGGAGGTAGTGGTCATAGGGGATCACGGCATGGGATTCTGCGCCAAAGCCGTGAAGGTACCAGAGCCCCATAAGCCCCATGATCATGGGCATGTTCTGTTCCGGAGGTGCCTTTCGAAAGTGCTGGTCCATGGCGTGTGCGCCAGCCAGCAGTTCGCGGAAGCGCGGCATGCCTACCGCAAGCGCCACGGGCAGGCCAATGGCCGACCAGAGAGAGTAACGCCCGCCGACCCAGTCCCACATCGGGAAGATGCTGTCGCCCGCCATGCCGAAATCCCGGGCGCGCTCTGCGTTGGCGGTTACCGCCGCGAAGTGGTGCTGGACCGTGCGTTCACTGCCGCCGCCATCCAGGAACCACTGGCGTGCCACCCGGGCATTGGCCAGGGTCTCCTGGGTGGTGAACGATTTGGATTGGATCAGGAAAAGCGTGGTGGCCGGATTGAGCCCGGCCAGGGCCTCATGAATGTCGCTGCCGTCCACATTAGCCACGTAATGGCAGCGTGGCCGGTCGGACTTGAACGGGGTCAGTGCTTCGGTTGCCGTCAGGGGCCCAAGGTAGGAGCCCCCAATGCCGATGCTGACCACGTCGGTTATGGCATCACCGTTCATGCCCTGCCATTCGCCACTGCGGACCGCGTTTGTGAAGCCTTCCATGCGCTCCAGCGTGGCCTGGATGGCGGGCATGACGTCCTCGCCATCCACCCGGACGGGCTCGCTTTGCGGCTGGCGCAGGGCCGTATGCAGGGCGGGCCGGTTCTCCGTGGTGTTGAGCTGTTCGCCGCGGAACAGCGCCTCAACCCGTTCCGGCAGGCCGCGTGCCCGGGCAAGCTCGGCCAGCAGGCTGAGGGTTTGGTCGGTCACGCGGTTGCGTGAATAATCCAGGGTCAGCCCGGCTGCTTCCAGGGTAAGGCGTGGGAAGCGCTGGGCGTCCCGCTGGAAGAGTTCCCTCAGGGGTAATCCCTCCAGTTGTGCCCTGTGATTCATCAGCGTGGACCACTCGGGCATCTCTGTGAGTGGTGGTAGGGCTTGCTTGGTCACTGGCTCATCTCCCTGAGCGTTTCAGTTGCTGTCCAGGGTCAGGCTGATGTTGTCGATCAGCCGTGTCTGCCCCAGCCAGGCGGCGGCGAGAATGGTGATCCGGGTATCCTTGCGGTCTGCCGGCTCCAGGGTCTCGGAGTTGATGATGTTGAAGTAGTCTGGATGAAAGCCTTCGCTGTCGAGGGCGTGGATGGCCTCATCCGAGAGCGTGCTGTAGTCGCGGCGGCCCTCGAGGATCGCGGCGCGCGCCCAGCAAAGCATCTGGTACAGGCGCACGGCCCGTTGCCGGTCGCTTTCGCTCAGGTAGGTGTTGCGCGAGCTCATGGCCAGCCCGTCGGACTCGCGGTAGGTGGGCACGCCCAGGATCTCGATCGGCAGGCAAAGGTCGCGCGTAAGCTTGCGGATCACCGCCAGCTGCTGGAAGTCCTTCTCTCCGAAGGCTGCCACGTGAGGTTGGACCATGTTGAACAGCAGCGTGACCACCGTGGCTACCCCGGTGAAGTGGCCCGGACGGCTGGCCCCGCAGTGCAGCTCCGTGATGACGGGCACTGTGATATGGGTGTGGTATTCCACGCCGTTGGGGTAGATTTCGCGCACGCTGGGCGCGAACACCAGGTCATTGCCGCAGGCCTCGAGTTGCTTCTGGTCTTCAGGCAGGGTGCGGGGGTAGCTGTCCAAGTCCTCGTTGGGACCGAACTGCAGCGGATTCACGAAGACGCTGGTGACCACGATGTCCGCCTGCTTCCGGGCTTCCTCGACCAGTGCCAGATGGCCTGCGTGCAGGTTGCCCATGGTGGGCACCAGCGCGATGCGTGCGCCGGCATCCCGGTGTGGCTTGAGCTCGGCTCTGAGGTCGGAGATGGTATGGACGGTCTTCATCCGCTGAAACTGTGCTTGCTGTCGGGGAATTCGCCGTTCTTCACGGCCTGATCGTAGGCGCGCACGGCGCCCGCCACGGAGCCACCTTCCTGCAGGAAATCCTTGACGAAGCGGGGCTTATGGCCACGGCTGATGCCGAGAATATCCTGCAGTACCAGGACCTGGCCATCGGTATCCGGCCCGGCGCCGATGCCGATCACCGGAACGCCTATCTCGCGGGTGATGCGGGTCCCGAGCGATGAGGTGACGCACTCGAGCAGGACCACATCCGCCCCGGCCTCCACCAGGGCCCGGGCGTTTGCGACCATGCGTTCGGCGGCTTCTTCGCCCTTGCCCTGAACCCTGTAGCCGCCCAGCTTGTTGATGAACTGGGGGGTCAGGCCCAGGTGGGCGCAGACGGGGACGCCGCGTTCGGTCAGTTGACGGACGCTCTCGGCCATCCAGTCCGTGCCCTCGATCTTCACCATCTGGGCGCCGGCCTGCATCAGGCGTGCGGCGTTATGCAGGCACTGCTCCGTGGTGGCGTAGCTCATGAAGGGCAGGTCGGCCATGACCAGGGACTCGGGCTGGGCCCGGGCCACGCACTCGGTGTGGTAGACCATGTCCTCCATGCGGACCGGAACGGTGCTCTCACGGCCCTGGAGCACCATGCCCAGGGAATCGCCCACCAGCTGCACATCAATGCCACAGTCGCTGAGCAGGCCCGCGAAAGTGGCGTCGTAGGCCGTCAGGCAGCTGAATTTCTGCCCCTTCTCGCGGTAGTCACGCAGCGACTGGATGGTGGTGCCCATGAGCAGCTCCCGATTCCGTGGTTAATTCGCCAAGGGTAAAGCGGGCCCCGGGTTCAGGCAAGCGTGACGGGCGTCAGGCCGTTATCCGGGCATGCCCGGAGCAGGTCCTCAACGCGGCGGCCATCGGGGAGGGCCAGGTCCGGATCCAGGTCCAGAAGGGGGCGCAGAACGAAATCCCGGTTGGGGAGTTCGGGGTGGGGGACAGTGAGCTCCGTCTGGGCGATCGTTTCATGGCCGTACAGCAAAAGGTCAAGATCCAGTACCCGGGGGCCCCAGACCTGGGTGCGCACCCGGCCCTGGGCGTCTTCAATACGCAGCAGATGCTGGAGCAGGGTGGTGGCCGGCAGTGCTGTTTCCAGCCGGGCGGCCATGTTGAGAAAGTCCGGCTGGTCAGCGGGGCCGACCGGGTGACTGCGGTAGACCGGCGAGGCATCGTCCAGCGTGGTCTCCGGGAGTTGGTGCAATGCCTCCAGAGCGAGGTGCAGCTGTTGCAGCGGGGAGTCCAGGTTGCTGCCGAGACCGACCCAGGCCGTGGTGCTCATGAGTTGTTGCGAGCCGGTTTGCGGCGCCGGCGTCGACCCTTGCCGCTGTTCTTGCCCTCGCCCCCAAGGGCGCTGATCATTTCCCGGCGGCGATCCGCGTCGGCATCCTGGTATTCGGTCCACCAGGCGCCAAGGCCCTGGGTGTCCTCGCCCGCCTCTTCGCGCACCAGGAGGAAGTCATAGGCGGCTCGGAACCGGGGGTGTTCCATCAGCTTGTCGGCCCGTTTGCCGCTGCGCTTGCCCAGCCGCAGCTGCAGTTCCCAGATCTCGCGCATGGGCGTACTGAAACGCCGCGGAATGGCGGTGGCCTGGGTCTGGTTCTGGATGGTTTCTCCGGCCGCCTGCTGCAGTGCCTGGTAGGCGGGCTGGTCGGTTTCCGCGTCCTCCTGGCGCCACGCCTGCTGCAACGCGGGCCAGAGCAGTGCGGCATAGAGGAAATAGGGCGTAATGGGCTTGTTCCGGCGGACCCGGCGGTCCGTGCTGGCGAGCGCTGCTCGGATGACACCGTCCGGCTCGCCTTCAGCAATGGCCTTTGCGGATTCCGGGAACAGCGGCGCAAACAGGTCAAAACGCTTGAGCATTTCGTAGGTGGCTTCACCCTGGCCAGCGGTGAACAGTTTGAGCACTTCCTCGAACAGCCTTGCCGGGGGAATGTCCTCTAGAAGATGGCTCAGCTCCCGGATGGGCTGGGCGGTGTCCTCGGCAATGGTGAAGTCCAGCTTGGCCGCGAAGCGCACCGCACGGAGCATGCGCACCGGGTCTTCCTGGTAGCGCGTGACCGGGTCGCCGATCAGGCGCAGGCGGCGGTTATTGAGGTCGTTCACGCCGCCGGCGTAGTCGTGGACGGTGAAATCCCGGATGTCGTAATAGAGCGCATTGACCGTGAAATCGCGCCGGATAGCGTCCTCTTCGCGGGTGCCGTAGACGTTGTCGCGCAGCAGTCGGCCCTGGTCGTTCACATCCATGTGGGGGTCGTTTTCCGCGTCCTTGGGGGAGCCGCGGAAAGTGGTCACCTCGATGACCTCGCGCCCGAACAGCACGTGCACCAGCTTGAAACGGCGGCCGATAAGGCGCGAATTGCGGAAAAGCTCGTGCACCTGCTCCGGCGTGGCACTGGTGGCGATGTCGAAGTCCTTGGGGTGACCATCAAGGAGCAGGTCACGCACGCCGCCGCCCACCAGGTACGCCTCATGCCCCGACCGGTTCAGCCGGTGCAGTACTTTCTTGGCGGATTCGCTGATGTTCTGACGTGAGATGGAGTGTTCGTCGCGCGAAATGACGCGGGGTTCGTGGGGAGCGGTCCCGTTCTGCCCGCCGAGCTGGCTGAACCAGTTCTGTACCCGTTCCAGAAAACGTCTCGCCATGGAGTCTCTTGCTGATTCTGTCTGACCCGAAAGCGCGAGTGTAACGATTCAAGCGCATCAGCGCGAGTCCGGGGGCGGAATCAAAACGGGGCCGCCCTAAGGCGACCCCGAAACAGGATTCAGTCTTGTGAGTGTTCTTATTGTTATTGCGTCGTTTGTTGTTCTTGTTGTCGACGGCGACTGTTCTTTGACGAACGGAACGTTTTTGCAACAGAGAGCGGAAAGGCCGCTAAAAAGCTCGGCTGCCAAAACACTCAGTTCGAAGGGCGTTCTTTATTGTTCTTGAGCCCTCGGACAGCTTGTTTTTGTTGTTGGGCCGCTGTCTTTTTGAATGCGCTTTATTGTTTTTGTTGAGCGCTTTTTCTTGTTTGGTGCTTCAGGAAGCAGATGCCGTGCCAGGATTTTCAGGTCTTTTATAGACAGTAGGTTACGTTTGAGTAACCCTTTCCGGGAGGAGGAATTGAAAACGTGAACTGTTACTCATGTATTGGCTTCTGAGGTTCAGCGTTTCTAACGGTAACAGCGGGTAACAGTTGCTCAGTGGCTGGCGCTCGACCCCTGCGCGCCGGATTTCTTGCGTGGGATGCCCAGACGCTGGCGGCGCTCCCACAGGGACTTGCGGCTGATCCCGAGCTTCTGGGCCAGTTCGGTCTCGCTCATCCGGTCCTGGTTTTCCAGGACAAAGTGCTGGAAGTAGTCTTCGAGGGAAAGATCGGAAGGGGCATCCTCTTCTCTGGGGGCAGTCCCTGGCACCTGCTGTTCAGCGCCCACTAAGCCGGTGGATATGGTGGGCTCTTCTTCTTCAGCATCCAGATCCAGAAGTTCCGGGGTAATCACGTCGCCATCCGCAAGGATGACGGCGCGTTCGATGGCGTTCTCCATCTCGCGGACGTTGCCCGGCCAGCGGTAACGCTGGATGAGCTGCATGGCTTCCGGGGAAAAGGTGTAACCGCGATGGGCCACCCGTTCACCAATCTGCTCCAGGAAGCGTTTGGCCAGCCCCAGTATGTCCTCCTCACGGTCACGCAGCGGCGGCAGCCGGATCTGCATCACGTTGAGGCGATAGAACAGGTCCTCCCGGAACTCGCCGGTGCGCGTCATGGCCTTGAGGTTGCGGTGGGTAGCGGCCACCATCCGGACGTCCACTCTCCGGCTCTGGGTCGAACCCACGCGCCGGATCTCGCCTTCCTGCAGCACTCGCAGCAGCCGGGCCTGGGCTTCGGCGGGGAGCTCACCGATTTCGTCCAGGAAGAGCGTGCCACCGTCCGCCGCCTCGATCAGGCCGGTGCGGGCGGAGACAGCACCGGTGAAGGCGCCTTTTTCGTGGCCGAAGAGCTCGGATTCGATCAGGGCTTCGGGAATGGCCGCGCAGTTGACCGAGATCAGCTTCCATGGTGCGCGGCGATTAAGGTGATGCAGGGCCTGGGCGGCCAGTTCCTTGCCCGTGCCGGATTCGCCGATAATCAGCACGGTGGTGTCCGTTGGGGCAACCTTGCGGATCAGGTGGAAGACGCGCCCCATGGCCGGGCAGTCGCCGTACATGAAGTGTGATGGGTCGGTGCTGCGCCCATTGCCCCCGGCGTGTTCAGGCGTGGACTCCGCTTCGGGCTGCTGGGCGAGGATTCGGCCCACACACTCCAGCATTTCCTCATGGTCAAAGGGTTTGGCGATGTAATCCACGGCGCCCATTTTCATGGCTTCGACCGCCGAGCGCAGGCTCGCGTAGCTGGTCATGATCAGCACCGGCACATCGGGTGCCCGATGGATCAGCTCAGTGCCAGGTTCGCCGGGCAGGCGGAGATCCGTGATGATCAGGTGGAAATGGTTGAGATCGAAGCGCGCTGCCGCGTCCGCGATGGAGTCAGCCCCCTCGGCCTCGTAGCCGTTGTGGGTCAGCAGTTTTTCCAGGGCCGAGCGGATGACCGCTTCGTCCTCGACAATGAGTATGCGACTCATGATGGCTGGTCCATTGTGTCGTTCGTCGGGCGGGCCTCGGGGAGTCGGAGCACGAACCGGGTCCCACGCCCGGTTATCGTGCTGGCCGGGCTGTCGACGTGAATACTGCCATGATGTTCTTCCACGATGCTGTAGACAAGGGACAGTCCGAGCCCGGTGCCCCGGTCCGGTCCCTTGGTGGTGTAAAAGGGATCGAAAATGTGGTCCATGTCGCTCTTGGCGATGCCGTCGCCCTCATCCGTTACCGTGACCTCGACGGCGTTGTCCGTCAGACGGGCTTCCACCGGGATACTGGTGCCCTCCGGCGCGGCATCACGGGCGTTGGAGAGCAGGTTAACGAAGACCTGGACGAGCCGTTGCTCATCGCCTGAAACGCTCAGTGTGTTACTGCAGTGGTTGCGATAGGGGCTGGGGGACTCGCGGTCGGCGAGTGACAGCAAGTGGATGGCCTCGTCCACACAACGGCGGATCTGTACCGGGGCATGAGGATTGCTGACCCCATCCTGGCCGGCACGGGCGAAGTTCATCAGCGACTGCTGGATGCTGGAGATCCGGTTGGTCTGACTCAGGATCTCGTCTGCGGTTTCCAGCACGCCGGGGGCCTGGGTTTCGAGCTTAAGGTTCTGGGCCAGGCAGGCGATGCCAGTGACCGGGTTGCCCACCTCGTGCGCCACGCCAGCCGCCAGGCGTCCCACCGAGGCCAGTCGTTCGCTGTGGATGAGTTCCTCCTCGAGCCGACGTGTTTCCGTCTGGTCTTCCACCAGGATGACGGTGCCGCCCTCGGGGTGGCCGGGGCCCGCAATGTCGCTCTGGTGCAGGTTGAACCAGTGCGGCTGGCCGCCGAGATCCACCCGGTGCCGGGGCTGGTGCTGGTCCTCGCTCTGGTGGAAACTGTCCAGCAGCTCCTGCCAGGGCGCGGGCAGCGCCTCCAGGGTGGCCCCCACGACCTGATTCGCCTCGATGCCGGTCAGGGCTTCCATGGCGTGGTTCCACATCAGGATCTCGTGGTCACTGCCCAGTGAACAGGCGGCGATGGGCAGGTTCTGCAGGATCTGGCGGTAGTGCCGGCGCAGGCTGTCCAGCTCCGCGGCCAGGCCTGTCAGGCGACTCTTGTAGTCCTCCAGGGCGATCTCCACGAACTGGATGTCATGCTGGGGTTCCTGGGAACCGGTCTGCGGCTTGAAGCCCAGATGGCGATGCACGATGTCCTGGGCAATGGCCGGCCCCAGCAGGCCGGAGAGGTTGACCTCCAGCTGGTCGCGCAGCCGGCGCAGGGGGTAGGGCCGGTTCTCCGAGGTTGGCAGGTCCAGCTGGGCCAGGGCCCTGTCCACCTCGCGGGTGGCCACTTCCGTACCCAGGGGAACCGTGAGCTGTGATTTGAACTCCTCGGACGAGCCGGCTTCCAGTTCCCGCCTTGGTGGGCGCGCCATGGCGCCTATGCTGCAGGATTCCGCGGCACGGCTTTCGCCGTTGCTGGTACTGGTGAGCATGGATGTCAGCGCGAAGACCACGAGATTGAGGGTCAGAGAGACGAAGGCGGGGACATGCCAGCTGTCGATGTTCGAAGGCTGTATCAGGTCGATTCCCAGCCAGTCGCCGGGTGTCAGGCCCGTGGTGAATGGCAGTATCAGCCCGACAAACCACACCAGCATGCCCACCACGATGCCGCTGATGACCCCTTTGCGGTTGCCTTCCGGCCAGTAAATGACCGCCAGGACGCCGGGCAGGAGCTGGAGTACACCAGTGAGCGCCAGCAGGCCCAGGCTGTCCAGGGCAAGGTGGCGCCCGATGAGCCCATGGAACACCAGGGCAGCCAGGATAATGGCCAGAATCAGCAGGCGACGCACGCCCTGAAGCCAGGTGTAGATGCTCCGGTTCTCCGGTGGAGTACGGAGTGGCAGGACCACGTGGTTAAGAATCATCCCCGACAGTGCCAGGGTCAGCACGATGGTCAGGGCGCTGGCTGCGGAGAGCCCGGCCAGGTAGGCGAGCGTGGCCAGAAGCGGGGATTCCAGAACCAGGCCCAGGCTGACCGCAAAGAATTCCGGGCTGCCAGGGGCGTCGAGGGCGCGGGCGCTCCAGAGGATGATGGGCACCGGCAGCGCCAGCAGGAGCAGGTACAGCGGCAGCCCCCAGCTGGCCCGGGCCAGTGCCCGGGGGCTGGGGTTCTGTGTGAAGGTCATGTGGAACATGTGCGGCATGACCAGAGCGGCCGCGAAAGAGATCAGCAGCAGGGCCCGCCAGTTACCATCACTCAGGCGCCTCTCGAGGGCGCTGACCTGTTCGCTCTGGTCCTGGAGCCAGGTCTCCAGGCCGCCGGGCCCGCCGAAGACGCTGAACAGCAGGATGAGTGCGATCAGGCCCAGCGCCACCAGCTTGACCAGCGCCTCAAAGGCCATGGCCATGACCAGGCCCTCGTTGCGCTCAACGCCCTGGCTGCGCCGGGCGCCGAAAAGCGCTGTGAAGACGGCGACCAGCAGCGCGAACAGGCTGGCGCTGAACCAGGGGCTGGCCCCGGGCGCGAGCGTTTCGATGGCGCCGGCCATGGCCTGCATCTGCAGGCTGAGAAGCGACAGGATGGCAATGCCGGAGCACAGTGTGACCAGTGTGCCGGCCCACTGGGAGCGGTACCGGAAGGTGAACAGGTCCGCGAGTGAGCTGAGCTGGTAGCCGCGCGCCAGGCGCAATATCGGGTGCAGAAGGACCGGCGCGAGCAGGAAGGCGCCGCAAAGGCCCAGGTAATACGCCAGGTATCCGTAGCCGAAGCTGTAGGCCATGCCGACGGCACCGAACACAGCCCAGGCGCCGGCGTAGACGCCCAGGCTGAGGACGTACACGAACGGATGATGGGTCCAGTGCCGGGGCAGCCAGTCGCGGTCCGTGGCATGGGCGATGCCGAAAAGCAGGGCCAGGTAGACGGCACTGATCAGCACGAGCATGGGCATACTAAAGGTCATCGCCGTCCCTCCGGTAGTCGAGCCAGAAGGCCAGGACGATCAGGGCCAGCCAGATGCCGAACGGCTGGTACCAGGCGCTGCCGGGTTCAACCCACCAGTCCATGATTCCGGGCGAAAATATATAGATGGCCAGTACCAGCAGGAACACCAGGCGGTAGATGTACATACTCAGGCGTGCTCCAGCCGTTGCGGGTCCCAGGCGCTGATCGCCCACGCCAGCTGCTGCTCAACCGGTCCTTCATAGAGCGGAGCCGGTGGGCGGTGTGCCAGGGCGACAAGGGCCTGGCTGATGTTGCGCGGTGCGGCAGAAACGTCGATGGCCGAAGCGCCGGCCTGCTTGCTCAGCTTCTGGCCCTTCTCGTTGCAGACCACCGGGAAATGAAGGTAGTCAGGCGGCGTCTCGCCCAGCGCCTCGTAGAGGCAGAGGTGGATGGGCGTCAGCTCCGCCAGGTCCTGGCCCCGGACCACCTGGTTGATGCCCTGGGCAATGTCGTCCACGACCACAGCCAAATGATAGGCGTGGAACCCCTCCTTGCGGCGGAGAACAACGTCACCCGTTTCCCGCTCCAGCCGGAAGGGTTGTTGGCCCAGGATCCGGTCCTGCCAGCTTTCATTCCGGTCTTCGACAGGGAAGCGCAGGGCGAACGGTTCCGGCTGCTGCCAGTCGGGATGATCGCGACAGCCCCGGGGATGGCGTCCTCCGTGGCTGCCAAGTTCGCTGCGCGAGCAGGGGCAAGGGTAGAGCCGGCCCATACGGCGCAGGTCCGCGAGCGCTGCCTCGTAGGCGTCACCACGCTGGGACTGGTACCACACGGGTTCATCCGGTATCAGTTGGTGGGCCTTGAGGGTATCCAGGATGCGCTGGGAGGCACCGGGGGCTTCCCGCAAAGGGTCGATGTCCTCGATGCGGACCAGCCAGGCGCCGTTACAGGCCCGCGCATCCAGAAAGCTCGCCAGTGCGGCCACCAGCGAGCCGAAATGAAGCGGGCCTGTGGGCGAGGGGGCAAAGCGGCCGCGATAGGCCATGACGGCGCCGTGGATGGATCAGACGCCGGTCTGTTTTTCCCGGATCTCGGCCAGGGTCTTGCAGTCGATGCACAGGGTCGCGGTCGGGCGCGCCTCCAGCCGACGGATGCCGATCTCCACGCCGCACTGGTCGCAGAAGCCGTAATCGTCCTTGTCGATACGGTCGATCGTCTTATCGATCTTGCGGATCAGTTTGCGTTCCCGGTCCCGGGTGCGCAGTTCCAGGCTGAACTCTTCCTCCTGGGTGGCACGGTCGCTCGGGTCCGCGTAGTTCTCGGCGTCCTCCTGGAGATGGTGCACCGTGCGGTCCACTTCCTCCATCAGTTCCTGTTTCCAGCCGAGCAGGATCTTCCGGAAATGCTCCAGCTGCTCCTGGTTCATGTATTCTTCATCATCGCCCGGCTGGTAGGGCTTGAAGTCAGCAAAGTCGTTCTGAACAGCGGGTTCACTCTTCGACATAATGGTTACCCCTTTCGAGTCGCAGCCGGCCTGGCGCCGGCGACTGACCTTCGGCATCATTGCCGCAATTCCGGATTAGCCACGCCATCCGCTCTTTATAGAAGATCCGGGGCATGGCAGGCAAGATTGCGAAACGTAGCAGATAACATCGGGGGGAGCTACCCATGCAATTCGATCCACCGCTGACGCCCGGCACACTGCAGCGTCGCTACAAACGCTTCCTGGCGGATGTGACGTTGGATTCAGGGGAAACAGTGGTGGCGCACTGCCCCAATACCGGGGCTATGACAGGCTGTGACGAGCCGGGCAGCCGCGTCTGGCTGAGTCATTCCAGTAACCCCAAGCGCAAGCTGGCCTGGACCTGGGAGCTGGTGGAAGCCGGCAAGGAGCGGGCGTGGGCCTGTATCAACACCGCCCGCGCGAACACCGTCATTGGCGAGCTTCTGAACGGGGCTCGGCCGGCTGAGCTGGAGGGCTATGACCGGGTGCGCCCGGAAGTCCGTTACGGCAGTGAGAAAAGTCGGATCGACTGGCTGCTGGAGGACAGTGCCGGGCAGCACCGGCCGGTCTGGATCGAGGTTAAAAGCGTGACACTGGTCAAGGACGGCGTTGGCTATTTCCCGGACGCGGTGACGGTGCGCGGGCAGAAACACATCCGCGAACTGCAGGAACGGGTTGCGGCCGGGGATCGCGCCATGCTCCTGTTCTGTGTCAGCCATTCCGGTGCCCGGGAGGTTCGGCCCGCTGAGGGGATTGATCCGGAGTACGCACGGCTTCTGCGGGAAGCGGTTGAGCAGGGCGTGGTGTGCCGGGGGTGGCGGATGGCGATGACGCCGGAGGCGCTGGTGCCGGGGGAAGAGGTGCCGGTGACGCTCTAGCGCGGCCGGAGACCGCCCTCGGGCGTGGCGTCACTGCGCTCCAGGGCTTCCACCAGTTGCTGGTTGAGGTGGCCGATGTGGCGGGACAGGGTGCGCAGCAATCGCATGAAGGTTTCCGGCTGGGCCTGGACCAGGCTGATGAACTCCCCGGCCGGGACGCTCATCAGGGTGACATCCGTCTCGGCAATAACGGTCGCCGAGTGATCTGATTCGGTCAGCGCCGAGAGGACACCAAAGATTTCGCCCTCCGCCACATGCCCGACCTGGTGGCTCCGGACCTCAACCCGCGCTTGTCCTCGCATCAGGGTATAGACCTCGTCGGAGGCTGTGTTTTCCTGGATGATCACCTCACCGGCACTGAGGCGCCGGAACCCGGCCGCTGGTCGCACGCCGTGGCGATTGCTGGAGGCGAAGGCAAGGGCCAGCAGCTGGTTCTGGCAGGTGAGCATCTGCACATAGCGCCAGGCCCAGTCCTCGTCTGAGAGGGCACCCTGGACATCGCGGGGGGTCAGCACACGTGCACTGCCGCTTTCCTCGCACTGGAGGGTGATGGGCCAGACGGACTGGTCGGGCACCGTGAACAGGTCTCCAGGCTGAAGGACCAGTGCGACCCGGCCCTCGTACAGCAGATCCAGGACGCCGCCCTGGATTGCAAGCGTGCAGCCGGCCGTCAGTGCTTCCAGGTTCTTGCCGGGCAGAAGCGGTAAACCCAGCCCTTCTGGCAGTGCGGGCCCCGTCAGGCAGAGCTGGTGATACTGGTCCAGGAGGGCATCGAGCGCCTCCGGGTGGTCACCGGGAATGTACATGGCGGCTCTCCCGGCTAGCCCCTGGTGTGGTAGCGCATGCGGGTGCCGTGGTTCAGCGACATAACGATCTCGTCCGCGGCGATGGCGTTGGGAAAGAAGCAACCCGAGATCTTGGTATTGGCGATGCTGGCGCCTTCCATCTCCGCTTCCCGGAAATCGATGCCGCGCAGGTCCGCGCCCCGGAAGTAGGCGTGGCGCAGGTCCAGCTCGCGGGCGTCGAGGCCGCGCAGATCCAGTCCGCGAAAATCGCCATAGGCAAAACTGGGCAACTGCTCGAGCTTGCCCCGGGCCTCGTTGAACGCCTGGATGTTCTCATCGCGCAGTGCCTGATAGAGCGGGTCGTCGATATCGCGTGCCTGGTCTTCTTCCATCGTCCTGTCCGTCCAAGGATGCTGGGCGTTTTCCCAAAGTATAGTTCCTCACATCGGGACTGCCACGCTGCCCGTACGTCAGTGGCGCCGCGGCCCCGGGTCCAGGGCCTGGATCAGCGCTTCTCCGGCACCAGGGCTGTGGGTGTGCACATGGATGGTATGGCAGCGCTCGCTTTCGTCGATGGGATCGGCATTGCCCAGCTGATGCTCAAGAACAGCCTCGTCCGCTTCCGAGACTTCACCCGCCTGCTCGGCGCGTGCCCGTATACGTTCCCGCAGTACCGATTCAGGTGCTTCGCAGGCGATCAGTACAAAGGGAATCGCCATGGATTCGGCCACTTCCGCCAGACTGTTCCGCTCGTCCAGGCGCAGTGCCGCGGAATCCACGATGACCGGGTAACCGGTTGCGAGCGCCTGGTGGGCGAGCGATTCGAGACGCTGGTAGGTCTTCTGTGTTGCCTCGGGGGTATAGATGCCCTCGTCCCGGGCGGAGGCACTTGATTCCGTCGGGCCGAGCCCGAACAGCCGCTTGCGTTCCACGTCCGAGCGCAGGCGGATCATGCTGAACTGTTCCGCCAGGGCAGCGCTGATCCGGGATTTGCCGCTGGCGGAGTAGCCCGTGGTTGCCGCCAGCCAGGGCTGGGGGATCAGCGAGTAATGCTCGGCCAGCTCGGCATAGCGGCGGTAGCGTGCCAGGTTCTGCTCCCGGGCCTCACTGGTTTCGGCCGGGCTGAGCAGCGCGATCTTGGCCCGCACCATCGCGCGATAGGCACGGAACAGCCGCAGCAGCGGCAGTGCGTCAAAGTCGCCACTGTCCTCGAGATACTGGTTGAGAACGCGTGCGGACCAGGCCGGGTGCCCACGGCTTTCAAGGTCCATCAGCAGGAAAGCGAGGTCGTTAGCTGTGTCGATCCAGCGGAAGCCGGGGTTGAACTCGATGCAGTCGAAGACCGTGATACGGCCTTCAAACAGGGCAATGTTCCCCAGATGCAGATCGCCATGGCATTCACGGATCCGGCCTTCGGCCAGGCGCCGCTGGATGCGTTCGCGCTGCTGCTCGAACGTATCCCGGGTCCACTCGAGCAGGGCCCGTGCCTGCTGGCGGTCCGGTGCATCCTCAAGGTATTCCAGGGCGGTGGTGATGTTGTCCACCATGGCTTCCTTGAGGTCGTTGGGATCGCCGAGCGGGCTGTCCGGCTCCAATGCCGGTACGTCCTCATGGAATGCCGCAACGCGTTGGGCAAGTTCGTCCAGGTGGTCGGCCGTCAGCTCGTTACGGTCGCTCAGCCGGTCCAGGGTCTGCTCCGGATCGAACTGTCGCATGCGCACGGCGTACTCCAGAGGCGTGCCCTCGCCGTTAACCACGGGCGCTTCTGGCGTGCCCGTAATAGGCACCACTGCTTCGTAAACCGGCTCAGCCAGCCGTCGGTTCAGACGCAGTTCCTCCTCGCAGTAGTGCTTGCGGGCATCGAGTTCGCGGAAGTCCAGAAAGCCGAGATCCAGGGGTTTCTTGATCTTGTAGGCGTAGTCACCGGTCAGAAGGAGCCAGGAAATATGCGTTTCGATCCGCTTTATATCGCTGACCGGGTGGGGGTAGCATTCGGGATTCTGTAACGCACTGGCCAGCCCTGACGCCATTCTTCGGCTCCTGATAGAGGGTTTCCCGCTATCATAACGGCGACGTCATGCTTTGAATATGAATCGGCTCATGACTTGGTGCGTCAGAACGCTATAATCGGCGCCCATGAGTAAACAGAGCAACAAGCAGGGAAAAAAGCGGAGCAGAGGGTTCCTGAAGCTGGTCTGGCGTCTGGGGCTGGTGGTGACGCTGGTGCTGGTGGTCTGGACCATCTATCTGGATGTTCAGGTGTCCTCAAGGTTTGAGGATCATCGCTGGGAAATCCCCTCACGGGTCTACGCACGGCCACTGGAGCTCTACACAGGGGCCTCGGTGGGCGCGGAAACGCTGACATCGGAACTGGATGCCCTCGGCTACAAGGCGGTCTCGGGCACGCCGGAGGCAGCGGGGCAGTTCCAGCGCCAGGACGGTCGATTCCGGATCCGGACGCGGGGGTTCCGGTTTCCGGATGGTGAGGAACCCGGGCAGCGCCTGAGCCTGGAAGTCGCCAACGGCGCTATTACCGGGTTTGAGGCGTCGGACGGGGCGGCCCTGGCGCGCCTGGAGCCACGCCGTATTGCCAGCATCTATCCCGGGCATGGCGAGGATCGCCTCCTGGTTCAGCTGGATGATCAGCCTGAGCTCTTCCGGGAAACACTGCTGACGGTCGAGGATCGGGGCTTTGAGTCCCATTATGGCGTCGAGCCCACCGCCATTGCCCGCGCCTTTGTCGCCAATATGCGAGCGGGGCGGGTGGTCCAGGGGGGCAGTACCCTGACCCAGCAGCTGGTGAAAAATTTCTGGCTCTCCAGCGAGCAGACCTACTGGCGCAAGTTCAATGAAGCCATCATGGCGCTCCTTCTGGAATTCCGCTACTCCAAGCGGGCGATCCTGGAGGCCTACATGAACGAGGCCTACCTGGGGCAGTCCGGCACAAGGGCAATCCACGGCTTTGGGCTGGCCAGCCGCTTCTATTTCGCCAAACCCTTCAGCGAGCTGGAGCTTCATGAAACCGCCCTGCTCGTGGGCATGGTGCGTGGCCCCGGTTACTACAACCCGCGCAGCAACCCCGAGCGAGCCCTCGGCCGGCGTAACCTGGTGCTGGACCTGTTGGCGGAACGCGGCCTGATTACGAAGTCGCGAGCCGATTCTCTCAAGAAGCGGACACTGGACGTGGCGTCGGCACCGGACAGTGATACCCACGGCTACCCCGCCTTCATGGATCTGGTGCGTGAGCACCTTTCCCGGGACTACCGGGACGAGGATCTGGAAACAGCCGGGCTGCGCATTTTCACCACCCTGGATCCGCGGCTCCAGGAGGCGGCTGAATCCCGGGCAAGTGGCATGATGGCCGCCCTCGAGCAGGGTGAGGAACCGGGCGTGCTGGAAGGTGCCGTGATCATCACGGGGCGCGAAAGTGGTGAAGTCGAAGCCCTTGTGGGCGGGCGCGACAACCGCTTCCCCGGGTTCAACCGGGCCATGAATGCAAGTCGGCCGATTGGCTCGCTGGTCAAACCAGCGACCTACCTGACCGCCCTTGAGCAGCCCGCCCAGTACACGCTGATTTCGCCGCTGAAGGACGAACCTTTCCGGCTGGAATTCGATAACGGCGATACCTGGGCGCCCGGCAACTTCACCGGGGAATCCCACGGGCAGGTGCCGCTGCACGAGGCGCTTTCCCACTCCTATAACCAGGCCAGTGTCCGCCTCGGGCTGGATCTGGGGCTGCCCGCCGTGACCGGAACGCTGAAGCGCCTGGGCATGGAAACTGAGCCCCCGCGCTATCCGTCCCTTCTGCTCGGCAGCGTGGAATTGACGCCGCTGGAGGTGGCCCGGATGTACCAGACCATCGCCTCCGGTGGCTTCCGGGTACCGCTGCGCAGTATACGCAGTGTGACTACGCCGGACGGTGAGGTGCTCTCACGCTATGACCTGGAACTGGAGCGCGTGGTTGAGCCCGGCCCGATGCACCTGCTGCACTATACCCTGCAGGAAGTGATGCGCGAGGGGACCGGCAGTTCCGTTTACAACCTGATTCCGGACACCCTGCACACGGCCGGCAAAACGGGCACGACCGATGGCGGCCGGGACAGCTGGTTCGCCGGGTTCACGGGCGACCACCTGGGGGTCGTCTGGGTCGGTGGCGATGACTACAGTGCCACGACCCTGACAGGAAGCTCCGGTGCCCTTCAGATATGGGGCCGGATCATGGCGGACGGCGCTGCCAGGACCTTCTCTCCAGTGGTTCCCGAGTCCGTGGACTACCATTGGGTTGATACGGCCACGGGTGGTATCACGGCCGAGAATTGTGAAGGGGCTAGGCGGATTCCCTTTATCCAGGGTTCCGAACCCCAGGAACAAGTCCCCTGCAGTGACAGCATGGGCGGCCGCATTCAGCGCTGGTTCCAGCGGGTTTTTTAACGTGAGGTGGATAGGATGACGATTCGGGTATGGATGAAATGGGCGCTTCTGGGGCTGGCCGTGCTGGTACTGGCAGGCTGTAGCGTCCGGTTCGCGCCGCCCGAGCAGGACCCGGAAAGCGACGATGAGGTTTCCGAAGTGGAGCCCATTGAGGAACCGGCTGAAGACCCCTCCCGCGAGGAAGCCCCAGTGGAGCGCCAGCGTGAAACCGGCGGCAAAGTGCCGGATGCGGCCAAAGGCCTTCTCGCATCGGCCAACTCGGCCCTGGAGGCGGGTAATGACGGGCGGGCGCTGGATCTGATCCAGAGGGCCCAGCGCATCGCGCCGGATGCAGCAGCGGTCTATTACGCCCTCGGACGGGTCTACCGGGAACAGGGAAGCCTGGCACGCGCGGAACAGTTTGTGCTCAAGGGCATCAGCAAGGCCGGTAATGACACGGAACTCAGGGAGGAGGGGTGGTCCGAGCTGGCGGGAATCCGCGCCCGTCTGGGAGATCAGGCGGGCGCGGAGGATGCCAGGGAGCGGGCCGGGCAGATGTAGCCCGGCCTGCTCAGATGCGGGTTACTGGTTGCTGGTTAAGTTGAGTTCTGTGGTTTCACCGGCTGTTACTGTCACTGTCTGTCCAGTACTGAAGGTAAGTTCTTCATCCTGCTCGTTATCATCTGCATCACAGGTGTGGCTCACTGTGTAATCGCCTTCCTCGAGAAACGCAGCGGTGTAGACGAAATTACTGGTCTCTGAGTCAGTCTCAACGGATGCGGTGGTCAACGGTTCGTTATCGCTACCCAGATCATCAATAGTCGCATCGGCTCCTGAGTACACGTATACCGTGCCCCCATCGTTTTCGCAGTTCGAGACCAGATTTGAACCAACCTCACCACTGATCTCACCTGTCTCGAGGTTGTTCACCAGTCTCAGAACAGGGACAAGGAAGTAGTCCGCATTATTGTTGCCTTGCGGATTCACGATGGACTTGCTGACGTCGAAATCGATTGTGTAATCAGTGTTGCTGCCCTGAGCCACTGCAAAACCCGTGGTCTTGAGGCCGGTCTGTTCACCGGAGGGAATGAAGAGTGTTTTTTCGCCTTCGTTGTCATCGACAGTGAGGTTATCGGTATCCAGCATCAGGCGCATCCAGTTGTAATCGCCTGCCGGAATATCTTCACCTTCCAACAGAGCAATACTTTCCCCGTTCTGATAATCGAGAAGGTTGATCGCCTTGGGTTCATCGAAATCGAAGGAGACACGCTCACCATCCGCGGGCTGGAGCTCGACGCCTGTTACCGTGATGTTTACGGCACTGAATTCCTGGGTGGGCGCATCAGTGAGCCCCAGTGACAGGGTGCCGTCTCCGTCACCCGAGGAGGAACTGCTGAAACACCCTGCGAGGCCTGCGGTGGATGCGGCGAGAATCGCTACAGCGACTGGTTTGAGAGGGCTGGTTGTCATAATAGGCTCCTGTTGTCCGTCTTTGGGTCTTCCAATGCCCTTTGCGGCATCT
>JBNJEG010000023.1:0-21271 GCA_051745655.1 Pseudomonadota bacterium
GGCACGGATTACGGCACGCGGGACGGTACCTGCATTCGCGACTACATCCATGTTGAGGATCTGGCCAGCGCCCACGTCCGGGCGCTTGAGCACATGCAGCAGGGGAACGGCTCGGAGGTTCTCAACTGCGGTTATGGGCGCGGCTTCACCGTGCGTGAGGTTATTGATGTGGTAAAACGCCTCTCGGGTATGGACTTCCCGGTGACGGAAACCGATCGCCGCGCGGGCGATCCGGAGGCGTTGATGGCGGACAACGGCAGGATCCGTCAGCGCCTTGACTGGATGCCGGCCTACGATGACCTGGACACCATTGTGCAGACCGCGCTTGATTGGGAGCGCCACTGGCAGGCGCGTCAGAAGAATCCATCGAATCATTAAGGAACAGCAGCATGCGCATCACCATTTTCGGAACCGGCTATGTGGGTCTTGTCACCGGCGCCTGTCTGGCCGAGGTTGGGCACCACGTCATGTGTATGGACGTGGACCAGCAGAAGATTGACCGCCTGCGCGACGGCATTATCCCCATCTATGAACCGGGGCTGGAGCCCATCGTGGCCCACAATACCGCCGCCGGTCGGCTCCAGTTCACCACGGATGTCACTGAGGCGGTTGAATACGGAGAGCTGCAGTTCATTGCGGTCGGCACGCCCTCGGACGAGGACGGTTCTGCGGATCTGAAGTACGTCCTGGCCGTGGCCGGCAGCATCGGCGAACACATGAACGACTACAAGGTCGTGATCGACAAGTCCACGGTGCCGGTGGGAACCGCAGACAAGGTGCGTGAGGCCGTGCGCGGCAAGCTCCAGGAGCGCGGCGCTGACATCGACTTTGACGTGGTCTCGAACCCCGAGTTCCTGAAAGAGGGCGCGGCGGTCGATGACTTCATGAAACCGGACCGCATCATCGTGGGCACTGACAGAGACCGCCCCCAGGAACGGCTGCGGGAACTCTATTACCCGTTCAACCGCAACCACGAGCGCGTCATTTTCATGGACGTGCGCTCGGCGGAACTGACCAAGTACGCTGCCAACGCCATGCTGGCGACCAAGATCAGCTTCATGAATGAGGTGGCCAACCTGGCCGAACGCCTGGGGGCGGACATTGAGCATGTGCGTCGCGGCATGGGCTCGGACCCGCGCATCGGTTACCACTTCATCTACCCGGGCTGTGGTTACGGCGGCTCCTGCTTCCCCAAGGACGTTAAGGCGCTGGCCTGGACCGCACGGGAGTACGATTATGAAGCCCGCCTTCTGGATGCCGTAGAGGCGGTGAACAACGACCAGAAACACGTGCTCTTCGACAAGGTCAGTCACTACTACGGCGGCGATCTGGCCGGCAAGACCGTGGCGCTCTGGGGCCTGTCGTTCAAGCCCAAGACCGATGACATGCGCGAGGCTCCCAGCCGGGTGCTGATGGAGAAACTCTGGGCAGCAGGTGCCAGGGTTCAGGCCTTTGATCCGGAAGCCATGGAAGAAACCCAGCGGATCTACCCGGATCAGCCGGAGCTGCAGCTGTGCGGCACCAAGGAGCAGGCCCTCAAGGGCGCCGATTGCCTGGTGATCTGCACAGAGTGGAAGGAGTTCCGCTCACCGGACTTTGCCCAGATCGCCGCCGCCATCCGGTCGCCGGTGATCTTCGATGGGCGTAACCTGTATGACGAGAAAATGCTGGGGCGTCACGGGCTGAGCTACTATGCCATCGGGAGAGGGCTCAACCAGTTCGGCACACGCTGAAAAAACGCCTGGTGCGGTGAAGTTCAGGTTTCAGCCATGGTCTGGGCGCCCACCAGCACCATTCTGAGCTGGACCTTGAGCTTCTCCTTGAGGTTGGCGCGCTGCTTTGCCGGCGCGTCGAGGGCCTCCGCACCCAGATGGAAGACCAGCACCACCATGGATTCGGCAACCAGGTAAGGGTCGGACAGCGGGCGCTGCTTGCCCACGGCCAGCTTCTCCAGATCCTCCGCCAGCTCCGTGACGAAATGGTCGATCTCGGCCTGGACCGCTGTGCGGAAGATGCGGGAGACGCCGGTACGCTCGCGCAGCAGAAGTCGGAACAGGTTGGCGTTGTCGGTCAGGTACTCCATGAAGGTTTCCACGGAGGTGTTGATGGCGCCGCCCTCGCGCTCGATGCGCTTGCGGGCCTGGCGCATGAGCTGGCGCAGGGCCACGCCGGCCTCGTCCACCAAGGCCAGGCCAAGCTCGTCCAGGTCCGTGAAATGCCGGTAGAACGAGGTGGGCGCAATGCCGGCCTCGCGGGCAATCTCACGCAGGCTCAGGCTGCCGAAACCACGGTCGGCGCTGAGCTGGCGCAGCGACGCGTCCATCAGGGCGCGGCGTGTCCTGAGTTTCTGTTCGGCGCGGACGGACACCCTTGGCTGTCTCCTTCATGAGCTTGCTGTCGCCGCTAATGGTAGCCCCTGCGGGGCCTCGCGTCACGAAAGCGCGGGAACCCGTGCTCCCCGTGCGCCCGATCACGTCCTCATGGTCTGACTTCGCCGCCTGTTGCCGTTATAATACCGGCCTTTAACTCCATCGGCGGAAGCCTCAGGCAAACAGGAACCAACGGGTATGCGCAGTCATTATTGCGGCGGAATCAACGAATCCCACATTGACGAGACAGTGACCCTCTGCGGCTGGGTCCACCGTCGCCGGGACCACGGTGGCGTGATCTTCCTTGACCTCCGGGACCGGGACGGCATCGCCCAGGTGGTGTTCGACCCGGATACCCCCGACAGCTTCGCCCAGGCCGACCGGGTGCGCAGTGAGTACGTCATCCGGGTTACCGGGCGCGTGCGCCGGCGCCCCGAGGGCACCGAGAACGACCATATGGCCACGGGCCAGGTTGAAGTGCTCGGCAAGGAACTGGAGATCCTCAACGAGGCGGCTACGCCGCCCTTCCCGCTGGACGAATACTCGGATGTGGGCGAGGACGTGCGTCTGCGCCACCGCTATGTGGACCTGCGTCGCCCCGAGATGACCCAGCGCCTGCGTTTCCGTTCGCGCGTGACCAGCTACCTGCGCAACTTCCTGGACAGCGAAGGCTTCATGGACGTGGAAACACCCGTGTTGACCCGCGCCACCCCGGAAGGCGCCCGCGACTATCTGGTGCCCAGTCGCACCCATGCGGGCAGCTTCTTCGCGCTGCCGCAGTCGCCGCAGCTGTTCAAGCAGCTGCTGATGGTCTCCGGCATCGACCGCTACTACCAGATCGCCAAATGCTTCCGTGACGAGGACCTGCGGGCGGACCGCCAGCCTGAGTTCACCCAAGTGGACGTGGAAGCCTCCTTCGTCACGGAAGAGGACATCATGAACGCCATGGAGCGCATGGTGCGCAACCTCTTCAGTGACCTGCTGAGCGTGAACCTGCCGGAGTTTCCGCGCCTGCCGTATGCCGAGGCGATCCGCCGCTTCGGCAGTGACAAACCGGACCTGCGGATTCCGCTGGAGCTGGTGGATGTGGAGGACCTGGTCCAGAACGTGGACTTCAAAGTGTTCTCCGGCCCGGCGAAGGATCCGAAAGGGCGCGTTGCGGCCCTGCGCGTACCGGGCGGCAGCGAGCTGACCCGTAAGCAGATTGACGACTACACCGAGTTCGTTGGCATCTACGGCGCCAAGGGGCTGGCCTACATCAAGGTCAACGACCGCGCCGCCGGCATCGAGGGCCTGCAATCACCCATCGTGAAGTTCCTGGGCGAGGAGGCGACCCTGGCCATCATGGACCGGGTCGAGGCGACCGATGGCGATCTGGTCTTCTTCGGCGCCGACAAGGCCAGCGTGGTCGATGAGGCCCTGGGCGCACTGCGCGTTCGTCTGGGCCATGACCTGGGCATGGTGGAAGGTGAGTGGGCTCCCTGCTGGGTGGTCGACTTCCCCATGTTCGAGGAGGATGACGACGGCAGGCTGCACGCACTGCACCACCCGTTCACCGCGCCGGTTTCCGCCGAGGAACTGCAGAACAACCCGGCGGGTGCGCTCTCGCGGGCCTATGACATGGTTCTTAACGGCACCGAGCTGGGTGGTGGCTCCATCCGTATCCACGATGAAGCCACCCAGAACGTGGTCTTCAACAGTCTGGGCATCGGGAAAGAGGAAGCGCGCGAGAAGTTCGGCTTTCTTCTGGACGCGCTGCGCTTCGGTGCGCCGCCCCATGGTGGCCTGGCCTTCGGGCTGGATCGGCTGGTGATGCTGATGACCGGTGCCGGCTCCATCCGTGACGTGATTCCGTTCCCGAAAACCCAGAACGCGACCTGCCTGATGACGGACGCGCCCGGCGAGGTGGACGAGAAGCAGCTGCGTGAGCTGCACATCCGCCTGCGCCGCAGCGCCAAGAGTGATCAGGACGACAGCAACTGAGCGAGGCAAGCCATGGCCGGACACAGTAAGTGGTCGAACATCAAGCACCGCAAGGCGGCCCAGGACGCCAGGCGGGGCAAGATCTTCACCAAGCTGATCCGTGAACTCTATGTCGCCGCCAAGGAGGGCGGACCGGCGCCGGAAGATAATCCTCGCCTGCGCAGTGCCGTGGACAAGGCACTGAGCAACAACATGAAGAAGGACAGTATCGACCGCGCCATTGAGCGCGGTGCCGGCAACACGGATGGCGAGAACTACGAGGAGCTGACCTACGAGGGCTATGGGCCGGGTGGCGTGGCCATCTACGTTGAGGCCATGACCGACAACAAGAACCGCACCGTCTCGGATGTGCGCCACGCTTTCAGTAAGCATGGTGGCAACCTGGGCACGGACGGTTCCGTGGGCTTCCTGTTCACCCGCCAGGGTACGCTGAGCTTCAGCCCGGAGTACGACGAGGACACCGTCATGGAGGCGGCCCTGGAGGCCGGCGCCGAGGATGTGCGGGTCAACGACGACGGCTCCAAGGACGTTATCACCACGCCCGAGCAGTACATGGACGTGAAGGACGCCCTGAAACAGGCCGGGCTGGAAGCCGACCATGCCGAAGTGAGCATGGTGCCCATGACCACGGTGGCGCTGGACGAGGAAGGCGCGGAGACCAACCTCAAGCTGATCGACCGGCTTGAGGACCTGGATGATGTGCAGAACGTCTACACCAACGCCGACTTCCCCGAGGCGGCGCTGGAGCGCTACGGGAACGCATGACCATCATCCTGGGCGTGGATCCCGGCTCGCGGATCACCGGTTATGGCCTGATCCGCAGCAACGGCCGCCACCTTGAGTATCTGGACAGCGGCTGCATCACCATGGGTGACAAGCCCATGCCTGAACGCCTGCAGACGATCCACGCCGGGCTCGCCGAGATCATCCAGACCTACCGGCCGGAAGAAATGGCCATCGAGAAGGTCTTTCTATCCCGTAATGTCGATTCCGCCTTAAAACTGGGACAGGCGCGTGGCGTGGCCATTGTCTGTGGTGCGAATGCCGGGCTGCCGGTCGCCGAATACTCGGCCCGCCAGGTCAAACAGGCGGCGGTGGGCAAGGGCAGTGCCGACAAGCACCAGATCCAGCACATGGTCCAGGCCATTTTCAAACTCACCCGCAAGCCCCGCGAGGACGCTGCCGATGCCTTGGCCATCGCCCTGTGCCACGCACACCTGCGTCAGGGGCTGGCCCGCACCGGTGCGTCCGGCAGCCGCAACGGGCGGGCGCGCTGAAGGAGACTTGCCATGATCGGTCGCATTCGCGGCATCCTGATCGAGAAGCAGCCCGGTGACGCCCTGATCGAGGCTGGGGGCGTGGGCTACGAAGTGGATATTCCCTACACCACCTTTTTCCGCCTGCCGGAAACCGGCCAGGAGGCTGTGCTCTATACGCACCTGGCCGTGCGCGAGGATGCCCAGCAGCTCTACGGCTTTGCCAATAAGGGCGAGCGCGAACTGTTCCGCCTGCTGATCCGCACCAGTGGCGTGGGGCCCAAGCTGGCGCTGGCGATTCTCTCCGGCCTGGAGGCGGACGCATTCATCCGGGTGGTGGAAGACAACGACGTTGCTGCCCTGGTCAAGGTGCCCGGTGTGGGTAAGAAGACCGCGGAGCGTCTGCTGATCGAGGTGCGTGACCGCATCCGTCAGCTGGAGAAGAGCCCGGCTGGCACCTCGCGGGAAGAAGCCGTCAGCGAATTGCCCGGTATCGAGCCGGTGTCCAACAGCCCCCTGGAGGAGGCGGAAGCGGCGCTTATCGCACTGGGCTATCGCCCACAGGAGGCGGGCAGGGCGCTGCAGGCGGTGGCCGAAGAGGGGATGACCAGCCAGGAGCTGATCCGGCTGGCGCTGAAGAATATGATGAACCGTTAAATCCCTTTAATTGTAGCCCTGCAGCTGACATTCACGTAACGTGATTGACGCATCACAGAATGTAAAATGCAGGCGCTGAACAGGATGGTTCGCAAGGCCTGATAGGCGTTACAGAGCCGGTGGCAGGAAACGCGGCATGATTGAATCCGATCGATTGATCTCCGGCCAGTCGGAGCCGGGCGAAGACAACCAGGATCGGGCGATACGCCCGAATACGCTGCGCGAGTACGTGGGGCAGCCTACTGTCAGCGAGCAGATGGAGATTTTTGTCGGGGCTGCCCGTGGTCGGCGCGAGGCCCTGGATCATGTCCTCATCTTCGGGCCGCCCGGTCTGGGTAAGACCACACTGGCCAACATCATCGCCAACGAGATGGGCAGCACCATCAAGGCGTCCTCTGGGCCGGTTCTGGAAAAGGCCGGCGACCTCGCCGCGCTGCTGACCAACCTGGAAGAAGGCGATGTGCTCTTCATCGACGAGATTCACCGGCTGAGCGCCGCGGTCGAGGAAGTGCTCTATCCGGCCATGGAGGACTACCAACTCGATATTGTCATCGGTGAGGGCCCGGCGGCGCGATCCATCAAGCTGGATCTGCCGCCCTTTACCCTGGTGGGCGCCACCACCCGGGCGGGCCTGCTGACCTCGCCGCTGCGGGATCGTTTCGGCATTGTCCAGCGGCTGGAGTTTTACAGCACCCAGGACCTGACGAGCATCATTGAACGGTCCGCGGCGCTCCAGTCCATTGAGATTGAAAACGGCGGTGCCCGCGAGATTGCCCGCCGTTCCCGGGGCACGCCGCGCATTGCCAATCGGCTCCTGCGCCGGGTACGGGACTTCGCCGAAGTACGCGCGGACGGCCGGGTAACGGAAGGCGTTGCGGACCAGGCACTGAACATGCTGAAGGTGGACTATCAGGGATTTGATCATATGGACCGGCGCCTGCTGTTGGCGCTGATCGAGAAGTTCGGTGGTGGGCCGGTAGGTGTTGAAAGCCTTTCCGCCGCCATCAGCGAGGAACGTGGCACCATCGAGGATGTGCTCGAACCCTTCCTGATCCAGCAGGGGTTCATGATGCGGACACCGCGCGGGCGCATGGCGACCCAGCACGCCTATCTCCACTTCGGTTTTGATGCACCGGAAGGGGAGGAAGGCCGATGAGCGGGTTCCGCTGGCCGGTGCGGGTCTACGTGGAGGATACGGATGCCGGTGGTATCGTCTTCTACGCCAATTACCTGAAGTATTTCGAGCGGGCGCGCACTGAGTGGGTGCGCTCCGAGGGTGTGGCGCTTCGGGGGCGGCTGGAGACTGAAGGGGTGGCCTTCGTGGTGCACAGCCTGAACGTCCAGTACCACCAGCCAGCCTTTCTGGACGATGAGTTGGCGGTTTCGGCGGACCTCATCGCCGGCACCCGCACGGCCATGACGTTCCGCCAGCAGGCGTACCGTCAGGCGGATGGCGCGCTGCTGGTGGACGCCGAGGTCAAGGTGGCCTGCGTCCAGCTTCCCGCGGGTCGGCCGCGGCGCATGCCCGAGGACATCCAGGCCCTGGTGAACAGGACACTGAAACCCAATAACGAATAGGAGCATTCCGTGGAGGGAGATCTTTCGGTCTGGTCGTTGATCGCCAATGCCGGGATCATTGTACAGTTGGTCATGCTGGTATTGCTGCTGGCCTCCATTGGTTCCTGGGGGCTGATCTTTCAGCGCATCCGCGTCTACCGCCATTCCCGGCAGGAGCAGGCGGCTTTCGAGGAGCGTTTCTGGTCCGGCATGGATCTGGGGCAGCTCTATAAGGAGGTGACCGGCAGTCCGGCGCCCAGCGGTGGGGTGGAGAACGTTTTCCGGGCCGGTTTCAAGGAGTTCACACGGCTGCGCCAGCAGAGCCATGATGCCGAAGCCGTCATGGACGGTACCCAGCGCGCCATGAAAGTGGCACTGGCACGGGAACTGGAGCGGCTTGAGGCGAATCTGCCCTTCCTGGCGACAGTGGGCTCTACCAGTCCCTACGTGGGTCTGTTCGGCACAGTCTGGGGCATCATGAACAGCTTTATCGGGCTGGCGCAGGTGCAGCAGCCCACGCTGCAGACAGTGGCGCCCGGTATCGCGGAGGCACTGATCGCAACGGCCATGGGTCTGTTCGCGGCGATTCCTGCGGTGGTGGCGTACAACCGCTTCACCTCCCAGACGGATGCGCTGATCAAGAACTATGAGACCTTTGCCGAGGAATTCGCCAGCATCCTCCACCGGAGAGTGCACAACCACGGAGCCAGCGGTTGACCGCCTGGAGGTGATGCCATGGATATGAGCCCACGCCGTTCGCGCCAGGCACCGATGTCCGAGATGAATGTGGTGCCCTATATCGACGTCATGCTGGTGCTGCTGGTGATCTTCATGATCACCGCGCCCATGCTGACCCAGGGGGTGGACGTTGACCTGCCGAGCACCGAAGCGGAACCGATGCCGGTGGATACCGAAAAAGAGCCGGTGATCGTTTCGGTGGATTCCAATGGCGGTTACTTCCTGGAAGTAGGTGATGATCGGGGGAAACCCAAGTCGCTGGATCGGATCGTTGACGAGGTGGCCTCCATACTCGCGGAACGACCGGATGCGGATGTCTATGTGCGCGGTGATCAGCATGTGCGCTACGGCACTGTGATTCGTTTGATGTCGTCTCTCCAGAGTGCCGGGGCAAGCCAGGTGGGGCTGATCACCGAGCCGCCGGAGGACGAGTGATGGTCGGATTCGGTCAGGACGGTGCGTCAGCGCGATGAAACGGGACTGGCAGCGCATCATCCAGGCCGCGGGAGCCCTGGGCGACCGGGCGATTCCGCTGTGGAGCCGGATTCTTGGCATGGACGAGGCCGAGCTCCGGGAGTGGAAGTGGCCCTTTATGGCGTCTGTTGGGCTGCATCTGCTGATCGTCCTCCTGGCGGTAGCCGGTTGGGACTGGCGGACCCAGGAGCAGGAGTTCCAGCAGCCGCAGGCGGTTCAGGCCCGGGTCGTAGAGGCCAGTCAGCCGAAACCTGAGCCTGAGCCGGAACCGGAGCCTGAGCCTGAGCCAGAGCCTGAGCCAGAGCCTGAGCCTGAGCCGGAACCTGAGCCGGAACCTGAGCCTGAGCCAGAGCCAGAGCCAGAGCCAGAGCCAGAGCCAGAGCCGGAGCCAGAGCCGGAGCCCGAGCCCGAGCCCGAGCCCGAGCCCGAGCCAGAACCGGAGCCCGAGCCGGAGCCGGAACCGGAACCAGAGCCGGAGCCGGAGGAATCAAACGATGATCGGCGCACTGAGCAGGAAAAACGTCTGAGAGAAATGGCGGAGCAAGCTGCCGAAAAAGAGGCCGAAGAAGAGGCCAAAGCCGAGGATGAGGAAGAGCAGGAGGAGGGCGCTGATGTCGACGACGCTTCCAGTATGGATGGCGTTGAAATTGCGGATGAACGCAAACGCTTCAGCGCACTGATCCAGCAGGAAATGCAGAACAACTGGTACATACCCCCCGGCAATGAAGACCGGGTGGTCAGGCTGCGGCTCGAGATTATGCCCACCGGCGAACTGCGTTCGGTGGAGCTGGTCGAAGGCAG
Source organism: Pseudomonadota bacterium (assembly GCA_051745655.1). Classification (GTDB taxonomy): domain Bacteria; phylum Pseudomonadota; class Gammaproteobacteria; order Pseudomonadales; family Oleiphilaceae; genus Halospina. The sequence continues at coordinate 9,836 of JBNJEG010000023.1, forward strand.
TGGCAGCAAGCAGCTGGACGAGTCAGCGATGAGTGCGGTCAGGCGGGTGGACAGCTTTCCGACGCCAAAAGACTCAGCGTTGTTCGATGAATTGTTTCGTGGCGGTATTACCATTGAATTTAGCCCCGAGGAGTAGGCGAGCATGACCCAGATCCATCGTGGAGCCGGCCAGGCGCTGGTCCTGGTCTGTCTGTTGCTGGCAACCCTCGCGGTGCAGGCCGAGATGACGGTCCGTGTTACCGAGGGCGCGGACCGGCGCATGCCCATTGCGGTGGTGCCTTTCGGGAGCAACCACTCGCGGGACGCGCCGGAGGATCTTGCCAGCATCATCCGTGATGACCTGACCATGAGCGGCGACCTCAAGCCGCTCGACCCGTCCCAGATGCTCAGCCTGCCGACCTCGGGCGACGATCTTCACTTCCGGGACTGGCGGGTTCTGGGTCAGCAGTTCGTGCTGGTGGGCGAGGTGGATTACGACGAGGAAGGCGACCGCTATATCCTCAACTATGAGCTTTTCGACGTCAGCCAACAGGAGCGCATTCTGGGTTCGCGCGCCTCAGCCGCGCCCTCGGAACTGCGCACCCTGGCGCACCATGTGAGCAACCGCATCTATGAGCGGGTCACCGGCATTCAGGGCATCTTCAACACCCGGCTTGCGTTTGTGACGCGCACAGGCAACGGGGACAATGTCGAGTACCGGCTCAAGATCAGCGACGTGGACGGTCAGAGGGATCAGGTATTGTTGCGCTCCAGCGAACCAATCCTGTCCCCGGACTGGTCGCCGGACCGGAAAGAGCTGGTCTACGTTTCCTTTGAGAGTGGTCGCCCTGCCATTTACCGGCAGGAGGTGAGCAGTGGTGAGCGGCGCCGTATCACCCGCTTCAGTGGACTCAACTCCGCGCCGGACTGGTCACCGGGGGGTGATTCGCTCCTGCTGACGCTGTCCAAGGACGGCAGCGCGGACGTTTATGAAATGCCGCTCGACTCACTTGAGCCGAGGCGGCTCACCCGGCATTTCTCGATCAACACCGAGGCGAGCTGGTCACCGGACGGCGAACGGTTCGCCTTCACATCTGATCGTTCGGGGAACCCGCAGGTCTATATCCAAGCCATTGATGGCGGCGAGCCCAAGCGACTGACGTTTGAAGGCCAGTACAATGCCCGCCCGATTTTCGGGCCGGATGGCGAGGAAGTCTTTTACATTCACCGGGCCGACGGGCGCTTCCTGCTCGGTGCGGTGGATTTGGAGACTGGCGATGAGCGAATACTTGCCGGCTCTGAAATCGACGAGGCACCAGCCATATCGCCCAATGGGCGTCTGGTGCTCTACGTCACCAGCGCCAGTGAGCGCAAGGGGGCACTTGAGATGACCACGGTCGATGGGAACGCGCGTTTCACGCTGCCCGTCAGGCACGATGGCATCCGGGATCCCGCCTGGTCGCCGCTGGCGGAGTGAGTCCTGATGTTTGCAGTATTTTCAGGAACATCATACATTAAGCGTGATCCAAAACTGGAAAACCAAAAAGGAAGGCCAATGACCGAGCTTCTCAAGAACCGAGTACTGATTCTGGGCCTCGCCCTTCTTTTCGTGGCGGGCTGTAGCTCTACGTCCACTCAACCGGAGGACTCCGAGTCCGGCGACGGTATGGGTGATGCTGACACGGAAGAGCAGAGCGATGCGGATTCCAGCTCCAGCGATGCCTATGGCGCCGGTGACGGCGACGGTGTTGCTGAAGAGGACATGACCGACGAAGAACGGGCTGAAAATGCCATGAAGGAAGCCCGGGAAAAGGCCATGGACGAGGCAAGCACCATTTACTTTGACTTCGACAGCTCCGAGATCCGTCGTGAGTCCCGCTCCGTGCTGGAAGCCCATGCGGCGTATCTGGCTGAGGACGAGGATGCCAGCGTCGTGCTTGAGGGCCACACCGACGAACGCGGCAGCAGTGAGTACAACATGGCACTGGGCGAGCGTCGTGCGGAGTCCGTGGCGCGCTTCCTGCGCGTGAATGACGTTTCTGAAGATCAGATTGAAACGGTCAGCTACGGTGAAGAAAAACCCGCAGTGGATGAGAGCGATGAAGAAGCATGGGCTGAGAATCGTCGGGTTGAGATCAACTACGAATAACGCCATGCGAAAGCTGCTTACCGGCACTCTGGTAATCGCGATGGCCGGCCTGGTGCCGGCCATCGCCCAGGATGGCGGCGATGCGCCCACCGTGCCCCAGGGCACCGATGGGCGTTCCGCCAATGCGTCGGGCGGCGAGCTGTTCTTTCTGGTTGAAGAGTTGCGTACGGAGGTCCGGCACCTGCGTGGTCGGCTCGAAGAAACCTCGCACCAACTGGATCGCCTGAACCGACAGGCCCGTGAGCGGTATGTCGATCTTGACGAACGGCTTGTGGACCTCAATTCGCGCCTGTCCGAGCTTGAAGAGTCCCGGGAATCGTCATCCGGCAATGACAGTGACGATGGCAACGGTGACGATGGCAACGGTGACGATGAGAGTGACGAAGGCAACGATCAGGATTCGGACGACTCATCCACTTCCTATCGCGAGCCGGACGAAGACGAACGCGAGGCCTATGCATCCATCCAGTACCTGATTCAGGAAGAACAGGACTATGATGCGGCCATTGATGAGATCTATACCTTTTTGGAGGAGTATCCGGAAGGGGATCTGAGCGTGAACGCCTACTACTGGCTGGGTGAGGTTTACCTCAGCAAGGGTGCCCACGAGCAGGCGCAACAGGCATTCACGATTGTTACATCCCGCCACGAATCCCACCGAAAGGCACCGGATGCTCTGTTCAAGCTCGCGGTGGCTCATGACCGCGCTGGTAATGCTGATAAGGCCAACAAGATTCTGGACAGGCTCCAGGAGCGCTATCCCGATTCCGAAGCCGCTGCGCTCGGGAGCGAATACCGCAAGGAAATGGGTTGATCCAAAACGGTTGCGAAAGCCGAAAATTTAAGTACCATATGCGCCTCGTTTGGGTCGTTAGCTCAGTTGGTAGAGCAGTTGGCTTTTAACCAATTGGTCGCAGGTTCGAATCCTGCACGACCCACCACTATTTGCTTTCCCGGTTTTATCAGGGGTCGTTAGCTCAGTTGGTAGAGCAGTTGGCTTTTAACCAATTGGTCGCAGGTTCGAATCCTGCACGACCCACCATTCCCCGCCCCCGCGTCACCCCGCAGCCCAGCCATTGTTTCCGACCATTGAAAAATGCGGGTTACAGAGGCATAAACGGGTGAGAGGCAACTGAAATTGGCTTTAAGGGTGGCATAGTCCATGACGTACAGGCAGGACCGCATTCTGGTTCAGGAACATCTGGCGCACGAGAATGAGGCGCCGACGCTGAGCGCGTCCGAGGCGGACGAGCTGCGTGCCGCAATCCGGGGCGAACTCGACGCCCAGGATGCGGTCCTGGTAGCCCATTACTACACCGATCCCCTGATCCAGTCGCTGGCGGAGGAAACCGGTGGCTGTGTGGCGGATTCCCTGGAGATGGCCCGCTTTGGTAACGAACATCCGGCGTCGACGCTTGTGGTTGCCGGCGTGCGCTTCATGGGTGAAACCGCCAAGATCCTGAATCCGGAAAAGCGGGTTCTGATGCCGACGCTGGAGGCCACCTGTTCCCTGGATATCGGCTGCCCGGCCGATGAGTTCGCGGCCTTCTGCGACCAGCACCCGGAGCGCACTGTGGTCGTGTACGCCAATACGTCCGCGGCAGTGAAGGCGCGCGCAGACTGGGTAGTGACGTCCAGCTGTGCGGAAGACATCGTCAACTATCTGGATTCCCGTGGTGAAACCATCCTCTGGGCGCCCGACAAGCATCTGGGTTCCTACATCCAGCGCTCAACCGGCGCCGACATGCTGCTCTGGGACGGCTCCTGCATCGTCCATGAGGAGTTCAAGGGGCAGGGGGTCGAGGACCTGCAAGCGACCCTGCCTGGTGCGGTCGTGCTGGCGCATCCGGAATCACCGGCGGCGGTGGTTGAGCAGGCGGATGTGGTCGGCTCTACGTCACGCCTGATCGAGGCGGTGCGGACCATGGATGCCGAGGATTTCATCGTGGCTACGGACAGCGGTATCTTCCACAAGATGCGGGAAATGGCCCCCGGTAAGAACCTGATCGAGGCACCCACTGCGGGCCAGGGCGCTGCCTGCCGCAGTTGCGCCCATTGCCCGTGGATGGCGATGAACGGCCTGGATAACGTGCTGCGGGTTCTGCAGAAGCAGGACGAGGAGATCCATGTGGATGCCGCTACCCGTGAGAAGGCCCTGATTCCGCTCCAGCGCATGCTGGATTTCACCGCAGCCCGTCAGATCAAGGTGGCAGGAAACGCCTGACTTCCGTTAACGCTGGCGCATGGCACTGATCTGCCGGTTGGCCTCTTCAAGCCGGTCACGGAGCAGTGCCTTGCGCGTATGGTTGGAAGGCGCCCGCTCCAGCGCCTGCCGGAACTGGCGTACCGCCGCTTCAGGATCGCCCAGCAGCAGGAGTCGCTCCCCCCGGGCACGGTGGACCTCGATCAGGTTGCCGGCTCGGCCAGCCGCGTCCGAGAGGTCGTTCCAGAGTGTGGCGTCGGTGCCATAGTCCCGGGTCAGCTGTTCATAGAGTCGCGCGGCGGCTTCGGGCTCGTCCAACTCCATCCGGGTGTCGGCCAGGTTGCGGGTCAGGGTGAGGTTGCCGGGGTGGCGCTTGAGGTGACGGTCCAGAAGCTCAGCCGCCTCGCCGGGCTCCCCGGACTCAGTCAGGGCCCGGGCCAGCTCCGCCACGAGAAAGATATCGCCCTCGTACTCGTCCAGTAGTGTCTCCAGGTGTGGAATGGCGTCCTCTGCCTGGTCAGCCGCTATCAGGGCGGCGGCCAGTCCGTGTCTGGCAGCGTCAGCCTGAAGACCACTGTTTTCCTCACGCGCATTCCGGAACCGTGTAATGAAGGCTTCCGGGTTCTCGCCGTGATGAAGGCGAACGCGATTGCGGATCAGGTGGTAGGCCAACCGTTCATCGTAGTGCTCCTGATCCCGGAATTCAGAAACACGTGAACGGGTATCCGAGACCCGGGATTCGGTCAGCGGGTGGGTCGACAGATACTCTGGGGGGCGATTCCCCTGGAGTCGCGCCTGGCTCAGCATGCGCTCGAACATGGAGGGCATGCCCGCGGGATCGTAGCCGGCCTCCGCCATGATCTCGATGCCCAACCGGTCCGCTTCCTGCTCATGAGCCCGGCTGTGGCGCAGCATCTGGTCAATGGCCAGTGCCTGTGTGCCGGCCATTGCCGCAATGCCGGCTTCCGAGCCGGTTGCTGCAGTCAGGATCAACCCGGCCAGCATGCCTGCAATCGTCAAGGGCGTACTGCGCTCCTGCTGCTCGAGGCGGCGCGCATAGTGGCGCTGGCTCAGGTGCGCGATTTCGTGCGCGATCACGCCCGCGAATTCATGCTCACTCTCCGCGGTGCGGAAAAGTCCGGTGTGGATACCGATGATGTTGCCGGGCACCGCAAAGGCGTTGAGTGACGGATCGTTAATGATCAAGGGGGTGATGTCGCGGTCCTGCAAAGGGGCATGCGGGATCATGCGGTGCAGGGTGTCCTCGAAGTACTCCTGGAGCATGGGGTCCGATACCAGCGGCGCACTGCGCTGGATCTGGGTAAGGACCTGTCGGCCTATGGCGCGCTCCTGCTGCCCGGCGATAAGGCCGCCACTGCCGATAGCCGGCAGTTCGTTTTCCTCCGCGGAGACTGCTGGCGAAGCGATCAGGCAGAGAATCAGGAATAAGGCAATGGCGCGTCGCATGGCTTAACAATGCCAGATCCATGGGGGCGGGTACAGATGCGCACGTTCCGGTTTAAGGGGGTATCCATGCTATGATACCGCCCGAGCATTTACCGGAATGGAACCAGCCCATGAGCGACGACGTGGACCAGCATCTGGATGCCAGTGGTCTGCAGTGCCCCATGCCCCTGCTCAAGACCAAGCTCTGCCTCAACGGCATGAGCCCGGGTCAGCGCCTGCGCGTGGTCGCAACGGATCCAGGGTCGGCACGGGACATTCCGGCGTTTCTTTCCCTGTCCAGCCACCGGCTGGAGAGCCAGGAAGAGGACGAAGGCACCTGGGTTTTCCTGATCCGTTGTGGTGAGGACGGTGCTGGAGGGCAGGGTTGATGGTCCGAATGCTGCGCAATTTCACAACCCGTTATCTCTCCAATGAGGAAGCACTCATCATCGTCCTGCTGCTGGCGGTTTCCTTGTTGCTGGTCGGCTTCCTCGGGCGTGTGCTCGCGCCCTTCATTGCAGGCATCATCATTGCCTACATTCTGCAGGGGCTGGTTGCCAAGCTCTGTCGTCTGGGGGTGCCGCACCTCCTGTCAGTGACCCTGGTGTTTGTGCTGTTCATCGGCCTGTTCATTGCTTTCATACTGGGTCTTCTCCCACTGGTGTGGGGGCAGGTTTCCAGCCTGGCCTCGGAGCTGCCGCGGATGATGCGCGCAGCCCAGCAGTACATCGAAACCCTGCCGCAGGAATATCCCCAGCTCGTTTCCATGGAAGAGGTGAACACACTCTTCCGGCAGGTGACGTCGGAAATGGGGCAGATTACCCAGTGGCTGGTATCGCTTTCGCTCGAGAGTATTCCCGGTCTGATCACGCTGCTCGTCTACCTGGTGCTGGTGCCGATCCTGGTCTTTTTCTTTCTCAAGGACCGCCGCCTCATTCTTGAACGCCTGGGCAGCTTCCTGCCCAGGGAACGGCCGACGATGGATTACATCTGGCGCGAGGTGAACATGCAGTTCGCCAACTTCGTGCGGGGCAAAGCCATCGAGATACTGATCGTCGGCGGTGTTACCTATTTTGCGCTCAAGATGATCGGTCTGGATTATGCGGCCCTTCTGAGTCTCCTGGTCGGCTTCTCGGTGGTGATTCCCTATGTGGGGGCCGCCGTGGTGACCATTCCGATCGCCATGGTAGGTCTGTTCCAGTTCGGGTGGAGCGATGAATTCTTCTGGTTGATGGTGGTCTACCTGATCATCCAGACCATTGACGGAAACGTGCTGGTGCCATTGCTGTTTTCGGAAGTCGTTGACCTGCACCCGGTCACCATCATGCTGGCGGTGCTGGTGTTCGGGGGCATCTGGGGCATGTGGGGCGTGTTCTTCGCCATCCCGCTCGCGATTGTGCTCAATGCCATCATGAAATCCTGGCCCGTCCGTGAGATCCCCGAGACGACCGTGGATTAACGCACTGGCACGACTCTTGTCTCGCCCCAGTGGCGGGATTACCATTGCCCTTTTAACCGGTTCGGAGCGGATATGATCACTGGGAGTCTGGTTGCACTGGTAACCCCGATGGACGCCGAAGGGCGCATCGACTGGGAATGCCTGGATAAACTGGTGGACTATCACGTGGAAGCGGGCACGAACGCAATCGTGGCTGTGGGAACAACCGGTGAGTCCTCAACGCTCAAGCCGGACGAGCACATCAATGTGATCCGTCGGGTGGTGAGCCACGCCAACGGCCGGATTCCGATTATTGCGGGCACCGGGGGCAACTCCACTCACGAGGCCGTGGACCTGACCCGCGAGGCAGCCGAGATCGGCGTGGATGCCTGCCTGCTGGTGGTGCCTTATTACAACAAGCCCACTCAGGAAGGCCTCTATCAGCACTTCCGCACCGTGGCCGAGGCGGTGGACGTCAACCAGATCCTCTACAACGTGCCCGGTCGTACCTCCTGCGACATGCTGAACGAGACAACGAACCGGCTCGCGGACATTCCGAACATCGTCGGCATCAAGGACGCCACCGGCAACGTCAGCCGAGGCGAGGAGCTGGTGCGCATGGTGGGCGACCGGATCGCAGTATATTCGGGGGACGATGGCACCTCGCTCGAGCTGATGCTGCGTGGCGGCAGTGGCAATGTCTCGGTTACCGCCAACGTGGCGCCAAGGCTCATGGCACAGACCTGTGCCGCCGCCGTAAGCGGCGATGAAGCCGAAGCGCGGCGGCTGGACGGGATCCTGACGCCGCTCAACCGCAAGCTTTTCCTTGAGGCCAACCCCATACCTGTTAAATGGGCCATGCACCAGATGGGCCTGATTGGCCCCGGGATCCGCCTACCCATGACGCCGCTGAGCGAAGAATACCGCGATGATGTGCTGGAAGCACTCAGGGCTTCAGGATGTCTGTGAATCCGAACCAGCCGACCCGTCGAATCCGCCTGACCGCCGCCATTGCCATCCTGCCCCTCGCGGGTGGCTGTGGTCTCTTCCCGGACCGCTCATTGGATTACCGTGAGGCGCAACTGGGGGAGCCGCTTGAGATTCCGGAGGGCCTGTCGGACAAATCCCTCGACAGTGAATACGTGATCCCGGTTGTCCGTGGTGATACCTCCGTGGAACAGGACGGCGATTTCGAGATCCCCCGCCCTCCGGACCTCACCGGGCAGATCATGGAGAACAACTATCAGGTGTCCCGTTCCGGAGATCTGAGCTGGTTGATCGTCAATGACGTGCCCGGGCGTGTCTGGCCCGCGATTTCCGAGTTCCTCGGTGACCGTGGCGCCGAGGTGGTCCACGCCGACCCGCGTGCGGGGGTTCAGCAGACCGCTGTTCTCAACCGTTCCGGGCGCACCCGCGACTGGGTGGATGTGGACGGTATGGATGAGGAGCGCCCGCTGGTGCTTCAGGTCCGGGTTGCCCACGGCGTCCAGAGCCGGAGCACGGAAGTCCAGGCGCGGCTTGTGGAAGTAGAGGATACGCCCGAGGAACGGCTCGACTGGCAGGAATCCGTGGACTATCCCGAGCGCGAGCAGCAGCTCCTGCAGGACCTGGCGGATTATCTGCAGGCCAATGCGGAGACCAAGACCTATTCGCGGGTAGCCCTGGATCTTCCCAGGGAAGAACGGGTAACCCGCCAGCGCTCGGATGGCGAAACACAGGCGCTGACGCTGTCCCTGGCATTCAACCGCAGCTGGGCGGAAGTTGACCAGGCGCTGGGAAGCATGGACCTGACGGTGGAAGACCGCGATCGCAGCAAGGGGACCTGGTATCTGGACCTGCGCACCGAGGAACAGCGCAGCCGGGGCTGGTGGTTCTGGCAGTATCAGGCTGAATCCGAGCTCAATGCCGAGCTGCGGCTGCAGGAATCCGCTGATGGCTATGAGCTCACCCTGGAGCCGCGCGAAGAGCTGGAGCAGACGGACCGGGTCCAGGATGTGCTGAACAGCCTCTACGAAACCCTTCGCTGAGCGCGACTGCCCACTTCAGAGCATCGCCTGGAGGCCGGCCACGGAAAGGCCTGCCACCAGGGAAAGGGCCATGGGCAGCGCTACCCGGGCGCCCAATGCTCGGGGACCAATGACCGCTGCCATCCCCGATTTGACTGTATTGTTGACGGCCGAGGCCAGCACGATACCGATGACGGCGGTTGCCGCCGGAATGGTGGTCTGTGACATCCGGGTGAGCGACAGGGTGATGGCATCGACATCGGCAATCCCGGACACGGCCGAGAGCGCAAGCACGCCGGCATCGCCAAACCACTCCCTGAGCCACTCCCCGATGACCAGTATCAGCATGAGTAATGCCCCGAAGATCAACGCCGGCTGCAGGTCCAGGGGGTTACGGGTAAGAACCGGCTGTTCCAGATCGAGCACGGCCCGGTTCCGGTGCCAGATCACTCCGGCGGGCAGATAGAGCAGCAAAGCCATGACCAGTACCGGTTGAACCAGGGCCGGTAGCAGTGCCGGATTGATCACGGCGCAGTAGATCAGGACCCGGGGGAACATGGTGCCGCAGGCAATCAGGATACCCGCGGCAAACTGCGGGGAAAGCGCCTGTGCATCCCGGGCCTGGCGTGCGAAGTGCAGCGTCAGTGCTGTGGAGGAGCTCAGGCCTGCAAACAGGCTGGTGAACAGGATGCCCTTACCCGTACCGGCAACCCGTATGGCGAAGTAACCCACGAAGGAAATGCTGGCGATCATCACCACCAGCCACCAGATCTCGTAAGGGTTCAATACCCCGCCCGGTCCCAGCGCCTCATTGGGGAGCAGGGGCAGCATCACCACGGAAATCACCAGGAGCTTGAGGCCTGCGTCCAGCTCACTGGCCTGGAGCTTGGCCAGCAGCCCGTGAATCTCCGCCTTGTTGTCCAGGATCAGCGTGGTCACCACTGCTGCGGCGGCGGCCAGTGTCACGTCCACACTCACCGCCATCACCCCGAAACTGAAGGTCAGCATCAGCCCGATGGCGCCTGTGATGCTGTAGTCGCCGCTGCGCGGTGACCGTATCCAATAGGCAAGCAGATTCAGAAGCACCAGGCCCAGGAGGAACGCTGGCAACAGCCAGGGTGTGAGCTCCCTGCCGAGCAGTGCCGCGATGCCTCCGAGCAGCCCGGTGAGGGCATGGGTTCGGATGCCCGCGATGCGCTCTCCCGAATCCCGGTCCCGGGCCTGCCAGCCCCGCTGCAGCCCCACCAGCATGCCCAGAAGCAGGGCAACGCCGAGGTGAAGGGCGTCGCGGTTCGACGTGATAAACTCGTTGATGACTGGTTCCATGCGTATATTTCCTCCTGGCCCGTTACCGAGTATAGGAGCGTAGGGGATGTTGCGCATTGAGGAATCATGGCGTCGGGCGGCGCTGATCGGCTATCATTCGCGCGTTCAGGGCCGGGCACCGGCCATGCAACCGCATCCAGGGAGAGCGTGATGGAAAAAGGCAGCGAACTCTACGCCGGCAAGGCCAAATCCGTATTCCGCACCGACGACCCGGAGCGGTTCATACTGGCGTTCCGGGATGACACCTCCGCCTTTGATGGTGAGAAAGTTGCCCAGCTTGATCGCAAGGGACGGGTTAACAACCTGTTCAACGCCTTCATCATGCAGAAGCTCGAGGACGCCGGGATCGCCACGCACTTCGAGCGCGTCCTCTCGCCTAATGAATCCCTGGTGCGCAACCTCGAGATGTTGCCGGTGGAGTGTGTGGTCCGCAACTACGCCGCCGGCAGCCTGTGCCGACGCCTGGGCGTTCAGGAAGGGCAGGAGCTTCTGCCCCCGACCTTCGAGCTGTTCCTCAAGGATGACGCCCTGCACGACCCCATGATCAACGAATCCCTTGCGGAGACCTTCGGCTGGGCCAGGGCTGACGAGCTCAAGGCCATGAAGGAGCGCACCTACGAGGTGAATCGGGTGCTCAAACAGCTGTTCCTGGATGCGGGCATGCTGTTGGTGGATTACAAGCTGGAATTCGGGCGCGCCGGGGGGCAGCTGGTGTTGGGCGACGAGTTCAGCCCGGACGGTTGTCGCATCTGGGACGCTGAAACCCGGCGCAAGATGGACAAGGACCGCTTCCGGCAGGACCTGGGGGATGTGATCGAAACCTACGAGGAAGTTGGGCGGCGCCTGGGAATTGACTTTGAAAGTGTCTGAATTCCGGTCGATACTGGGT
>JBNJEG010000024.1:0-20616 GCA_051745655.1 Pseudomonadota bacterium
CGAGGGCTTGATGAAAGCTCTCGAGAAACGCCCTGTCGATATTGAGGCCATCGAGGCCGCCATCAACCGGATCAAGTTCCGGCTGCGTTCCACCGGTGAACGGGAAGTGAAATCCCTGATGATCGGTGAGGAGGTCATGTACGAACTGCGCCAGCTCGACAAGGTGGCCTACGTGCGTTTCGCCTCCGTTTACCGCAGCTTCCAGGACATCAATGAGTTCAAGGACGAGATCGAGCGGCTGAGCCACTCCGGTGACGCGGGGGATGAGTCCCCTGTGACCGTGGCGGCGAGGGCGCTGAAGGAATCCGTGGATAAATAATCCGGGAACGGGGTGACCCGCCGTTGACCACCGCTGATACCCGATACATGGCCATGGCCCTGCAGCTTGCAGAGCGGGGGCTCTACAGTGCGCACCCCAACCCCAGGGTGGGGTGTGTGCTGGTCAGTAACGACGAAGTGGTGGGGGCAGGCTGGCATCATCGGGCCGGAGAGGCGCATGCCGAGGTGAACGCACTGGCGGAAGCCGGAGAGAGGGCGCGTGGAGCCACCGCCTACGTCACGCTCGAACCCTGCAGCCACCAGGGGCGCACGCCGCCCTGTGCCCAGGCCCTGGTTGATGCCGGTGTTCGACGGGTGGTGGTGGCCACTGGCGACCCGAATCCAGCGGTCAGCGGTCAGGGCATGGCAGTGCTTGAGGCGGCCGGCATCGAGACCAGGCTGGGCGTACTCGCGGAGCCGGCGCGTGAGCTCAACGCCGGGTTCCTGCGCCGCATGGCCGGCGGTTCGCCCTGGGCGCGTCTGAAGGTGGCCGCGAGTCTGGATGGACGCACGGCCATGGCATCTGGCGAAAGCCAGTGGATTACAGGGTCGGCGGCGCGTTCCGATGTCCAGAGGCTGCGTGCCCGGTCCGGGGCCATCCTGACCGGTTCCGGCACGGTACAGGCGGATGATCCGTCACTCACCGTACGCCCTGCGGAAATGGGCGGGCTGGGAGACAGGGCAGTGCCGTCAGATCAGCCGCTGCGCGTGGTGCTGGATCCGCATCTGCGTACCAGTCCTGACGCCAGGGTTGTCACGGGTGACGGGGAATGCCTGCTGATCAGCACGGCAAACGCCCTGGATGAGTGGCGGGCTGAGCGTCTTCGCGACTGTGGCGCGGAAGTGGCGACCGTGGACCCCGACGGTGGCGGTCGCCCCTCGCTGCCGGCAGTCATGGGGCTGTTGGCAGGGCGGGGAATCAACGAGGTACTCGTTGAGGCTGGCGCGACTCTGGCCGGCGCGGCGCTGGAAAGTGGCGTGATTGACGAATTCTGGCTGTACCAGGCACCGACGATGCTGGGCAGCCGGGCGAAACCCATGGCAGAGCTCGCGCTGGACCGGATGGCCCAGCAGCACCGCATGACGGTCCGTGACCGACGGGTGATTGGAGCGGATCAGAGGCTGATCCTTACGCCCGCGGTGCATGGCCATTAAGCAACGGCGAACAGGACGCACGATGGCGCTGAACAATATTGAGGAAATCCTCCAGGACATCCGCCAGGGGCGGATGGTCATCCTGATGGATGACGAGGATCGGGAGAACGAGGGCGATGTGATCATGGCCGCGGAGTGCGTCCAGCCCGAGCACATCACCTTTATGGCCACCGAGGCGCGTGGCCTGATCTGCATGCCCATGGCGCGTGAGCGCTGTGAACGCCTGAATCTGCCCCTGATGGTGCAGCGCAACAGTTCCGGCTTCGGCACCAAGTTCACGGTTTCCATCGAGGCGGCCAAGGGGGTCACGACGGGGATCTCCGCTGCTGACCGGGCGCGCACGGTTCAGGTGGCTGCCGCCCGGGGCGCACAGGCGGACGATATCGTGAGCCCGGGGCACATCTTTCCGCTCATGGCCCAGCCGGGTGGCGTGCTTTCCCGCGCCGGGCACACGGAGGCGGCCTGTGACATGGCCAGCATGGCGGGCTTTGAGTCCGCGGGCGTGATCTGCGAGGTCATGAACGACGACGGCACCATGGCGCGTCGCCCCCAGCTGGAAGAATTCGCTGAAAAACACGGCCTCAAGATCGGGACCATCGCCGACCTGATCCACTACCGCACCATGAACGAGCGCACTGTTGAGTGTGTGGATCACTACGAGATGGCGACGGAATACGGGGTATTCCGACTGCACACCTACCGTGATTCCATTCAGGGTGAGACCCATCTGGCACTGACCATGGGCGAGGTGGACCCGGAGAAGCCGACTCTGGTCCGGGTGCACATCACGGACACCCTGCGGGATCTGCTGCACGCCAACTACCCCGGGTCGCCGCGCTGGCCACTTCACGAGGCCATGCGCAAGGTGGCGGCGGAAGGCTCCGGCGTGATCGTGTTGCTGAACAACGGCCAGGACAGCTACGCGCTGGAAGAGCGCATCCGTGGCTTCTTCGAAGCTCACTCCCAGGGGCGGCAGGCAGCCGATTCCTCCGGCAGTTCCGGCGTCTATCTGACGGTGGGGACCGGGTCCCAGATCCTGCGCGACCTGGGGGTAGGCCGCATGCGGCTGATGAGCGCGCCCATCAAGTTCTCGGGGATTTCCGGCTTCGATCTGGAGGTTGTGGAATACCTGCCCTACGATGACGGGAACAACCAATAACGGCAATGGCCCGGTACGGAGACAGTAATGACAGACATCAAGACCATTGAGGGCGACTTTACCGACTGCCGCGGCGACTACGCGCTGGTGGTGGGTCGCTTTAACGGGTTCGTGGTCGAGAGCCTGGTGGAGGCGGCCACGGACACGCTGGTCCGGCACGGGATCAGCAGGGACAATATCACCATCTATCGCGTACCGGGCGCCTATGAGATTCCGGTGACCGCCCAGAAAGTGGCCCGTACCGGGCGCCATGACGCGGTGATCGCGCTCGGCGCGGTGATCCGCGGTGGTACCCCGCACTTCGACTATGTAGCCGGTGAAAGTGCCTCGGGTGTGGGCAGCGTCGGGCTGGATGCAGGGCTGCCGATCATTTTCGGGGTGCTGACCCTGGATACGATCGAGCAGGCCATTGAGCGGGCCGGTACCAAGGCCGGCAATAAGGGCGCGGACGCCGCCATGGCCGCGCTGGAAATGGTCAGCCTGTTCCGCAGGATTGATGCGCAATGAGTGACGACGTTCATCCAGAGAAACACTCCGGGCAGTCACGGCCGGCAGACCGGCGCAAGGCCCGCTCGCTGGCGCTTCAGGCGCTCTATCAGCGCCATTTCTCGGAAAGCCCCATCAGCCAGATCGAGGCGGAGTTCGTCACCGACAATGACATGGAAAAGCTGGACGGCGCCTATTTCAGGGAGTTGCTGCAGGGCGTCGATCGTTCCCGGAAGGAACTCGACCGCCAGTTCGAGCCGCTCCTGGATCGTCCGGTCAGCGAACTGGATCCCATTGAACTCGCGATCCTGCGCATTGGCACCTTTGAGCTGATGAACCGGATCGACGTCCCCTATCGCGTGGTTGTCAACGAGGGGATTGAGCTGGCCAAGCGTTTTGGTGGCACCGATGGCCATAAGTACATCAACAGCATTCTGGACCGCCTGTGCCCGCGTCTGCGCCCCGCGGAGACGCGCTCAAGGCGGGCTTGAGCCCGCAGCTCCCCTCCATGGATGAGTTCAGCCTGATTGACCGGTTCTGGAAGCCCCTCGGCGATGCGGTTGCGCGCAGTGAAGTCATCGAGGGGATTGGCAATGATGGCGCCGTGGTACGGTGCCCGTCGGGCTGGGATCAGGTCATGACCATGGATACCCTGGTTGAGGGTGTCCACTTTCCCCGCAGCATGCCGCCCCATGCGCTGGGGTGGCGCGCCCTGGCCGTGAACCTCAGTGACCTCGCCGCGATGGGCGCAGAGCCCCTCTGCTTTACCCTGTCCGTGACGCTGCCCGAGGCCAGTGAATCCTGGCTCAGCGGGTTTGTGGAGGGCATGAAGGCTCTGGCAGTCAGGGAAAACATCCAGCTGGTGGGGGGCGATACCACGCGTGGGCCACTGAGCATCACGATCCAGGCCCAGGGTCTGGTGCCAGAGGGCTCGGCGGTTCGCCGGGGGGATGCCCGCCCGGGTGATCGGATCTGCGTGAGCGGGGCGCTCGGTGAGGCCGGTGAGGCGCTCAACTGGCTGGAGGCGGGTGACCTGGTGACGCCCGCAGTGAGCGCAATGTTACGGCGCTACCGGTATCCTGAGCCCCGTCTGGCGCTTGGCCAATGGCTGCGTGGCGCGGGCACCGCCGTGGTGGATGTGAGCGATGGCCTGGTGGCTGATCTTACGCAACTTCTGGTCGAGCGGGGAGCCTCTCTGGACTGGGAGGCGCTGCCCGTATCGGAAGAGCTTGTCTCGCTGCGTGGGATGACGGGCGCCCGCCAGCTGGCGGCATCAGCGGGAGATGACTATGAGTTGCTGTTCGTGTGGCCCAGGGAGGCGCCCCTGCCGTCGAGTTCCGCAGACAAGGAACTGGCACTGACCGTGATCGGAACCGTCACGGAGGCACCAGGGGTTTCCCTTATGGGGCCGGATGGCAGGATTGATATGAAAGAGCAGGGCTATGCCCACTTTGGGAGAGGCGATGACTGACGCATCAATCAGCCCGCGTTCACTTCTGGGGGATCCGGGGCACAGTCTGGCTCTGGGGTTGGGTTCGGGGTGTGTCCGCAAGGCGCCAGGAACCTGGGGGACGCTCGCTGGGCTGCTGCTCTATTCGCTGCTGTTCTGGTTGCCGTCGCCGATCTATCTGAGTGTTCTCGTGGTGGCATTCGTGGCGGGGATCTATCTGTGTGAGCGAACGGCGAGGGCGCTTGGCGTGCACGATCACCCAGCCATCGTCTGGGATGAGTTCGTGGGGATATGGCTGACGCTGGCTCTGCAGCCAACCGGTCTGGTGTGGCTGCTGGTGGCGTTCGTTACCTTCCGCGTTTTCGATATCATCAAGCCCTGGCCCATCGGCTGGCTGGACCGTCGCATGCCGGGCGGCCTGGGCATCATGATCGATGACGTGGTGGCCGGTGCCTATTCGCTGGGTCTGATGGCTCTGCTTCAGTTCGGCCTGTAAGGCACCGCCTCAGTGGCGCGTTTCCTGCTGCTCGGGCAGCATGCGCACGACATTGAGGAAACGCCGCAATCCCACTTCGGCCCGTTCGCGGGTCGCATAGGGGCCGCTGTCAAAACCTTCCCGGGTTGTGAAATACCAACGGTTACCCACACAGAAAAAGCGACTGCTACGGAACGGGATAGAGGTGCGCTCTTCACCCACCCTCTTTTTCGGTTCCATTTCCATCCCCTCTACCACCGAATTATCGTTTATGTCGCGTT
This sequence comes from Pseudomonadota bacterium, assembly GCA_051745655.1. GTDB lineage: Bacteria > Pseudomonadota > Gammaproteobacteria > Pseudomonadales > Oleiphilaceae > Halospina. Next base: position 5,325 of record JBNJEG010000024.1, read on the forward strand.
CAGCACTCGCTGCCTGAGTCGCCATTGGTCACCGCCTCATCAGTATAAAGTAATTTTCAACCAGCTTTGACAATTTGTCACGAATCCAGGTTCAAATCTTGGCTATGGTCACAAAATGTTACTGAACTGTGATTGGCGGAAATGGCATCAAGCTGTCGACAGATTGTCCGTTCCGGCCATGGCGCTGGTCTCGATGGCTTCTACGGCAGTTTCCATAAGGGCTGCAAGCTCGCCCCCGTCGGGCACCAGGTCCGGGCAGGTGGTCAGATTGATGTGCATGGCACCGGCATAGCTCAGTGCCAGGATGGCAAGGCCCGCGCCATGGAACAGCGGGGCGGTGTTGACCTGCTGCACCAGGCGCGCACCCTTCAGGTACAGTGGTACCTGGGGGCCGGGCACGTTGGTGATCGGCAGGTTGAATGCGGGTTGATAGTGCTGGGCCAGGTGGAACTCGCTGTAGAGCCGCGTCGACAGGGCCACAAGTGTGGAGGGCAGGCGCTCGGTGAGTCGGTCCGCTGCGATGGCCTCCTGATAATTCTCCGAGGTCCGGGTATTGGCCCGGATGCGGGCTACACGGCGCGCGGGGTCCGGCTCATCCGTGGCCAGGTTGACCAGCATGGCGGACATCTGGTTTCCCGTGGGCTGGCGCAGGCTGCGTGAGCGCACGGATACGGGCGTCAACGCCACCAGACTGTCCTCCGGCTCGATGCCGTGGCCGGCCATATAGCGCTTCAGTGCTTCAGCGCAGATCCCGAGCACCAGATCATTGAGGCTGATATCGGGCCCGATGGCGGCCTTCAGGGTCTTCAGGCGCGCCAGGTCGATGGAGGTGCTGTGCAGGCGGCGGCGCTCCGTGAGGTTGCGGTTGAACGGGGTGCGGGGGGCGCCCAATACCTTTCTGGGGGCCCGTAGCCGGCCGACCGGGTGTTCCAGCAGATCGCGCATCGCCGCCGTCATAGTGGACTGGGTCAGGCTCATGAACTGGAACGGCTTACGCAGCAGGTTCAGAGAAGCCCGGGTCAAAAGCTGTTCAGGGCGTGGCGCCGGCTCTGGGCGCCATGCCGGTGGCCGGGTCTTGGTCGGTGTATCGGGTGTGTACTCAAGGAGCTTGCCCATGACTTCCTCGCCACTGAAGGCGTCGACGGCGGCATGGTGGACGCGCACCACCAGTGCAAACCCATCCACGGGCAGCAGTGTGTCCGGCCCGAAGCCTTCCACCCAGGTAACCTGCCAGAGGGGGCGCGTGCGCGGCAGCCGGGTTGCCAGACGGTCCTCGGCAAGCGCCACGAGCGCGGCATAATCCCCGCCCTCCAGGTCCACTGACTCCAGGTGGCGATCAATGTCGAAATCCGGATCGTCAATCCAGTAGGGGCGATCCAGGTTGAACGGAAGGTGCATCAGTTTCTGGCGAAAGAAACCCGCGAGGTGCAGGCGGTGGCTCAGGTAGTCCCGGAAATCATCGAAGGTGAGGGCTTTCTGCCGTTCCGCAGCATCGAAAATGTAGAGACCACCGATGTGCATGGGCGTGGTCTCGGATTCGAGGAAAAGAAAAGACGCGTCCAGTTCATTCAGCTGATGCATCGGGGAAATCCGTTTTGCTCCATGATGGATGATGTTCGTCTCAGACCGGGTTGAGCCAGGGGCTGAAATAATCCGGCTGGGAGAGGTGATCCCAGAACCAGTTGATCGCCTTGCCCTGATCCCCGCGGCGCCGGGCCATGCAAAGTACCACCGGAGGGCGTCTGGTGGCTACGTCCAGTGCGACGAGCTCGCCGGCCGCGAGAGCCGGCTCCACCTGGGGGTGGGGGAGCCAGCCTATGCCGAGGCCGGCCTTCTGGGCCTCGATTTTGTGGGCCATGCTTGAGACCGTCAGCGTGCGCTGGCGCGCGAAAATGCCGGCGGAGCCGGCTGGCAGCTGGCGGGAACTGTCCGCAGCCACCACCGCGGGCCATGCGCTCAGGGTCTCCTCGGAAAGCGGGCCGGGTTCGTGTGCCAATGGATGATCCCGGCTTACCGCGTAGACAAAGGGAACCTGGCCAATGTCCCGGTGCTCGAAATTACCCGGTGGTTGTATTTCGCTTGATGCCCCGGCAATCAGGTCCGCCCGGCCAGTGTGCAGGGCATCCCAGGGGCCGTTGAAGACCTCGTCGATCAGGTGAATCTCAACCGGCACGCCGAGTTCGTTGAAGGTGCTGACAGCCGGGAAGAGGGCCGACATGGGCAACAGCGCATCCACGGCAATGGTTACGCTGGTTTCCCAGCCTTCGGCGACGCGCCGGGTGGTCCGCGCGAGTGTGTTGGCGGCTTCAAGAAGCTGCCGCCCCTCTTCCAGCAGGTAGTGGCCGGCGTTGGTCAGGGTTGCCCGGTGGCCGGAGCGGTCGAACAGGAGCACATCCAGGTCTTCCTCCAGCTTATGCACCGTGTAGCTGATGGCGGATGGCACACGATGCATCTCCTCGGCGGCAGCGGCGAAGCTGCCCTTGCGGGCGATGGCGTCGAGGACGCGCAGGGCGTCTATGGTGATGGGAAATGCCATGGTCAGAAAAACTGAAAGGGTTGGCCAGATTTCATCGGTTGTTGTGGTGGCCAGTCTAACGCAATCTCTCGGGTAACGTGGTTATTCCTGAAAAGTTTCTGACACCCGGGAGGTTTTATGGGGCTTCTGATTGATGGCGAATGGCACGACCAGTGGTACGACACCGCCAAGAGCGGGGGTGCCTTCGTACGTGAGAGCGCGCAGTTCCGCAACTGGGTGACACCGGATGGCAGCGCGGGCTCGACTGGTGAGGCAGGCTTTGCAGCCGAGCCTGGTCGCTACCACCTGTACGTCGCCCTGGCCTGCCCCTGGGCGCATCGGGCGCTGGTGTTCCGCAAGCTCAAGGGGCTGGAGGATATGATTCCAGTCTCCATTGTGCACCCGGACATGCTGGAGAATGGCTGGGAATTCCGGCCGGAGGAGCCCTTCCATCAGGATCACGAGAACGGCGCCCAGTTCATGCACGAGATCTACACCCGCGATACCCCGGACTACACCGGCAGGGTGACCATTCCCTGCCTCTGGGATACCCACCAGAAGCGGATCGTGAGCAATGAGTCCGCCGACCTGATCCGGATGTTCAACAGCGCCTTCGACGGCCTGGGCGCGCGGGCACTGGATTTCCATCCGGAAGCGCTGTGGGATGAAATCGATGCCGTGAACGAGCGGGTTTACAACAGCGTCAACAATGGGGTCTACCGGGCCGGCTTTGCGACGGCCCAGGACAAGTACGAGCAGGCGTTCAAAGAAGTCTTTGATGCCCTCGACTGGCTCGACAGCCGGCTGGCGGACCAGCGCTATCTGGTGGGCAACCGCCTGACGGAAGCGGACTGGCGGCTGTTCACGACCCTGGTGCGCTTTGACGCGGTCTACTACAGCCACTTCAAGTGCAACCGGCACCAGCTGCGCGATTTTCCGAACCTGCAGGGGTACCTGAGGGATCTTTACCAGATCCCGGGTGTTTCAGAGACGGTGAACATTGATCAGATCAAGCGTCACTATTACCGCAGCCAGCGGACGATTAACCCGACCCAGATTGTACCGGTCGGGCCTGCGCTGGAGCTTGCGGGGCCTCATGGTCGCGGGCAGCTCGGCCCGGATTTTCCCGAGGCCTGCGCGAAAGACTCAGTCTGAGCGCTGAACTGCCAGGTCCACCAAGTAATAGAGTGCCTGGCGGTGCGGGGAATCGGGTAGGGCAGTAAGGCACTGCCGGGCCCTGTCGGCTTCCTCGTCGGCGCGCCGGCGGCAGTATTCGATGGCGCCGCTGTGGTGGACGGCCTCCAGCACGGGGCCGAGCTGATCGGGCCCGCCGCTGCGGATGGCCTGGCGCACCGTGGCGGAATCCTCGCTGTTGCCCTCTGCCATGGCGTGGATGAGGGGCAGGGTCGTCTTGCCTTCGGCGAGGTCGTCGCCGACGTTCTTGCCCATGGTTTCGGCGCTGCCCTCGTAATCCAGTACGTCATCCACGATCTGGAATGCCATGCCCAGATGCTGCCCGAAGTCGCGCAGGGCGGCTTCGGTTACCTCATCGGTCTCCGCCAGAACGGCGGCAGAATGGGAGGCCGCCTGGAACAGCATGGCGGTCTTGCTGTGAATGACATTGCGGTAGTCCACCTCGGAGAGGTCCGGGTTGCGGACATTGGTCAGCTGCAGCACCTCACCCTCGGCGATCACGCCCGTGGCCTCTGATAACAGGTCCATCACCCGCATGTTGCCGAGACTCACCATCATCTGGAAAGCGCGGGCGTAGAGGAAGTCACCCACCAGCACGCTGGGTGCATTGCCCCAGCGGGCGTTAGCGGTTTCCCGCCCCCGGCGCAGTTCGGAGGTGTCCACCACGTCATCGTGCAGCAGCGTAGCGGTGTGCAGGAACTCGATCACCGCCGCCAGAGTGGCCTGTCGCTGCCCGCCATTACCCAGGGCGCCGGCACTGAGCAATACCAGCAAGGGGCGCAGTCGCTTGCCGCCGCTATCCACGATGTAGTGGCCGATGTGCTCGACCAGCGGCACGCGGGAATTCAGCTGTTCGTGGATCTGCGCGTTGACGCTTTCGAAGTCGTCCCGGACCGGGGCGTAGATGGCATCCAGACTCATAAGGCATTCGGCAGTTGGTCGGGCAGCGCCCCAGCGGCTGCCGGGACATGCAGGAGCCGTAGATTATGGGGCGTGCCGGGGGCTGTCAACTTGAACGGTCAGCTTCCCGCCCCGGTTACCAACGCCAGCAGGGTGTAGCCCACCACGGCAATGCCGCCGGCCGTGAAGGTCAGCGGGATCTGGGTGCGCACGTGGTCCATCAGATCCGCGCCCGTGGCCAGCGATGACAGTACCGTGGTGTCCGAAATGGGCGAACACTGATCCCCGAAGACCGCGCCCCCGATCACCGCGCTGAAGCACAGGGTGATGAAGAACGGGTCGGGCGCCATGTGCCAGGCCAGGGGCATCGCGATGGGAATCATCACTGCGTAGGTGCCCCAGGACGTGCCTGTGGCGAAGGCGATCAACAGGCAGAGAGCGAACAGCAGGGCCGGCATGAGAATGGCGGGTATGCTGTCGCCGACGGTGGAGACGAGGAAGTCGGCGGTTCCCACGGCATCGGTGACCTCCTTGAGCGATACCGCCAGCCCCAGGATGATGGCGCCGATGGTGACGCCCTTGCAGCCATCCACAAAGCCGCCCATGACCTCGTCAAAAGGCATGCCCTTGACCAGGGCAATGACGATGGCGGTGACCACAGCGAGAATGAAGGCTTCGGCAATCAGCAGCAGCGGGTCCTGATCGCCGCCAGTCCAGCCGAGCAGAAAGTAGGTGACAAAGTAGGGGATGATGGCGACCCCGAGCAGCACTCCGATGGGGGCCAGGAAGTCCATCAGGCCGGTGCGGTAGCCCTCGGGAATCCGGTGTTCGGTCAGCTCCCTGGAGGTCAGGGGGCGGGCACCATCCCGGTCCAGTTTACCGGTCTCACGCGCCCTGTTGATGGCCTCGCGCATCCGGCGGCCGGGCGAAAAGGGCAGGCGATCCAGAGCGAACAGCAACGTGATAGCAAGTGCCGCAATGGCGTAGAAATTGTAGGGCAGGGCCTGGAAGAAAAACTGGATGCCGTCCTCGCTGCTTTCGAACAGCGGAATGGTGCCCGCCAGAAGGCCGCCCACATAGATGGGCCAGACGTTGAACGGAATCAGGGTGGCTGCAGGCGAGGCAGTTGAGTCCGTGATGTAGGACAGCTCCTCATGGGAAACGCGGTGTTTATCCGCCAGTGGACGGGCCGTCGTGCCGGTCAGTACCGTGGATATGGTGCCGCCCTGGTGGAAGATCAGCCCCATGACCCAGGTGAAGAGGCGGGCGCTGACGGGGCCACGGACCATCCGCTCGCCCGCCCACTCGGCGAAGCGGGCGGCGCCACCGGTGCGGGTCCAGACGCCGATCAGCCCGCCCAGCGCCCAGAGGTAGACCAGCAGGATAAGTGCGTAGCTTTCGGTGCCGATGGAGGGAATCAGGAAGGCGTCGATCACGTTGACCTGACCGGAAATCATGCCCCCGGCAATGATCCCGATGGCCAGGGCGCTTATGACCTCGCGCAGCCAGAACGCCAGCAGTATGGCCAGGGCGGGTGGAACGAGCGACCACAGCCCGAAGTGCTCCGTATCACCGGGATACGACTGGCCCACGAGGTAGAGGCCAATACCGCCCAGCGCGATTCCGAGCAATGCGGCAATGACGCGTTTGTTTGGTCCTGCGACCGGGGTGGTGTCAGGATGGTCCCCACTCATTCTTCGCTTCTCCCTGTTTTCGGCTGCTGCCTGACCGGAGCATAACGCAGGCGGATGATCACAACGAGAGTTGTTGTGCTTGTTTCCAGAGGCGGTTTTCTCTATAATCCGCAGCCCTGCAACTCATCCCAACACCTGCCGCTCCCTGCTATAGGGTTGCCAGAGCGCTTCCCTTAGAACCAGGCCAAAGAGCAGGGATGGGTCATCGACGGAGAAGACGCATGTACGCAGTGATTGTCAGCGGTGGTAAGCAGCACCGCGTTCGCGAAGGCGAGAAGATCAAGCTCGAGAAGATCGAGACCGAAACCGGCGGTACGGTTGAATTTGACCGTGTTCTGCTGGCGGGTGAAGGGGACGACGTCAAGATCGGCACCCCGGACCTCGATGGCGCCAAGGTGACGGCTGAAGTGGTCAGTCACGGTCGCCACGACAAGGTCCAGATCATCAAGTTCCGCCGCCGTAAGCACTCCATGAAGCAGATGGGGCACCGGCAGTGGTACACTGAAGTCAAGATTACCGGTATCAAGGCTTAAGGGGGCAGCATGGCTCACAAAAAGGCAGCAGGTAGTACCAAGAACGGACGCGATTCCGAGTCAAAACGACTGGGTGTGAAGGCGTTCGGTGGCCAGGCAGTACAGCCCGGCAGCATCATTGTTCGCCAGCGCGGCTCCAGCTTCCACCCCGGTCAGGGCGTGGGCATTGGCAAGGACTTCACCCTGTTCGCTCTGGATCAGGGCGTGGTGCGGTTCGATGTGAAGGGGCCCCGCAACCGTAAGTACGTGAGTGTCGAATCCGCGGTCTGAGCCGCGCTTTCTGACGCTCAACGACCCCGTGCCGACGTGCTTTCTGCTGCTGGCTGAGCCAGTGGCGGTCGCCGACCCGGTACGGGGTTTTTTGATTCGAGGCATCCCATGCAGTTCGTCGACGAAGTCACCATTGTGGTCCAGGCCGGGAAGGGCGGTAACGGCTGCCTGAGTTTCCGCCGTGAAAAGTTTGTGCCCAAAGGCGGGCCCGACGGTGGCGACGGCGGTGATGGCGGGTCCGTGCTCCTGCGCGCTGACGGCGACCTCAATACCCTTGCAGATTACCGCTATCAGCGTAAGTTCAGCGCCAGTACCGGCGAGGACGGCCGTGGTCGTAACTGCTCCGGTCGTAAGGGCGAGGATCGGGTTCTGGACGTGCCGGTGGGCACCACCGTGGTCGACTGCAATACGGACGAGATCCTGGGCGACCTGACCGAGGTCGGGCAGACACTCAGGGTGGCGCAGGGTGGTTTCCATGGTCTTGGCAATACCCGCTACAAGTCGAGCGTGAACCGGGCGCCGCGCCAGACCACCTCCGGCTCTCCCGGTGAATCCCGTGAAATCCGCCTGGAGATGAAGGTGCTGGCGGACGTTGGCCTGGTCGGTCTGCCCAATGCCGGCAAGTCCACGCTGATCCGCGCCATGTCTGCCGCCAAGCCGCGGGTTGCGGATTATCCGTTCACGACCCTGGTACCGAACCTGGGTGTGGTGTCCGTAGCCGCGCACCAGAGTTTCGTGGTGGCCGATATCCCGGGGCTGATCGAGGGCGCCTCCGAGGGCGCCGGCCTGGGGATTCGCTTCCTGCGCCACCTGGTGCGTACCCGGCTGCTGCTGCACGTGGTGGACCCGATGCCCTGGGATGATGAAGACCCCGTGGAATCGGTCCATACCATCACCCACGAGCTGGAGCGCTTCAGTCCGGCGCTGGCAGAGCGTGAGCGCTGGCTTGTGATCAACAAGTCGGATTCGCTGCCGGATGCGGAAGATGAAGTCGAACGCATGCGTGAGGCACTGGGCTGGGAGGGCCCCATCTATCTGATCTCGGCGCTCAGCGGTGACGGTATCCAGGAGTTGGCCCAGGCGGTTATGCGCTGGCTCGAGACGCGGGATGAGCGTGAGCGGGATGATCCCGAGTTCGCTCAGGCCGAGGCCGACATGCGCGAGCGGGTGGACGAGGAAGCCCGGGAGCACATCCAGTCCCTGCGGGGGCGGCGCCATGAAGACGACGATGATGACGAGGACGATGATCACGATGTCGAGGTGGTCTACGCCCGCTGAGGCCGGCAGTAATGAGTGAGCGCCAGCGTATTGTCAGCGCGCAGCGGCTGGTGGTGAAGATCGGCAGCGCCCTGCTGACCGATGACGGCCGGGGCCTGTCCCGTGAAACCCTGACCCAGTGGGTGGATCAGCTCATGGCGTGGCGGCGCGCCGGTGTCGAGATCGTGCTGGTGTCATCCGGTGCAGTGGCAGAAGGCATGAGCCGATTGGGGTGGAAGCAGCGCCCCGAGCATGTGCACGAGCTCCAGGCGGCGGCCGCCGTCGGCCAGATGGGGCTGGTACAGGCCTGGGAGGCGCAGTTCCAGCGCCACGGCACGCATACCGCCCAGGTTCTGCTGACCCATGATGATCTTTCCGATCGCAAGCGTTACCTGAACGCGCGCAGCACCCTCAGAACACTCCTCCCCATGGGCGTGGTGCCCATCGTCAATGAAAACGACACCGTGGTCACCGACGAGATCCGCTTCGGCGACAATGACACGCTGGGTGCGCTCGTCGCGAACCTGGTGGAGGCCGATGGCCTGATCGTCCTGACCGATCAGCCGGGGCTCTACGACAGCGACCCTCGCGAAAATCCGGGGGCCGCCCTGATCCCCGAGGCGCGGGCCAGTGATGGCCGTCTGGATGCCATGGTGGCCGGTGGTGGGCGTGGTGCACTTGGCAGCGGTGGCATGGCGACCAAGGTGCGGGCGGCGCGGCTGGCAGCGCGTTCCGGTGCCTTCACGCTGATCGTGGGTGGCCGGATAGAACGTGTTCTGGAGCGTATCCGCTCCGATGAGGAGGTGGGAACACTGCTGGTTCCGGACCAGGAACGGCTGGATGCGCGCAAGCAGTGGCTCGCCGGGCATCTTCGTACCCGTGGGCGGTTGGTTCTGGACGACGGTGCGGTGAAGGTCCTGCGTGAGGGCGGCCGAAGCCTGTTACCCGTGGGGGTGCGTCGAGTTGAGGGCAGTTTCCGGCGCGGTGAGATGGTGTCCTGCGTGGATGAACAGGGCCGGGAAATTGCTCGTGGGCTGGTCAGCTACGACGCCGCCGAGGCAAGACAGATTGCGGGGTGCCCCAGTGAGCAGGTTGCCGAGCGGCTGGGCTACGTTCAGGAAGAGGAGCTGATCCACCGGGACAACATGGTCCTGGTGTAACGTCCGGACTGGCCCCATCCCCAAACAAACAGACCCCGCCGGAGCGGGGTCTGTCGTTAACGGCAACCCGGTGCGATCAGGCGGACTGCAGCGCCTTGATGCGAGCGTTCAGGCGACTCTTGTGGCGAGCCACCTTGTTCTTGGCGAACACGCCCTTGTTCACGGTGCTGTCGAGTACCGGTTCCATCTGACGGAACGCTTCGCGTGCGCCTTCGGCATTGCCATTGCGCAGCTCGCTCTCAACCTTTTTGATGAAGGTCCGGGCACGTGAACGCTGGCCGGCGTTGTGCTTCCGGCGAATCTCGTTAAGGTTGGCACGCTTTCTTGCTTGCGGAGAGTTAGCCACCGTTTGACTCCTCGAATTCGGGTTACCAATGGGTCTGAAATGACGCGGAATAATGCCGCTCAGAGCCGCTCTTGTCAAGGCCGGGCCGGGCCTGCTGTCGTCAGGCGCGGGGCAGGGTGGTAGTATCCGGCGTTTTGACCCGGGAATCACCGAGAATGACGCACGAGCCGGACTCAGGCCCAGTGACGGAAGGCGAACAGGAAGCCGCATCACCCGCTGACCGGTCGCGTGGGCTCCTGGGTTCCTCCGGTATCTTTGCGGTCTTCACTCTGATTTCCCGGGTGCTCGGGCTCGCCCGCGACATAGTGATTGCGCGTTATTTTGGCGCCGGCCCGGATGCGGACGCCTTTTTCGTCGCCTTCAAGATTCCCAACTTTCTGCGCCGTCTGTTCGGGGAGGGGGCCTTCAACCAGGCCTTCGTGCCGGTGCTCTCGGAATATCGCCAGAAATACGACACCCGGGCCGTGCATTCGCTGGTCAACACGGTGGCCGGGTCGCTCGGTTTTGTGCTGCTGGTTGTGTCAGTACTGGCGGTGCTGGGGTCGCCCTGGATCACGGCGGCGTTCGCCCCCGGCTTCATCGGGGACGAGGCCCGCTATCCTCTGGCGGTGGAGATGCTGCGCATCACCTTTCCCTACCTGTTGCTGATCTCGCTAACCGCCTTCTGCAGCAGCGTCCTGAACAGTTACGACATCTTTGGGGTTCAGGCCTTCACGCCGGTGATCCTGAACCTGAGCATGATCGCCAGCGCCATCTGGCTGACCCCTTACATGCAGGAGCCCATACTGGCACTGGCCTGGGGCGTTCTGATCGCCGGTGTGCTGCAGCTGCTGTTTCAGCTGCCATTCCTGGCGCGGCTCAACCTGCTGCCGAGGCCGAGGATAGATTACCGGCACGAGGGCGTAATCCAGATCATGAAGCTGATGGCGCCGGCACTGTTCGGGGTCTCTGTGAGCCAGATCAACCTGCTTCTGGATACTATCCTGGCCTCGATGCTTGAAACCGGGAGTGTCTCCTGGCTGTACTATTCGGACCGGCTTTCCGAGCTGCCGCTGGGAATCTTCGGCGTGGCCATCGGCACCGTCATCCTGCCCAACCTCTCGCGCAAGCACGCGGACGAGTCCATGGACTCCTTCTCGCGCACGCTGGACTGGGCACTGCGCAGCGTGCTGCTGCTGGGCATCCCGGCGGGGCTGGCGCTGTGCCTGTTGGCCGAACCGCTGATCGCGACCCTCTTCCACTATGGTGAAACCACCGGGCGGGATGTGTTTATGTCCGCCCAGAGTCTGCGGGCCTACGCCCTGGCGCTGATCGCGTTCATGCTGGTGAAGGTGCTGGCGCCGGGATTCTTCTCGCGCCAGGACATGAAGACGCCCGTGAAGATCGCGGTGATCGCCATGACTTCGAATATGGTGTTCAACCTGATCCTGGTCTGGCCGCTGGCCCATGCCGGGCTGGCACTGGCCACGGCGCTGTCCGCCTGGATGAACGGGAGCCTGCTGTTGCGTGGGCTTTACCGGGAGGGCGTCTTCCGTCCGCAACCCGGCTGGGGCCGCTTTGGGCTGCAGCTGCTGGCCGCCAATGCAGTCATGGGCGCATCGCTATACGTGTTCTCGCCAGCGGCTGCCGAATGGTTGGAGTTTGATCTGCTCACGCGTGCGGGGACAACGGCTGCCCTGGTGACAGGTGGGGCCCTGGCGTACTTTGCGGTGCTTCTCGTTGCCGGTGTCCGGCTGCGGCATTTCCGCATGCATTGACACCCTGTGACAGTGGGCATTGGGCCCGGTCCCGCCATTGCGGTATAATCCGCGGTCCCCGAAAATCAGGAGGAGCCCCGCATGCGGCTGATCCGAGGGCTGCACAATCTCAAGCGCTGGGCGGAACGCAGTGACAACCCCCTTGCGAACGGGTGTGTCGCCACCATAGGCAACTTTGACGGTATCCATCGTGGTCACCAGGTGATCATCGACCAGGTGCGGGACCGGGCCCATCAACTGGGCGTTCCCTCCGTGGTGATGGTATTCGAGCCCCAACCACGTGAATTCTTTGGCGGGGCTGACGCGCCGCCCCGGTTGATGCGCTTCCGAGAGAAAGTCGAGGTGCTGCTGTCACACGATGTGGATATCGTGGTCTGCCTGCAGTTCCGCTCCCGGCTGCGTAACCTGTCCGCCATGGATTTCATCGAGCAGGTCCTGATGGAAGGGCTCAACGTGCGGCACCTGGTGGTGGGGGACGATTTCCGGTTCGGGTGCGACCGCAAGGGCGATTTCCGGCTCCTTCAGGACGTCGGCGCCGAGCGCGGATTTGAGGTGGAACATACCCAGACCATCCGGGTCGGCGGCGAGCGTATCAGCTCCACCCGGCTGCGCCAGGCGCTGGGAGAAAACCGGCTGGCGGACGCCAGAGAACTGCTGGGCCGCCCCTATACCATCAGCGGCAGGGTGGTCTACGGCAAGGCACTGGGTCGCGAGCTGGGCGTACCCACGGCCAATATCCTGCTCAGCGGGCGCAAGCCGCCGTTGAGGGGCGTCTATGCCGTAGCCGTCGAGATGCCGGACGGGCATTTCGAGCGTGGGCTGGCCAATATCGGCATGCGTCCGACGGTTAATGGGCAGTACCCGTCACTGGAAGTGCACCTGCTGGATTTCTCCGCCAACCTTTATGGTCGGCGGCTGCGGGTGACCTTCCTCTATCACCTGCGGGACGAGGTCAAATTCGATTCCGTGGACGAGCTTGAGAAGCGCATTCACGAGGACATCAACCAGGGGCGTGACTGGCTGGCGAACAACCGCCCGGTACCGACCAATGTGGAACGCTGACCGAAACGACAGACTCCGGGAACCTTCATGAGCGATTACAAAGACACGCTGAACCTGCCGAAGACGGACTTCCCCATGCGCGGGAACCTGTCCAAGCGCGAGCCGGAAATGCTCGAGCGCTGGAACCGTCTGGACCTCTACGGCACGCTGCGCCAGCGCCGTGCGGGCGCCGAGCGCTTCGTGCTGCACGACGGCCCGCCCTACGCCAACGGCAGCATCCACATTGGTCACGCGGTCAACAAGATCCTCAAGGACATGGTGGTCAAATCCCGTAACCTCATGGGCTACGATGCCCCTTATGTGCCGGGTTGGGACTGCCACGGCCTGCCCATCGAGCACAAGGTGGAGCAGGACATCGGCAAGGCCGGTGACAAGGTGGACTACAAGACCTTCCGCCAGGCCTGCCGTGATTACGCCGCCGAACAGCTGGACAATCAGCGCCAGGACTTCATCCGCCTGGGCGTGCTGGGGGACTGGTACAACCCCTACCTGACCATGGACCCGAAGGTGGAGGCGGACATCGTCCGTTCCCTGGGCCGCATCATCGACAACGGTCACCTGGAGCGCGGCTTCAAGCCGGTCTATTGGAGCGTGGTCGGCCAGTCCGCGCTGGCGGAGGCCGAGGTGGAGTACCAGGAGAAGACCTCCATCCAGATCGACGTGCGCTTCCCGGCGGTTGCGCCGGAGAAAGTGGCCGGCGCCTTCGGTGAGAGCGGGCTGGATGCGCCGGTATCACTGGTGATCTGGACCACCACACCCTGGACCATTCCCGCGAACCAGGCGGTGGCCGTCAACGAAGAGCTGGAGTACAGTCTGATTCGAGCCGATGCCGGCCGGGGCACCGAATACCTCGTAGTGGCCGAGGAACTGCGGGAGACGGTGACCGAGCGCTGGAACCTGCAGAACGCCGAGGTGGTGGCACGCTGTCGTGGGGCTGCGCTGACCGGGCTGATGCTGCAACATCCGCTGTATGAGCGCCAGGTCCCTGTTGTGCTGGGGCACCACGTTTCCACGGACGCGGGTACCGGCCTTGTGCACACCGCGCCGGACCATGGCCCGGATGACTTCGAGATCGGGCGGACCAATGGCATCGGAACCCTGAATCTCGTAAAGGCGGATGGCACCTACGCCGAAGCCGCCGGCGAGTTCGCGGGCATCCACATCTACAAGGCGGATACCCCGGTCTGTCAGGCGCTGGAACGCGAGGGCTGCCTGTTGTTCCAGGAGTCGTTCAAGCACAGCTACCCGCACTGTTGGCGGACCAAGACGCCGCTGATCTACCGCGCCACGCCCCAGTGGTTCATCAGCATGGACCGGAATGGCCTCAAAACCGGTGCGCTGGAGGCGATCAAGGGCGTTAAGTGGATCCCCGGCTGGGGCCAGCAGCGCATTGAGGGCATGATCGAGCAGTCCCCGGACTGGTGCATCTCGCGCCAGCGCACCTGGGGCGTGCCGATCACGCTCTTCGTCCACAGGGACACCTATGAGCTGCACCCGCGCACGCCGGAGCTGATCGAGGCGGCCGCCAAGGCCATCGAGAAGGATGGCATCGACGCCTGGTATGAGCTGGATGCCCGTGAACTGCTCGGCGATGACGCGGACACCTACGAGAAGGTAACGGACACCCTGGACGTCTGGTTCGATTCCGGTGTGACCCACGCTTCCGTTCTGGATCGGCGCGAGGATCTCAACCGCTATCCCGCGGATCTCTACCTGGAAGGCTCGGACCAGCATCGCGGCTGGTTCCAGTCCTCGCTCAAGACCGGCATCGCCATCAAGAAACAGGCGCCCTACAAAGAGGTCCTTACCCATGGCTTCACCGTGGACGAGAAGGGCTACAAGATGTCCAAGTCCATGGGCAACGTGATCGCGCCCCAGAAGGTGATGGACGAGCTGGGCGCGGACATACTGCGCCTGTGGGTGGCGGCCACGGACTACAGTGCCGAGATGTCCGTCTCCCAGGACATCCTCAAGCGTACCGCGGATGCCTATCGGCGCATCCGCAATACGTCGCGCTTCCTGCTGGCCAACCTGGATGGGTTTGATCCGGCAGCGAACAGCGTGGCCTTCGATGACATGGTGGCGCTCGACCGCTGGATGGTGGACCGGGCGCGGCGCCTGCAGGACGAGGTGATCGACGCCTACAACCGCTACAGCTTCCTGCAGGTGTACCAGAAAGTGCATAACTTCTGCATCCTGGACCTGGGCGGTTTCTACCTGGACATCATCAAGGACCGTCAGTACACCACTCAGCCGGACAGCCTGGAGCGCCGCTCCTGCCAGACCGCGCTCTACCACGTGGCCGAGTCACTGTCGCGCTGGATCGCGCCCATCCTGACCTTCACCGCGGACGAGATCTGGCAGCATATCCCCGGTGAGCGGGACGAGAGCGTGCATTGGGGGACCTGGCATGAGGGCCTTGAAGCGCTGCCGACGGATGCGCCCATCAAGCAGGATGAGTGGGATACGCTCATCGATGTGCGCAGCGCGGTGAACAAGCAGCTGGAAGCCGCGCGCAACGAGGGCACCATCAAGGGCTCACTGAGTGGTGAGGTGACGCTCTACGCGGATGGTGAGATGAAGGAACTGCTGGAGCGCCTGGGC
>JBNJEG010000025.1:0-20115 GCA_051745655.1 Pseudomonadota bacterium
TCAGGAGGAAATCAGCGCCGAGCATAATGCCCATGAGATCGTCGGGCGCAGTGAGGCGGTGGCGGCCATGATCCAGCGCATCGACCTGGTCGCGCCCACCGGCGCCAATGTGCTGGTCACCGGCGAGTCCGGCACCGGCAAGGAGCTGATCGCCCGGGCGATCCATAATGTCAGTGATCGTTCGGAACGTCCCATGATCCGGGTCAACTGCGCTGCCATTCCGGCGGAGCTGTTCGAGAGCGAATTCTTCGGCCATGTTAAGGGGGCTTTCACGGGCGCGGTGAACGACCGGGTCGGGCGCTTCGAGCTGGCCGATGGCGGCACCCTGTTCCTGGATGAGGTGGGCGAGATTCCGCTGTCACTGCAGGGTAAGCTGCTGCGGGTTCTGCAGGAGCAGACGTTTGAGCGTATCGGTGAAACGCGCACCCGCAGCGTGGATGTGCGGGTGATTGCGGCGACGAACCGGGATCTGAAAACCGAGGTTGAGGCGGGTCGGTTCCGTGAGGATCTGTATTTCCGGCTGAATGTGTTCCCCATCGAGTCGGTGCCGCTGCGCGAGCGCCCTGAGGACATCCCACCGCTGGCGCAGCTTTTCCTGCGTAACGCCTGTCGCAGGTTCCACCGGGCGCCGCTGGAGCTCAGCCATGCCAATGTGGAAGCCCTCCAGCGCTACAGCTGGCCGGGGAATGTGCGCGAGCTGGAGAACGTGATCGAACGGCAGGTGATCGTCACACGGGGACGTAAGCTGAACTTTGACCTGCCGGCGGATCGGGATGCCGCGGCCCCGGAACCGGTTTCTGTCGGCGCGGAAACCCCGGGGACGGAGCAGCGGCCACTTACCGAAGCCGAGAAGCGGAATCAGGAGCGTGAGAACATGATCAGCGCGTTGCGACGGTGCCAGGGCAAGGTGTTCGGGCAGGGTGGCGCGGCCGAGCTGCTGGAGCTCAAACCCACAACCCTGGCCTCCAGGCTCAAGCGCCATGGTATTGATCCGCGCCAGTACAGAAGCCGGGGCGAGGCGGCTGTGTGACAGTCGGGCTGGTTGAGTGTCTTTATCCGGCCCTGCCCTGGCGCTAGAGTGGAAGCACTGTTCCTGTCGGAAGCCGCTTATGGGTCACCGCCCCGGTTGGGTCTTCTATACATCACTGCTTCTGCTGCTTGCCTTTGTCGGGGCTGGCGTCGCCTGGCCGGAACCGTTCGCGGCCTACAGCGCACAGGCGCTTGAGTTCACCACCCTGCATTTCGGCTGGCTCTACCTGTTTGTCACCTCCGGTTTTCTGCTGTTCTGTCTGGGGGTGGCCTTCAGCGATTACGGTCACATCCGCCTGGGGGCGGACGGTGAGATTCCGGAGTTCTCCTTCCTCACCTGGCTGGGGATGATCTTCTCCGCCGGCATGGGGGTAGGGCTGGTTTTCTGGGGTGTGGCCGAACCCATGAGCCATTACCTGCAGCCACCGCTGGACAGCGCTGAAGGTGGAACGCCCGCGGCGGCGCGGCTGGCGATGCAGTACTCCCTGTTCCACTGGGGGTTCCACCAGTGGGCCAACTTTGCGGTGGTGGGGCTGGCCATCGCCTATGTGCGCTTCCGGCACCAGCGCGCGGGTCTGATCAGCGAAGCCTTCCGCAACAGCCTGGGGGATCGGGTTGATGGGTTCACCGGTCACGGCATCAACATCCTGGCCGTGGTCTCCACGGTATTCGGTGTCGCCACCACGCTCGGGCTCGGTGTCATACAGATCAACAGCGGGCTGGTGTCGGTTGCGGATACCGCCTTTGGTACTGAGCAGCAGCTGATGATCCTGGGCGGGGTTTCCGTGGTTTTCCTGCTCTGTTCCCTGGCCCCGCTGGAAAGCGGGGTACGCTATGTGAGCGACGCCAACATGATCCTGGCGGGGCTGCTTCTGGTGTTCGTTTTCTTCGCCGGACCCACGGATTTCATCACCGCCGCCATGACCACCGCCATCGGCGACTACTTCGCCAATGTGATGGGCATGAGTCTGGTCATGACCCCCTACACTGGGGACGACTGGGTGGAGCGCTGGACCATCTTCTACTGGGCCTGGGGGCTCTCATGGGCGCCGTTCGTGGGCAGCTTCATCGCACGCATCTCCCGCGGGCGAACCATCCGGGAGTTCGTGGTGGGCGTGATCGGCACCCCGGTGCTTCTGAGTACCCTGTGGTTCGCGACTTTCGGCGGCTCCGCCCTGTACTTCGAACTGTTTGAGGGGGCGGCCGTGGGGCAGGCGGTGGCCGATGAGGTCAGCGCCGGGCTCTTCGCCATGCTCTCGCTGCTGCCGGGCTCGGAGTGGCTCGGGATCCTGGTGCTGGTTCTGATCACGCTCTTCGTGATCACCTCCGCGAACTCCGCCACCTTTGTGCTCGGGATGTTCACCAGCAAGGGGGTGCTCACCCCACCGCGCTGGTCGCGTGTGACCTGGGGCGCGGTCCAGGTGCTGGTGGCTGGCGTACTGCTGCTCAGCGGTGGGCTGGGCGCGCTGCAGACCGTTTCGATCCTCGCGGCCTTCCCCTTCATGATCCTGATGCTGTTCATGGCGGCCGCGCTGCTGCGCTCGCTGCGTGATGAAAAGCGCCAGAACGAGCTGCACGAGGCCATCCAGCGGGAACGGCTGCAGCGGATGCTGGATGACTGGTATGCGCAGGACGACGCTGAAACCGAGGAGGCAAAGAACCGGGAATGAGCGACGATGGCAGTACCGGGTTCCGTATAGCGGTCTATGGCACCCTCAAGCGCGGCTACAGCAATCACCGCTTTCTGATACGCGCCCGCTTTCTGGGCACGGATCACCTGAACAGTATTGTTCTCCACCATCTGGGCCCGTACCCCGGTGCCGTTGAGCAGCCTTCCCGGGGCGTCCTGGTGGAGGTGTACGAAGTGGATGAGCGCACGTTCGCCCGGGTGGATGCGCTGGAGAGCTACAACGCTCAGGCGCCGGAGCGGGGCGAATACACCCGCCAGCAGCGGGATACCCGTTTTGGTCCGGCCTGGGTCTATTTCTACAACGGCAGCGTTCGGGGTTGCCGCCGCATCACGCGCGGGGCCTGGTAGGGGTCAGGCCTCGACCGGGGCCTGCTGGCGGATGGCCTCAATCGCCGCCTCACTCCAGGCCGGGCCTGCGGGCAGGTGGCCCCAGACCGCATCCGGCCAGCAGGGGTCGCCTTCGCTGCGGCCAATCACGTGGATATGCAGCTGGGGCACGCGGTTCCCGATGGCGCCCAGGTTGATGCGTTCACTGCCGTGATGGTGCTTGATGAAACGGGCCATGGCATCCAGTACCCAGTCCACATCGGCACGCTCGGCCATGCCCAGCTCGTGCAGTTCCCCCGCTTCGGTTTCCGGGACCACGATGTACCAGGGAACACCGGCATTGTGATGGAGCAGGATCTGGCAGTTCTCCAGGCGGCCGACCCAGTGGCAGTCGGCCTCAAGCTGTGGGTGCAGGCTGAAATCAGTCATGGCATTACCCTAAACGGGAGAGCGGTGCAGGGGAAGGCCTGACGGCTGATGGAAATCAAGGAGCCGCTGCGCCCGTTGTCCTACCCTGCGTCCATGATGGAACAGGCCCCTGAGCTGCTGGCCCCGGTGGGGAACCAGCGACACCTTGAAATGGCGATCGCCTATGGCGCGGATGCGGTCTATGCCGGTCCACCCCGCTATTCGCTGCGCGTGCGCAACAACAGCTTCCGCGATGCCGAAGCGCTGGCAGAGGCCATACGCTATACCCATGCGCACGGCCGGCGCTTCTATCTGGTGCTGAACATTGCCCCGCACAACGACAAGATCCGCTCCGCCCTGCGGGATCTGGAACCGCTGATCGCCACCGGGCCGGATGCGCTCATCATGTCCGATCCCGGACTGATCATGCTGGTACGGGAGCACTGGCCGGATATGCCCATCCACCTGTCCGTGCAGGCCAATGCGGTGAACTGGGCCACCCTGGAGTTCTGGCGCCGGCAGGGGCTGGAGCGGGTCATCCTCTCCCGGGAACTGTCACTGGATGAGATCGAGGCGATGCGCGAGCAGGTGCCCGGTATGCAGCTGGAGGTGTTCGTGCACGGGGCGCTGTGCATGGCGTATTCCGGTCGCTGCCTGCTTTCCGGCTACATGAACCATCGCGATGCCAACCAGGGCGCCTGCACCAACGCCTGCCGCTGGTCCTATACTCCGCAGGCCTCCACTCACGACAGCAGCGGCGACCTGATTCCCGTGCACCAGGAGGACGGTGAGCACAGTATGCTGGTGGAGGAGGCGGGCCGCCCTGGCGAGAGCGTGCCCATGCACGAGGACGAGCACGGCACCTACATCATGAACTCGAAGGATCTGCGGGCGGTGCAGCACGTGGAGCGGCTGTGCCGGATGGGCGTGGATTCGCTCAAGATCGAGGGGCGTACCAAGAGCCCCTATTACGTGGCCCGCACAGTGCAGGTCTATCGCCGTGCCATTGATGACGCCATGGCCGGGAGGACCTTTGACCGGACGCTGATGGACGAACTGGAAGCGCTCTCCAACCGGGGTTACACGGAGGGCTTCCTGCGTCGCCACCCGCCGGCTGAGTACCAGCGCTACGAGGACGGCACCTCGCTGCTGGGAACCCGCCAGTGGGTGGGCGAGGTGCTTTCCGGGGAACAGGGCTGGCTGTGCATCGAGGTCAAGAACCGGTTTGCGCCGGGGGACTGGCTGGAGCTGATGACGCCCTCCGGCAATCACTGGTTCCAGCCGGAGACACTGCTTTCAGCACGGGATCATCAACCTGTTGACGCGGCACCGGGCAGTGGCCATCGGGTGTGGCTCCGTTCCCCGATCACCGGCACAGTGCCGGTGACGGCCCTGATCGTCCGCTCAGTGCTGTAGAGCGCTGTAGTGGTTCAGTATATCCACGACCAGCCCCTGCTCGCGCAGCTTTGCCATGCCCCGGCTCAGGGCATCGGCCAGTTCCCGGCCCTCCGGTTTCGCCGGTGAAAAGGCGATATAGAGCTCTTCCTGATAGGCCAGCCCGGCATTGCGCAGCGGGTTGATGCGGCCCTCCTGGCTGTAGTGGTGATCCAGAACCTTTTCCGCCGCGGCAAGGGCGTCAATGCGGCCCATTTCCAGAAGCTGGATCAGGCGGGGCAGCACCTGGTTGCCGCTGAGAACCATAAGGCGTTCGTTGTTGCTCTCGTTGCGCTGGATGTAGTCATCGTACAGACCGCCGTAGGAATATTCCTGGATTACGCCGAGGCGGATGGGGGCGAGTGAGTCCAGGCCCATGTAGGTCCAGTTGCTGCCCGGCAGGGTGAACAGGCTGTGGTGGGCCATGGCCAGCGGCTGATCCGGGAAGTGGAAATCCGGCGTTTCCGCGGGACCGGCCCCGATGATGCCGTGAAAGCTGCCATTGCGGACCCCGCGGATGGCACGGCGCCAGGGCATGCTCTGGTACTCCACGCGATAGCCTTCCAGAAGCAGGGCCTGGCGTGCGATTTCCACCAGAATACCGGGGGATTCAGCATCCGGGACACAGTTGAAGGGGCACCACTCGTCCGCCACCAGGGTGATGACGGGCAGATTCTCCCCGTCTGTTTCGCCCCGGGCCGGGGGTACCAGCAACAGAAGCACCACGGTGAGAAGGGCAATCGGGCGCATGGGGCTACCATCACCGCCCCGAGGGGGCTTTTGGAAGAATGTACTCCCGGTTTATTACGCGCGCAATGCGGAAAGGGATCTACCCGAAAGCAAGGGGCAGTGATGAGAATCCGCCTGCCGGGTAATGGGCCCGGCGGGGCTCACTGTTATCCGCTGGCCTGAAGTGGGGTCGCCAGTACAGAAGTTCCTCAAACAGTGTACCCAACTCAAGCTTTGCCAGCGGCGCCCCCGGGTAGACATGGATGCCGGCACCGTAGAGGAGGTTGCTTGTGGCATTGCTCCCGGGGTCGATCGCATCCGGCTCACCAAAGACAGCCTCATCCCGGTTGGCGGAGGCCCACAGGATCGTCAGGCGTTCGCCCGCCTCAATCCGGCGGCCTCCGAGCGTTACCGGGCAGGTGGTCACACGGCGGTTGGACATCAGCGGCGCATCGCGGCGAAGAAGCTCATCAATGGCGCCGTCCCGTTCCTCCGGGTGGTCCTGAAGGCGCATCGTCAGCTCCGGGTTCCGGGCCAGGGCGTGCATGATGATGCCGACGCTGGCGCTGATGGTACCCACCTCGCCGGCGGTCCAGTTGCGCAGGATGCTGACCAGCTCCTCGTCGGTGAGGGGGCGGCCATTCACCGTCTCGTTCATCAGTGCGGTAGTGGTGTCCCCTGGCGCCTGATCGTCCGCTTCACGTCGTTCGGCCAGCAGTGACCGGATCGTGCTGTCAAAGTCCACCGCGACCTGCGCCATGGCCTCCCGGTCCCCGGAGAGCGTGGCCTGCTGGTTGCGGTGCAGCCATTCCCTGAGTGATTCGTGAAGATCCTCCCGCCACCCCATGAACGCACACTGGATGCGCAGCGCGAAGTCCTCCGCGAATGCTGGTATGACATCGGTCGTCCCGTTTTCGGGCAATGCCTGCACGAGTTCCCGGGCGATCCCGCGGCACGTCGGCTCAAAGCGTGCCATGGCGTCAGGGCTGAAGTAGGGCTCGATGATGCGCCGGTAGTGCCCGTGTTCCGGTGGATCCATGCCGTTGGGCACTGACAGATGGTGGGAGACCGTATTGGAGAAGGTCTCAGGCTCGTGCAGCACCCGCATCACATCCTTGTGCCGGAACAGGGACCAGTGCTGGTACTCGCTCCAGGCCACCGGGCATTCGTGGCGCATCCGGTCAAAGGCGGCCAGCGGCTCGTCCAGGATGGCCGGATCCCGGGGATTCCAGTCGGGATTGCGGGTGTTACTCATTGGAGACATCCTCAAGTGTCAGGGCTAGGACGCTATCCCATTGTGCTGCATTTAACCGACAGCTATGGCTGAATCGGTCAAGTTCTGCCAACCTTAAAGATGTATAATTAATAATTGAATGTGCGCCTGAACTCAAAGCGGAGGGGTCATAAGGTGTATGCGATGAGCCACATCATCCACCTGCTGATGGCGGTGGCCTTCATTGGCACTGTCTTTTTCGAGGTGGTGATGCTGGAGGGCATCCGGGGGCGGGTTCAGGAACGGGCACTGGTGCCGGTTGAGGAGGCCCTGGGCGCCCGCCTGCGGCGGATCATGCCCTGAGTGATCCTGCTGCTGTTCGGTTCGGGGCTGGTCATGGCCCACCGGTACAGTGGCGCTCTGGCCGCGCCCCTTGAGTCCGCCTTCGCGCTGCAGTTCAGCGTCAAGATTCTGCTTGCGTTCAGCGTCCTGGGCCACTTCATCACCGCCATGACGCTGATCCGGCGTGCCATGCTGAACGCACGGCGTAACCGCATCATTCACTACAGCGTCTTCGGCCACGTAGTGGTTATAGCGGTGCTGGCCAAGACCATGTTCTACCTGGGATGAATCCTGGCCAGTCGCACGCTCAGATCAGTCCCTGTGCCTCCATGGCCCGCGCGACCCTGAGGAAGGCGGCAATGTTGGCGCCGACCACGTAGTTGCCCGGGGAGCCGAAGGCCTCGGCGGTTTCGAAGCAGTCACGGTGGATATTCGCCATAATCTGCTCCAGCCGGTTCTCGGTGTGCTCAAAGGACCAGGAGTCGCGGCTGGCGTTCTGCTGCATCTCCAGGGCGCTGGTGGCAACACCGCCGGCATTGGCGGCCTTTCCAGGGCCATAAGCGATGCCCGCTTCCCGGAAGACCTGGGCGCCTTCGGGCGTGGTGGGCATGTTCGCGCCCTCGGCAACGGCCCGGCAACCGTTTTCCACCAGGTACCTGGCATCCTTTCCGTTGAGCTCGTTCTGGGTGGCGCAGGGGAGTGCCACGTCACAGGGCACGCGCCAGACGTTGCCATCCTCCACATACCGGGCATTGGGTTTCTCATCGGCGTAGCCGCTGATCCGGCGGCGTTCCACTTCCTTGATGCGCCGGATCCGATCCAGGTCCAACCCCTCCTCATCCACGAGGATGCCGGCGGAATCCGAACAGGCGATCACATGGGCGCCCAGCTGCTGGGCCTTCTGGATGGCGTAGATGGCGACGTTGCCGGAGCCGGACACCACCATTTTCCGGCCATCCAGTGATTCGCCGCGGGCCTTGAGCATTTCCTGCACGAAGAAGACGGTGCCGTAGCCGGTGGCCTCGGTGCGGGCACAGCTGCCGCCCCAGCCCAGCCCCTTGCCGGTGAGCACGCCGGATTCGTAGCGGTTGGTGATGCGCTTGTACTGGCCGAACAGGTAGCCGATCTCGCGCTGGCTCACGCCGATGTCACCGGCGGGAACATCGGTGTATTCACCCAGGTGGCGGTAGAGCTCGGTCATCAGGCTCTGGCAGAAGCGCATGATCTCGGAGTCCGAGCGCCCCTTGGGGTCAAAATCACTGCCGCCCTTGCCGCCGCCAATGGGCAGCCCCGTCAGGGAATTCTTGAAGATCTGCTCGAAGCCCAGGAATTTGATAATGCCCAGGTACACCGAGGGGTGGAAACGCATGCCGCCCTTGTAGGGGCCGAGGGCACTGTTGAACTCCACCCGGAAGGCCCGGTTGATCTGGATCTCGCCCTTATCGTCCTGCCAGGGCACCCGGAAGATGATCTGGCGTTCGGGCTCACAGATGCGCTGGATGATGCGGGAGTCCACGAACTCCGGGTGTTTCACCAGGACGGGGCCGAGGGTTTCCAGGACCTCGTGCACCGCCTGGTGGAACTCTTTCTCACCGGGGTTGCGGTGGAGTACGTCCTGGAAGATGGGCTCCAGCTTCTCGTCAAGATACGCGCTCATGTGGGCTCCTGCTTAGTCGTGGCAATGCATGGATCAGCTTCAATGGAGGGGAAGCCTTCGAATTGACGCCTTCCCGCATCCTCAATAAGATGTATAAAAAATACATGAATAAATAATATCTGACCAGAAACTTTACACGAAACCGGCGGCCATAACGATGATCACCGCGGATCGCACGCCCGGAAGCAGCAGCCCGGCCGCCGGAGCTGGTCGTTCAGGGCGGTCTTGAGCGACGGGCAGTACGGCCCACGACTGCCACCTGATTGCGTTTGACCGGGATCAACCGCTATGGGGTGTAACCGGCGTACGCTGGCGTAGTGTTGCGTGGTAGCAATAGACAACAGAAGGAAGCAGTTTCATGAGTGATGCAGCGGTAATCCGTACTGAAAGGGCGGCGTTTGAACAGCAGACCGATGGTTGGAAGGTGGCGCTGGAAAGGGAGCTGGAAGCACTCCCGGCACAGGCCTGGGCGTGGCTGACGGATGCTGACCATCTCCGGCAGTGGCTGGCGCCTGGCGAACTGGATCTGAAGCCCGGTGGGCGGGTCCGTATCTAGTTTGAGATGAGTGGTGAGCCCATTGACTCGCACATCATCGAGCTCGAGCCGGAACGCCACTTAACCTATTCCTGGAGTAACGGCGATGCGCCACGCAGACCCCTGCGCTGGGATCTGGAGCCGAGCGACGATGGCACACGGGTTACCCTCACCATCGGGCTTCTGCCCGAAGACCAGATCGCCATCAGCGCTGCCGGCTGGGATGCCCATCTCCAGATGCTGGAAGCGGCAGTGGCCGGTGTCCCCATCAGCTTCCCGGTAGCCCGTTTCAAGGAATCCCGGGGCCAGTTTGAAGAGGCGCTTGGCAATCCAAAAACGTGAGTAATATTCACCGATAAGATATAAAAGATCAATTTTATAGATGAATTGCGCCTGTCACCATAAGGCCAATATGCTGGAACACAGGAGAACAGGATCATGGTGACAACCCACAACCTCGGCTTTCCAAGGATTGGCACAAAGCGGGACCTCAAGGCAGCACTCGAAGGCTTCTGGGCCGGCGGGATCAGTGAATCCGAACTGACCCAGCGCAGTGCCGATCTGCGCCGCCGCCACTGGCAGTTCCAGGCCGGTCTGAACCAGGTGCCGGTGGGTGATTTCTCCTGGTACGACCATGTGCTGGACGCCAGCGCCATGCTTGGCCACATTCCGCCCCGGGTCAGTGAGCTGGGCGGCAGTGTCACCGACCAGTATTTCCGCCTTGCCCGGGGCCGTTCCGCGGTGGACCAGGGCGAGAGCGTGGTGGATGCCGGCGAGATGACCAAGTGGTTCGATACCAACTACCACTACATCGTGCCCGAGTTCACCCGTGAGAGCCGCTTCAGCCCGGATGCCAGTGCCCTGGTCGCACAGCTGCACGAGGCCCGTGAACAGGGGCACAACCCCAAACCTGTGCTGGTGGGGCCGGTCACCTACCTGTGGCTGGGCAAGAGCAAGGACGGCAGCGAGCGGCTGGATCACCTGCCGGCGCTGGTCGAGGCCTACCAGGCCATCCTTTCAGAGCTGGCCGAGGCGGGCGCCGATTGGGTGCAGATCGACGAGCCCATCCTAGTCATGGACCTGCCCCCGGAATGGCGCCATGCCCTGGAAACCGCTTACCACGGGCTTGCCAGGGCCCCGGTGCGGCTGCTGCTGACCACCTATTTCGGGCACCTTGGTGATAACCGGGATCTGGCCTGCGCTCTGCCAGTGGCCGGGCTGCATCTGGATGCCGTGCGGGGTGCCGATGACGTGGCGCCCGTGATGGCCGCGTTGCCCGATGACCGGGTGCTGTCACTGGGCGTGGTGGATGGCCGCAACGTCTGGAAAGCGGATCTTCAGGCCCTGATGGACTGGCTGGAGCCGATACACGCCGCGCTCAGCGACCGCCTCTGGATCGCGCCCGCCTGCTCGCTGCTGCATGTGCCCATGGATCTGGACCTGGAGCCGGACCTGGATGACGAGCTGCGCAGCTGGCTCGCCTTCGCGGTGCAGAAGCTGGACGAACTCTGCATTCTGGAGAAGGGCCTCAACAAGGGCCGCAATGCCATTACGGCGGAGCTGGCCGCCAACCGCGAATGCCTGGAAAGCCGCCGGCGCTCCCAGCGGGTGCGCAACCCGGCGGTGCGCGAGGCGGTGGCTGGCATCGATACCCGTATGGGAGACCGCCAGTCGGCGTACGCGGAGCGGGCTGAAGCCCAGCAGCGCCATCTGCAGCTGCCATCCTTCCCGACCACCACCATCGGCTCCTTCCCCCAGACCCGGGCCATCCGTCGCGCGCGTCTGGACCACCGCCAGGGCCGGCTTTCGGAACAGGCCTATCGGGCGGCCATGAAGGAAGCCATCGAGGACTGCCTCCGGGAACAGGAGAAGCTGGGTCTGGATGTGATGGTCCATGGCGAGGCCGAGCGCAACGACATGGTGGAGTATTTCGGCGAACTGATGGACGGCTTCGCCTTCACCCGCCACGGCTGGGTGCAGTCCTACGGTTCACGCTGCGTGAAGCCGCCCATCATCTATGGCGATGTGGCCAGGCCCTCGCCCATGACGGTGGACTGGATCCGCTACGCCCAGTCGCTCACCGACAAACCGGTGAAGGGCATGCTCACCGGGCCGGTGACACTGCTCAACTGGTCCTTCGTGCGCGATGACCAGTCCGGCGCGGACACCGCCAACCAGCTCGCGTTAGCTGTTCGGAAAGAGGTCCAGGACCTGGAGACGGCGGGCATCCGCATCATCCAGATCGATGAAGCAGCGCTGCGCGAGGGGCTGCCCCTGCGGCGCTCCGAGTGGGAGCAGTACCTGGACTGGGCGATCAGCGCCTTCCGGATCGCGGCCAACGGGGTGGCGGATGAGACCCAGATCCACACCCACATGTGCTACTCGGAGTTCAACGACATCATGCCGGCGATCGCCCGCATGGACGTGGACGTGATCACCATCGAGACCTCGCGCTCGGACATGGAACTGCTGGATGCCTTTGACGCCTTCGCGTACCCCAATGGGATCGGGCCGGGCATCTACGACATCCATTCGCCCAACATCCCGTCCGAGGACCGCATGGTGGACCTCCTGAAAGAGGCCGCGAAGCGCATTCCGCCGGAGCGGCTCTGGGTGAACCCGGACTGCGGCCTCAAGACCCGCAACTGGGAAGAGGTGACGCCGGCGCTGGAGGCGATGGTGAACGCCGCCCGGCGCCTGCGCCCGACCGCCTGAACCCCATCCTGCCCGTTATGATCGATAACCAGTGATTCTTCAGAAGTGGTGCTTGGGCGTTGGGGATAGACGGGGAATACCACCTAAGAGGCGCAGCCTTAACGGCCGGGAATTTGTAATATATCAAGACAGAACACCCCCCACCGTGAACAACCGTCAACCCGAGGAGGCTGCCGTGACATCCTGCGACGCGATCAAACTGGCCGATGTAACCCAGGCAAGGCTTGCGGAGCCCCTGCTGTGCCCACGCCTGGAGCACTGCGCCATTCACCGGCACCCGTTCTTCCAGGATCTGGGCGATCAGGATCTGGCCAGTCTGTGCCAGCGGAGCCGCCTGCATACCCTGGAGGCAGGGGAGATGCTGTGCCGTGAGGGGGACAGGGCAGAGCGCTTCTTCATCGTCCTGTCCGGTTCCGTGAAGCTGTTCCGGGTTACCGACCAGGGTAGCGAGCGCGTACTGGGCAGCGCTGGCGCGGATGAGGTGCTTGCGGAGGTTGCGGCCTGTTCACCGGACGGACGCTATCCCTGGTACGCCCAGAGCCTGGAGCCCACCCGGGTCCGCTCATTCAGTGGCGCCCTGCTGCGGGAGATGGTGTCCGGTCGTTCGGATTACATGATGAACGTGATGCGCTACGTGGCGGCTGCCATGTCCCAGACGGTGGAGGATCGCACCATTCTCACCGCGCAGAACGCACGGGAGCGGCTGGTCCAGTATCTGCTGAGCCTGGTCCCGGGCAAGGACCGGCGCAACACCGGGATCAGGGTGGAGCTGCCGCTGCCCAAGGGGCTTCTGGCCTCCCAGCTGGCCATGCAGCCGGAGACGCTCTCCCGGGTGCTCAAGGAGCTGCGTAACCGGGGGCTGGTCCAGGTGGCCCAGCGCGAGGTGACCATCCTGGACAGGGCGGGACTGCAGGAATTGATGGGGTAGGCATCAGCCGGGCTTCCCGTCCACGCGTGGCCGCATCAGGATGCCGGTGTAGCGGAACAGGAAGAGCCCGAAGGCGAGCATCCACAGCACAGCGCTTACGCTGATGCCCGTCTGCCAGGCCATGCCGCCGGCGCCCGTGGCGACCCGGATCAGGGCACCCAGGTGGATCATCATGAAGGCGGTGACCATGCCGCGTGGCAGAGTCAGTGTGCGCCCGGTATGGCCCAGCACCACCCGGCTGATCACCCCCAGAATGAGCCCGCCCATGGCGCCCAGGCCGGTGGCATGGACCCAGACCGTCTCCGGTATGGCGCCAAAGCGGCTGGCCGCCAGAAGCCAGAGCGCCACAGGAATCCAGAGCAGCGACAGGTGCAGGATCCACAGCAGTGGTTCACGGGCCACCCGCCAGCCGCGCCAGAGCAGGATGCGCACCAGCACCGCGGTTCCCGCCACCAGTGCCAGCGTGCCCGTAACCGGATCAGGCAGCACGAGCACGCTCAGGAAGGTCAGCGCCATCACGCCCAGCACCAGCTTCTCGAGCCAGGGAATGATGGTGATGCCCTCGGTGGCCAGCCCCCGGGTGCGCAGCCAGCCCATGGAGAAGTTGGGTGTGATGCGGCCACCGATGATCAGCATCAGGGTCATGGCCATGAGCAGGGCACCGTCGAGGGCGGTGCCGCTGCCACTGTTACCACCCATAAGAAAGGTCGCCTGCATCAGCCAGAGCCCGAGAAGAACCAGCAGTATCGGGATCTGGCGCGGCTGGCGTGCCCGCCACACGCGCAGGCCCGCGTCCAGCATGAGCAGGGGCAGGAACAGCAGGTTCACGCCGATCACCAGCCACCCGGGCAGTGATTCCCCCAGCGTGATCCCCAGCCGCCCCATGAGCCAGACGCCCCAGAGCCCCGCCAGTGGCCAGCCATGGGTGCGCGTGGTGCCCGTCCAGACGCAGACCGCTGTGAGCAGGAAACCGGCGATGCCAGCCTGCAGCCAGGCGAAGACCATCTCGTGCTGGTGCCAGGCCAGCGCCGGAATGGCCAGCGGCAGATCCAGCTTTCCGGTGACGGCGCCGACCCAGAGCGGAACTATCACCAGGGCCTGGATGGCCAGTGAGAGGAAAAAGATACGGAAGGGGTAACTGAACAGGATGGTGGGGGACAGGCGGGGTGGCGTGTTCAGCGCTTCAGCCATCGGGTCGACTCCAGAGCCAGATCGTGACACACAGCAGGAAGGGCGGCAGCACCCAGCGCAGCAGTTCCGGCGCCGGCGAAACCACCAGCATGGTCACGCTGATGGCGATCAAAACGGACGCCGCCCACTTGGCTCGCCTTGGGATCGCCCTCTGTTCCCGCCACGCGCGGATCGAGGGACCGTAAGTGGGATGCGCCAGCAGGCGTTGCTCCAGCTCCGGCCAGCCATGGCTCCCCGCCCATGCAGCTACCAGCAGGAAGGGCACCGTGGGCAGGCCGGGCAGGGCAACGCCGAGGGCGCCGAGGAGCACCGCCACCGAAGCGAGCAGGCGCCAGAAGGCTTTAATGAGCATCAGCCGTTCCGCCATGTGCTGCTGCCATGTTGCATGACAGCGCCAGTTTAACCCATTTAAGATATATTAAAAATAAATCTTAATGCCGGGAGTCGACCATGGATTTCTACCACATCATCAAGGGTATGCACATGCTGACCGCCTATACCACCGCGGTGCTGGCACTGCTGCAGCTGGGAGCCATCTTCACGCTGGCCATCCTGAGACCGTTCTGAGCTACCTCGACTTTGCCGGGTCTACCCCTATATGGGTAACCTCCTGATTATTTGGAAATAAACCCGTATTAAACATGCTTCTTTTCCGGTTAGGCTGCCCCTGAAAGTAGTCACACCATCGTGTAATCAGGGGTACGGCGTATGGGCAAACTCAATGCGGACATCCATGAATGGGATGTCGAGAACGACAGCTTCTGGCAGTCCACCGGGCGGTCGGTCGCTAACCGTAACCTGTGGATTTCCATTCCGTGCCTGCTGCTGGCCTTCGGGGTCTGGCAGATGTGGGGCATGGTCACCGTCCAGATGAAGAACCTGGGGTTTCCCTTCTCCCAGACAGAGCTGTTCACGCTCACGGCCGTGGCCGGGCTGACCGGCGCCACGCTGCGGATTCCGGCCTCTTTCATGATCCGCATCGCCGGCGGGCGCAACACCATCTTCTTCACCACCGCCCTGATGGTCATCCCCTGTGTGGGCGCCTACTTTGCGCTGCAGAGCAAGGACACGCCGTTGATGGTGTTCATCCTGCTCGCCGCCCTGTCCGGGATTGGCGGTGGCAACTTCGCCAACAGCATGAGCAACATCTCCAATTTCTTCCCGCGCCGGCAGCAGGGCCTGGCCCTCGGGCTCAACGCTGGGCTGGGCAATTTCGGGGTCACCGGCATGCAGATCCTGCTGCCGCTGTTGATGACGGCGGCGGTTTTCGGGCCGCTTTCCGGTGCCTCCATGGAGCTTCAGGCCAACAGCGGCACCGTCCTGGGCCGGATTGAGTCCGGCACCGAGACCTGGATCCAGAACCCGGCGCTTTTCGGAGCCGGAGCACTGACCGTGATGAGCATTGTCGCCTGGTTCGGCATGAACAACCTGCGAGTGGTTACCCCCGAGCCGGGTAACCCGATTGCGGCCTTCGGCAAGATCGCGGGTCTTTACGGTCTGGCTTTCATTACCGCCGGGATCGGCCTCTACCTGTTCCTGCCTGAGCCGGTTGGGCTGGGCGTGCTCAACATGTGGGTCGCACTGCCACTGATCATCGTGCTGACCCTGGGCGCCATGCGGATGATCCCGGGCGCCATCCAGACGAATCTGAAGAAGCAGTTCGAGATCTTTGGCAACGTCCATACCTGGTCGATGACGCTGCTCTACATCCTGACGTTCGGCTCCTTCATTGGCTTCTCGGCGGCCCTGCCGCTGTCCATCGAGGTGATCTTCGGTTCCATGATGGAGGAGACCGGTAGTGGCATGGAGCGCGTCAGCAACCCGGATGCACCCAGTGCCATGACCTGGGCCTGGATCGGGCCTTTCGTGGGCGCCCTGACACGGCCCATCGGCGGCTGGATCTCGGACCGCGTGGGCGGGGCCCTGGTGACCCAGATCATCACCGCCGTGATGGTGGTGTCCTCAGTGGCCGCCGGCTACATCATGATGCTGGCCTACAACAGCACCGATCCGAACGCGTACTTCCTCGCCTTCATCCTGACCTTCGTGGTGTTCTTCTTTGCCAGCGGCATCGGCAACGGCTCCACGTTCCGCTCCATCGGCTTCATCTTCAACATCCAGCAGAAGGGGCCGGTACTGGGCTGGACCTCGGCCGTTGCGGCCTACGGCGCCTTCATCGCACCCCAGGTCATGGGCGCGCAGATCGAGGCGGGCACGCCGCAGGTGGCGATGTACGGTTTTGCCGTCTTCTATGCGCTCTGCCTGGTGGTGAACTGGTGGTTCTACCTGCGCCGCGGCGCTGAGATCCGCAATCCCTGAACCCGGAGGCTGCTCTGATGGCAACTGCGAAGTATCAACAGATCTCGGTGCTGGCCAGCAGCACCTATGCCTTCACAATCGCCTTCATGGTCTGGACCATGTTCGGCGAGATCGGTGTGCCCATCGCGGAGGAACTGGGGCTGAGCAGTACCCAGTTCGGCATCCTGACGTCCCTGCCGGTACTGACCGGCTCGTTGACCCGGCTGCCCCTGGGCATGCTCACGGACCGTTTCGGTGGGCGCCCGGTGTTCATGATCAGTCTGCTGCTGACCATCATCCCGATCTGGCTGGTGCAGTACGCCACCGCCTACTGGCAGCTGCTGGTGCTCGGCCTGTTCGTGGGCCTGGCGGGCGGTACCTTCGCCGTGGGCATCACCTATGTGGCGCGGTTCTTCCCGCAGCATCAGCAGGGCTTCGCCATGGGCATCTTCGGTGCCGGCAACGCGGGTGCGGCGCTCACCAAGTACATCGCGCCCACCGTGATTGTGATGTTCTCCTGGCAGGCCGTGCCGGTGGTCTACGCCGCCATCATGGCGGTCACGGTGGTGATCTTCTGGCTCACCACCTGGCCGGAACCGGGGCTGAAAGAGCGCCAGAGCCAGAGCGATCGGCCCTCACTGCGGGAACAGTTCAGCATGCTGAAGGACCCGAAAGTGCTGAAGTACTGCCAGTACTACTCGGTGGTGTTCGGTGGCTTCGTCGGGGTCTCGCTCTGGCTCACCAAGCACTACATGACCGAGTACGACGTCGGTATACAGTTTGCCGCCGCCATCGCGACCATCTTCGTGCTGCCCTCGGGCGTGATCCGCGCCTTCGGCGGCTGGCTTTCGGACCGTTTCGGGGCACACACGGTGACCTGGTGGTGCATGTGGTCGAGCCTGATCTGCCTTTTCTTCATGAGTTATCCCTACACCGAGTACGCCGTGCAGACCGTGGATGGCGACATGGTGCGCTTCAGCTTCGGTCTTGATATCTGGGTGTTCACCGCGCTGCTGTTCGTGGTTGGCATCGCCTGGGGCGTGGGCAAGGCCTCGGTGTTCAAGTACATCTCCAATGAGTACGGACGCAACCTGGGTATGGTCTCCGGGATCGTGGGCCTGGCCGGGGGCATGGGTGGCTTCCTGCTGCCGATCATGTTCGGGGCCCTGGTGGATCTGACCGGTGTGTCCACCAGCGTCTTTATGCTGCTGTTTGGCGTGGTGGGCGTCTCGCTGATCTGGATGTGGTGGACAGAACGTCGCCCTGTGGTGAATGATACGAGTCTGTAATCCACGAGGAAAATCCGTCGGTTGGCAACTACAATGGCGTAAAAGCCGTGCCGCCGCCCAGGGAGCGCCGCCATGAAAGCCATCATCTATCGGGCCTATGGACAACCCGGTGTACTGGAATGGGTAGACGACTGGCCGAAGCCCGCCGTCGGCCCGGGGCAGGTCCTGGTCAAGGTCCGCGCCGGTGCCCTGAACCCCAAGGACGTGCTGCTGCGCAAGGGGTTCTTCCGTTCCCTTCTCCGTGTTCTGGACCGGGAGCCCCTGCCGCGCGTCAGCGGCCTGGATATGGCCGGTGACATCACCGAGGTTGGGGACCGGGTACGCGATCCGGCCGTGGGCCAGGCGGTATTCGGCATGAGCAATCGGTTCCACGGCGGGGTGCACGCGGAATACGCGGTGCTGGAAGCGGACGAAGTGGCGCCCTGCCCGGAGGGCATGAGCCTGACCGAGGCGGCAGCGCTCCCGCTGGCCGGGCTGACCGCGCTGCAGGCACTGCGCGACTGCGCCGGTGTCCAGCCCGGCCAGCACGTGCTGATCAATGGTGCCAGTGGCGGTGTGGGGCATTTTGCCGTGCAGATTGCCCGCAACCTCGGGTGCCGGGTCACAGCGGTCTGCAGCGAGCGCAACCTGAAGTTCGTGACCGACCTGGGCGCCAATGAGGCAGTGGACTACCATCAGACGCCGGCCCCGGCCATTCCCGGACCCTTCGATGTAGTCTTCGATGCCTTCGGTAACTACCGCGCTGCGGATTTCAGCGACAGCCTGGCCCGGGGCGGGCGCTACGTCAGCACCATCCCCGGTCTCCGCAGTCTCCCGGCAGAAGGCCTGGCGAGGCTGGGCGTGCAGAAGCGCAGCCGGCTGGTGATCGTGCATTCCAACCGAGTGGATCTCGATGTGCTGCGCGAGTGGGTGAACGAGGGCAAGCTTCGGGTCCATATTGATCAGGTATATCCGTTCTACCACGCCGAAAACGCCCACCGTCACATTGAAACCCGCCACACCCGGGGTAAGGTGGTAATGGAAGCCACCTGCTGAGGGCCCCATGACCGACATCCGTGAAGCAGCCACACTGGCCCTGGTACGAGAGAGCGCTGAGGGGCCGGAGGTGCTCCTGCTCCGGCGCACCCGCGACGCAGTCTTTCTGCCGGGGTTCGACGTCTTCCCCGGTGGGGCGGTCAGCCAGTTGGATGACGCCCCCATGGACCGCACGGCTGCCCTGCGCGAGTGCTTCGAGGAGGCCGGCATACTGGCGATCCGGGGCGCTGACGGAGTGCTGGCAACCCATACCGTGGCGGAACTGGCTGATCGCCGGCAGCTGGACACGGAAAGGCAGGCACTGGCCGATTACTGCCGCCGCATGGGGCTGGAGCCAGCGACCCAGGACCTGGTCTACCTGGGGCGCTGGATTACCCCGCCCGGGCCGCCCCGGCGTTTCGATACCCGTTTTTTCCTCGTACCGGTGCCGGCAGACCAGGTCGCCCATCCCGACGGCACCGAGACCGTGGATGCAATATGGCTGACCCCGGAGCAGGCTC
Source organism: Pseudomonadota bacterium (assembly GCA_051745655.1). GTDB lineage: Bacteria > Pseudomonadota > Gammaproteobacteria > Pseudomonadales > Oleiphilaceae > Halospina. The sequence continues at coordinate 19,321 of JBNJEG010000025.1, forward strand.
TGGCCGAGCACGCCCGGGGCGAACGCCTCATGGTACCGCCGACACTGGGTACGCTCCGCCAGCTGCGGGGCTTCCGCAGTGTCGCTGAGTTGACCGAGGCCCTTGCGACCCTGGTGCCCTACGAAGCTCCCGCCGAGGACTGGCCGACCCGTGATGGTAGCCTGGAGCCCGGCCGCAGCGGTTACGACGAGGCCCGCTTCCTGGACCCGGAAGGGCATGGCCACATCGCCGGCCGCATTGAGCCGGGGGAGCCCGTCACAATCACCCCCACAATCACCCGCCTGACTGCGCCCAACCCGGGGGTGATGACGGGGTCGGGGACCAATACCTACATCCTCCGTGCGGGTAATGAGACCCTGGTGGTGGACCCGGGCCCGGACCAGGAGCGCCACGTGGAGGCGATCCTCGCGGCTGCCGGCGGTCACATTGACCGCATCCTGCTGACCCATACCCACCTGGACCACACCCCCGCCACCCGGCAACTCCGGGAACGGACGGGCGCCGGCCTTGTGTTCCGCCGTCCTGCGGAAGGACTCGCCCATCACGATTACACGCTGTCGCCGGATCACGAGCCCGATGACGGGGAAATGCTGGTGCCGGGGCTGCGGGTACTGCACACGCCAGGCCATGCCGGTAACCACCTGGCCTTCCTGTGGGAACCCGAGGCGTTGTTGCTGGCCGGGGATCTGGTGATGCAGTCCTCGACCGTGGTCATTGATCCGCCGGACGGACACCTGGGGGACTACCTCGCCACGCTCAGGCGACTGCTGGATGAGCCGGTGAGCCACCTGCTGC
>JBNJEG010000026.1:0-20102 GCA_051745655.1 Pseudomonadota bacterium
CAGCAGACCCGGGCCGAACAAGCATGGATAAGACCTACCAGCCGGAAAAGATCGAGAACCAGTGGTACCGGACCTGGGAAGAGCGCGGCTATTTCGCGCCTTCCGGCGAGGGCGACCCCTTCTGCATCATGATCCCGCCGCCCAACGTGACCGGCAGCCTGCACATGGGCCATGCCTTCCAGCACACGCTCATGGATGCCCTGATCCGTCATCGGCGCATGAAAGGCGACAACACCCTCTGGCAGGTGGGCAGTGACCACGCCGGCATCGCCACCCAGATGGTGGTCGAGCGCAACCTCGCCAACGACGAGGGCCAGACCCGGCACGACCTGGGGCGCGAGGCCTTCACCGATAAGATCTGGGAGTGGAAGCACCAGTCCGGCGGCACCATCACCAGCCAGATGCGCCGGCTGGGCACCTCGGTGGACTGGGATCACGAACGCTTCACCATGGACGACGGTTTCTACCGCGCCGTTCAGGAAGTGTTTGTGCGGCTCTACGACGAGGGCCTGATTTATCGCGGCAAGCGCCTGGTCAACTGGGACCCGAAACTGCATACCGCGATCTCCGACCTTGAGGTCGAGAACGCCGAGGAACAGGGTCACTTCTGGCACTTCCGTTACCCGATCAACGGCGGGCAGACCACCACCGAGGGCGCGGATTACCTGGTGGTCGGCACCACCCGCCCGGAAACCATGCTGGGCGATACCGCCGTAGCGGTGAACCCAGAGGATGAGCGCTACAAACACCTGATCGGCGGCACTGTGCGCCTGCCGCTGGTGGAACGCGACATCCCGATCGTCGGCGACGAGCACGCCGACCCGGAAATGGGCAGCGGCTGCGTCAAGATCACCCCCGCCCATGACTTCAACGACTACGCCGTGGGCCAGCGCTGCAGCCTGGCGCTGATCAACATCCTCACGCCGGATGCCAGCATCCGTGAGCAGGCCGAGGTCTTCAACGCCGACGGCACCCCCAATCACGAACTCGACGGCACCATGCCGAGTGCCTTTGCCGGTCTCAACCGTTTTGATGCCCGGGAGAAGATCGTCGAGGCCATGAAAGCGGAGGGCCGCCTGCAGGGCGTGGATGCCCATACCCTCAAGGTGCCGCGCGGCGACCGCTCCGGGCTCATCATCGAACCGCTGCTGACCGACCAGTGGTTCGTGGCCACCAAGCCTCTCGCCGAGCCCGCCATCAAGGCGGTTGAGAACGGCGACATCGAGTTCGTGCCGGAGCAGTACGCCAACATGTACTACGCCTGGATGCGCGAGATCCAGGACTGGTGCATCTCCCGGCAGCTGTGGTGGGGCCACCGCATCCCCGCCTGGTACGACACTGAGGGCAACGTCTACGTCGGCCGCACCGAAAAGGACGTGCGCGAGAAATACGGCCTGGCCGACGACTGGGTTCTGGATCAGGACGAGGACGTGCTCGACACCTGGTTCAGCTCCGCGCTCTGGACCTTCGGCACCCTGGGCTGGCCCGAGGACACCGAGCGGTTGCGGACCTTCCACCCCACCCAGGTGCTGGTGACAGGCTTCGACATCATCTTCTTCTGGGTTGCCCGGATGATCATGATGACGCTGCAGTTCATGAAGCACGAGGATGGCACGCCCCAGGTGCCGTTCCAGCAGGTCTACGTGACCGGGCTGATCCGGGACGAACACGGTAACAAGATGTCCAAGTCCAAGGGCAATGTGCTGGACCCACTGGACATGATCGATGGCATCAGCCGTGAGGACCTGGTAACCAAGCGCACGGCCAGCATGATGCAACCCCAGCTGGCGGAGAAGATCGCGAAGAACACGCGCGAGGAGTTCCCGGAGGGCATCCACGCCCACGGCACCGACGCCCTGCGCTTCACCCTGGCGGCACTCGCCTCCACCGGGCGCGACATCAACTGGGACATGAAGCGCCTCGAGGGCTACCGCAATTTCTGCAACAAGCTCTGGAACGCCGCGCGCTACGTGCTGATGAATACCGAGGGCCAGGACTGCGGCACCTCCGGGGAGCCCATCGAGCTCTCCCTGGCGGATCGCTGGATCCTGAGCCGGCTCCAGACCTGTATCGAGGAGACCAACAACTTCTTCGACCAGTACCGCTTCGACCGCATCGCCCAGAGCGTCTACGACTTCCTCTGGAACGAGTACTGCGACTGGTACCTGGAGCTGTCGAAGCCAGTCCTCTATGACGACGCCGAGAAGCCGGAGCGCAAGCGCGGCACAAGGCGCACCCTGGTCCAGGTCCTGGAAACCGTACTGCGCCTGGCCCACCCGCTGATGCCGTTCATCACCGAGGAGATCTGGCAGCGTGTGGCCCCCCTGGCCGGGGTCGAGGGCGACACCGTCATGCTGCAGGCCTACCCGGAACCCAATCCGGCACTGGAGGATGCGTCCGCGGAGGCAGACATCGAGTGGCTCAAGGGTGTCATACTGGCGGTACGCAATATCCGTGGCGAGATGAACATCTCGCCGGCGCGGGCACTGCCGGTACTGCTGCGCCACGGCGATGAGCAGGACCGCGAGCGGATGGAGGCCAACCGCACCTTCCTGAAGTCACTGGCCAAACTCGAAAGCATTGACTGGGTGGGTGACGACGAAGCGCCGCTTTCCGCCACCCAGCTTGTGGGCGAACTGGAAGTGCTGGTCCCCATGGCCAACCTCATTGATAAGGATGAGGAGATCGCGCGCCTGAGCCGGGAACTGGAGAAGCTCGATAAGGAAATCCAGCGTCTCAGCGGCAAGCTTGGCAACGCCGGCTTTGTAGAGAAAGCGCCAGCCGAGGTGGTGGAGAAGGAAAAGGCCAAGCTGGAGGACGCGGAAAGCCAGCGCCAGCGCCTGAACGAGCAGCTGGAACAGATCCGGGCGCTGTAACGCAGCGTATTTCCGGGACCAGACACAACAGACAACGGACGGACGCATGGGTAACCGCCTCTCCAAGATCTACACCCGCACCGGCGACGACGGCACCACCGGCCTCGCCGACGGCAACCGCATCGCCAAGAACAGCCTGCGGGTGGAAGCCATGGGCACCATGGACGAGCTCAACGCCCAGATGGGCATCCTTGTCGAGTCACTCGGTGACGGGGAAGACGTACTGAAGGAAGTCCTGCAGCGGGTGCAGCACCACCTATTCGATCTGGGCGGCGAGTTCGCCATTCCGGGAAGCCGGGTGGTGGCGGACAGCCACATCGACTGGCTGGAAAGCACCCTGGATCACTGGAACCAGGATCTGCCGCCATTGAAAAACTTTGTGCTGCCAGGCGGTTCCATGCCCGCCGCGCAGTGCCACATGGCCAGGGCCGTATGCCGGCGTGCAGAGCGCATCACGGTGGCGCTTGGCCACGAAGAATCCATCAACCCGGACGCCCGCCAGTACCTGAACCGGCTCTCGGACTTCCTGTTCGTGGCCTCACGGGTACTGGCCCGCCGCGAGGGCGCGGCGGAGGTTCTCTGGGATCAGCAGATGAGCAAGCCTACACCCTGAAGCGTTCGACCTGTTCGTGAAGCGAGGCGGTCAGCTCCGACAGCTCACGGCTGGCGGACAGGGTCTCTTCGGCGTTCCCCGCCGTCTCACGACCCACCTCGGAGATGGTCTCAACATTGCTGTTGATGTTGTTGGCCACCGCGGACTGCTCTTCGGCCGCCTGGGCAATCTGCTGGCTCATGTCCACGATGCGCGAGATGGCGCTGACGATGTTCTCCAGCGCCTCGGTGACCTCGCCTGACTTGGTGACTGTCTCGTTGGTCACCTCGTGGCTGTTGTTCATGGCCTTCACCGCGTCCTTCACACCCGACTGAAGCCGCCCGACCATCTCCTCGATTTCCTCGGTAGACTTATGGGTCCGCTGGGATAGTGAGCGGACCTCGTCTGCCACGACCGCAAAACCGCGCCCATGCTCACCAGCCCGGGCCGCTTCGATAGCGGCGTTCAGTGCCAGCAGGTTGGTCTGCTCGGCAATCGCCTTGATTTCGCCCACCACCTGGCTGATGCTGTCGCTGTCGTTGCTGACCCGGTTGATGACCTCCGCAGAGCCCTTGATCTCATCCGCCAGGCGGTTGATGGTCTGGACCGTGTCCCCTACCACATTGCGGCCCTGGTCCGCTTCGGAGTCCGCCTCACGGGCGTAGTCCGATGCCTGCTGCGAGCTCTGGGCCACTTCCTGGACGGTATCCACCATCTGCTGCATGGCGTCGTTGATCTGGTCAGTCTCCTGCATCTGACGCGAAACGGCGTCGGAGTTGGAGGTCGCCGTCTCGTTGACGCGCCGGGCCTGCTGGTCCACCCGATTGACCGTTTCCCGCACGGATTCCACCAGCTCGCGGATACTCTCAGTCATGCCGTTGAACTCGGTGCTGAGCTCACCCAGCTCGTCCCGGCTGTTGAGCTCCAGCTGGACCCGCATATCGCCGCCGGCAACCCGCCGTGCAGAGTCCGCGAACTTGCGTACGGCGGTGCGTACCGAGAAGTAGAAACCGGTGTACAGCCAGACGATGATCACCATCACCACCGCCAGCAATGCAAAGATGATGGTGCGCTGCTGGCGCTCACTCGCCAGCCGCTCCTCCAGCCGCCCCTGGATGGAACCCAGAAGGTCATTGCTCAGGCTGTAGATCTGGCCGATGGATTCCGAGAGACGGGCGTCATAGTCGCTGGCGGGCATTTCCAGCCGGAAGGGTGTTATAACCTTTTCCTCCATCAGGTCACGGATCTCGATGGGCGCCTTCCGCAATTGTTCCGCTTCCCCGGAGTAACGCTCCGCCACATCGGGCGCAGCACCAAAGCCGAGATCAAAGGCCGTCTCCAGCTGATTGGCGCCGTTGGTGAGGCTGTCGTAAATGCCGTTCATGATATCACTGAGCCCACCGGACAGCCGCCCCTCATTGAGACCGTAGATGCCAAAGGCACGCGCCTTGCCCATTTCATCGGCCACCGGAGCCATGCCGTTGATCACCAGCTCAAGGAGCATCTGGACACTGTTCGAGGGATCCTGGCCAAGACCGCTGACCTGGAGCACGGTATTTCGCAGCGCCAGCGTCTGCTGGAAGAATCGGTCATAGAGGTTGAGCTGCCGCTCCGGGGTCTGCAGGTACTCATCCTCCTCAAGGAGCGTCTCCCAGGCGCCGGTCACCTCGTCCAGCTGGGTTTCGAGGGTCCCACCGTCTTCGAGGGTATCCGCGTATTCGCGCAACACTTCCAGTTGTGCGGTCACCGATTCCCGTGCGTTCGCGGACTTGTCACTGAGCTCGCCCTCAAGCTCCCGGACCCGGACCACGGTGTGGTAATCGCGGTACCTCTGGGCAGCGTGCACCAGCTCGTTGGCCTCGATAACCGCTTCAGTGCCACCGATTGCCCGATCCAGATCATCGATGGACGCGTTGAGCTGGCTGACAAGCAGATAGCCCAGGCCCACGATGGGCAGGAGAAAAAGCACGCTGATGAGGCTGAACTTGTACACGATCTTCAGCCGGTTCATCAGCACGATGGCAGGAGTAAACAGTTTCTTCACAGTACGCCCTCCGAGCGTTCAAACACACCAGTCGTACTGGCAGGCCGTGCCCTGGGGCTGGCCGTATCGCCTGTGTACCGCGCTCCGATGCGGCGTAATCGGATGTTCAGAATTCCGTTCTGAATATCACCTCATGCCCGGAAGTCTAGGTCAGATCCGCACCGGGACAAGCCTGATTCATCAGGTGCACGATCTGTTTAACGACTTTTTCCCGCGGATCTTGAACCGTTCAGGGGAGCAGACCCATCAACGCCAGAATGGCAAGCGCTGCAAACCAGACCAGCATGCTGCGGTTGAGCAGGTTGCGCACCGCCAGCAGGCTGCGGTGACCATAGTCCGGCCAGCCCTCCGGGTCATGGGTCTGGAAACGGGCCGGATCCAGGGCGTAGCTCGAAAGCGCGCTCCCGGCGGCCGTGAGAAGAATATCGGTGCAGGATTCACGGCGCCCGGGCCGTCGGTTCGCTGGCTCGTTGGCCCAGCCCGAGAAATCCCCGGCCACCGCGAAGCTGAACGACAGCAGCCAGCGCGGTGGCATCGCCAGCAGGTGCACCCACTGGCCAAAACGTTCCCGAACCCCGGTGGAGGGATAGTGGTCGCGCAGCATCAGCGCGGCCAGTATCAGTACCACGCCCGCGGGCCCCAGCAGCGCATACCAGAACAGCGGCAGGAAATAGCGTTCGAAGGTGGTCTGGATCAGGGTTCCGCACACCGCCAGATGAAGCTGTTCCGGCGCCAGGGCGGCGCCCCGTTTCTCGGCGGGCAGCAAGGGTGAGGCATGATGCCAGGCCGCCTGCATATCCCCCGCACGCCAGGCCACGCCGTAGGCGGCCAGCGGCGCCCGCCAACCCGGCATACCAGTAGCGACAACCAGCAGCACTAACGCCAGCAGGCTGGCCCAGAGGCCACCGGCCACACCGCTTGTTCCCCATGAGATGAGGCCAATCAGGCCCACCAGCCCTGCGTAAATCGGAACCAGCCAGCGTAACGCCGTTGTGCCGTCACTTTTCTCCGGTGGCGCGTGCTCAAGGATGCGACGCTGCCAACGCGCCGGGTCCAGCCACCCACGGGCATCCAGCTGGCGGCGCAGTACCCATGCGATGAGGATGACCAACAGACGCATCAGCCCGCCTCCCCGGCAATCGATTCAATCCCATCCCGCAGCCGTGGCCAGTCGAACGACGGGCCCGGATCCGTCTTGCGCCCGGGGGCAATATCCGCATGCCCTGTAACGCGCTCAGGGGTAATCCCAGGGAAGGCCTGCATGATGCCTCGAACCAGCGGGATCAACCGGCGGTACTGCACGTCGGTGTAGGGGTCATGGTCGGTGCCCTCAAGTTCAATACCGACGCCATAGTCGTTGCATTCAGCACGCCCCCCGAAACTGGACCGACCTGCGTGCCAGGCCCGATCCAGGAGCGAAACGAACTGCACCAGCTCACCGTCACGGCGGATCAGCAGGTGTGCGGATACCCGCGTATCGCGCAGTCGTTCAAACCAGGGATGCTCATCGCAGTCGAGGGTATTGCAGAAAAGGCGCTCGATCGCGTCTCCCCCGAATTCACCGGGAGGCAGGCTGATGCCGTGAACGACCAGCAACGATACGGGCGTACCGGCTGGGCGGGCATCAAAGTTGTTCGAGGGTGCATGCCTGGCCCCCGGGATCCATCCATCCGGTCCCGGGGTCAGGGTTTCAACAGGGTCGCTGGCCAATGGGGCGTTCCATCACTCGCGGATTCAGGGCGCAGTGAAGCACACCGGCCATATTTTTCAAGAGGCACCGAACCGGATTCAGGCGGTCTGGCTCTGGCGGAGACTATCAATCACCGATTCCAGAGCACGGTCGAAGATCAGGCCATCGTCCAGCATCTCCAGTGTGCCGTCCGCGAGAGCCCGGTTCACCTCCGGCATCATGTACTCGACGACCCGGGCGCCATTGCGATTGACGAAGATGTACTTGCCGGTGGCCCGGATCACCGCTGCCAGCTTGCAGCGGATGGGGTCCCCTTCGGGCGGCTGCCAGGTCAGCCAGGCACCTACGCTCAGCTCTGGCGGTTCAACCGGCTCCGGCTCATCCAGCGTCGCTGTATCGGCCGCTTCCGCCACAGGCTCATCCTGCACAAACTGAGTCTGTGACAGTTCCGGGACCTCTCCACCCTGTTCCATCCCGGGCGGCGTCTCGCTGGTGATATCCAGTCCACCATCACCGGCAGTACGCTGCTCTGTCTCGGCCGACGTCTTCGGGGCCGTCTTCAGGCGCTGAAGGACATCCACATGGACGAGCTCCAGCTGGTGCAGATTGCGGTCGATCTCAAACGGGTCCCACCCGATCTGCTCCAGACTCTCACGCACACTCCGGACCATGCCGGGGATCTCACGCAGCAGCACGGAGCGGGTTTCGGCGAGGAACGGCTCCGGGTCCAGGGTCCAGAGCAGGCGATCGGTCAGCTCGCATTGCTGCTGCCAGCCTTCACCCTCATCCCCTTCACGCAGGTAGTGCCATTTGAGAACGCGGAACCAGGCGCTATCCAGGAAGTCGACCAGGCTCTCGGGCACGGTGTGCCGGGCGCGGGCCTGCGCCAGGAAGCGCTCAACCTCGGCCCGGGCCTGTTCATCCCGGGCCCGGCCTTCTTCGGCATCGCGCAGGCGCTGCTCCACCAGCTCACGCCGGCGCTGATCCTTCTCCATGAAGGCAGTGAATTCGTCCAGCACCGATTCGAACACGCCGACGTCATCGTTATATTCATTCAGGATCCGGTTGACCGCGGCTTCCATCTGCTCATACAGCGGGTCACGAGCGCTGTCACTGCCTTCATTCCAGACCAGTGCCGCCGACGCCAGCTCGTTGAGCAGCTTACGCGCGGGGTGGCCGCCCCGTTCGAAGAACGCCGAGTCGACCAGCGCCACCTTGACCATGGGAATCTGAAGCCGGCCTATGAGCGCCTTCATGGTCTCCGGGAGCTGGCGGTCCTCGAGGATGAAATCGAACAGCATGGAGACCAGGTTGATCATGTCCGAATCCACCTGGCGCACATTGCGGTCGTTCTCGCTGACCAGGCTCTGGACAACCGGGACAACGCCGCCGGCCTGTGCGGCCTCGGCGGAGAGCTGCACACCCGAGAGCATCTGCACCAGTTCCCCGGTCTGAACCGGTGCGCCGCCCTGACCGCTGCCAATGCCGGGGAAGCCGAAACCACCGCCAGCAAAGCCACCCGCGCCAGACGGCGCCGCGCCGCCCTGGCCACCACTGGAATGCATCAGTTCAATGAGACTGCGGATATCGGTACCCCCCGACTCATCGCTACCGGCGCCGGACTGACCGGCCCCCGCATGGCCACCACTGGAGGTGCCGCGACTGCCGGTGCTCCGGTGCTGGCGTTGCGGAGCCGGGTTCTTGAGGTTCGGCAGGACACCTTCATCGCTGAGGTGTTGGTTGGCCTCGGCATAGAGGTTGTCCAGCTGGTTGATCAGCAGCTTGTCGAAAAGCTTGTAGATGACCAGCCGGGAGCGGATATCGATGGACAGAGAAGAACAGGCCTCGGCGAGGCCGTGACAGACCACTTCCGGCCCCAGGGGATTGCGCGAGGATGCCAGATCCGGATTGCCCAGCATTTCCGCCACGCGCTGGCGCAGCAGTTCCACCTGATCACTGTAGCGGTTGCGGATGCGCTGGATCATGTTGTCCACCGCTACCTGCTCTTCCAGGTCATCGTCGTCCACAAGCGACAGCGACTCCAGGTCCGACTCCCCTTCGCTGGCCTGGCGCCCCGGCGCCGGCTCGAACTGCCCACCCTCGTTGAACGCTCGGCTGAGCCACTGCTGGAAGGCCAGGGTCATGGACTTGCGCTGCATGCGCAGTTCACGCATGGCGTCGAAATAGGTGGTCTGTTCCGCGTTCGAGCGGGAGCGTTCGGACAGGTCGAACAGCGCATCATCGGCACCGTCGAAGAACGCATCCAGAAGCGTCCGGAACCGCACCGCCGCCTTGTCGCGCAGGCTGATCAGCGGTGCCGGCAGCTGCCGCCCCTTACCGGACTGGCCGATGGTAACCACGTTCTCTCCACGACTCATCTGTCTGGCTCCCGAGATTCAGCGAAACGCCGGTTGGTTTTTCAACGCTTCCACTATAGAGTCGGACCCCGTCAATCTGTGTCAGAATTTGTCACCTTTTGTGACCGCTGCGGATAAGGGCCACTGGGCCCGTGGAGCCAGGTAAGCCATGATGAATCCGATCCCCGCTGCCACCCTGCGTCAGGCTGTGACAAGGGACGTCGCCACCAGTATCGCCGAGGATGAAGGCAGCGGTGATCGCACGGCGGCACTCATTGATCCGCAACGGCTGGTGGGCGCCCAGGTCATCGTGCGTCACGAGGCGGTGATTGCCGGCAGACCCTGGGTGGACGAGTGCCTGCGCCAGGTGGACCCACGCCTGGAGGCCACCTGGCTCTGCGCCGAGGGCGACCGGGTTGCCGCGAATGCCACCCTGCTGACGGTAACCGGCCCCGCGCGCTCACTGCTGACGGCCGAACGTGTCGCCCTCAACTGGCTGCAGACACTTTCCGGGGTCGCAACGCGCTGCCGCGCCTATGCGGACCGGGTCGCACACACCCGCGCCCAGCTGCTGGACACCCGCAAGACCCTGCCGGGGCTGCGCATCGCCCAGAAGTACGCCGTCCAGTGCGGCGGCTGCGCCAACCACCGCATCGGCCTCTACGACGGCGTGCTCATCAAGGAGAACCACATCGCCAGCTGTGGCTCCATCACTGCCGCCGTCGAGCGGGCGCGCGAAACCTCTCCGGATGTACCGCTGGAAGTGGAAACCGAAACCGAAGCCGAGGTAGCAGAAGCCATTGCCGCCGGAGCCGAGCGGATCATGCTGGACGAGTTCCCGCTTGAGAGCATGACGCGAATGGTCGAGCGCTACCGCGGTCATGCCCGGTTCGAGGCCTCCGGTGGTATCACGGAAGAGAACCTGGCGGCGATCGCGGAAACCGGCGTGGACTTCATTTCACTGGGTGTGCTGACCAAGGACGTTACCGCTGTGGACCTGTCCCTGCGCATCACCGGCGACGCCCGGCCCTGAAGCGACTACGCAGAGAGCGCCGCAAACGTCTATAGTGATCAGTAACCAACCACCTCGCAGAAGGGAGGACTCCGGCGGTGACTGACGCGATTCGCAGCTTCCTGGCCGTACCGGTGGGTGACACCGTCGCCGACCCCCTGATGGCCACGGTCAACGCCTCCACGGACAGCCTACCGCCACTCCGGGCCACACCACGCACAAACCTGCACCTGACCCTGGTCTTTCTCGGCTCAGTCGAAAGAGCGACGCTGAACGACCGGGTTATTCCGCGGGTGAATGAACTGCTGGCCGACGCACGCCCGGGCCGGGTCCACTTCCGCCAGGTGGCCGGCTTCCCGGACCCGGACAACCCGCGCCACCTGGTGCTTGAAGGCTACGCCTCCCCCACCATCGAGGAGCTTCAGCGACGCCTGAAAGAGGGGTTGAGTGAAACACTCGGGCATGCACCCGGGGACCATCCATGGCGACCGCACGTCACGGTGGGCCGCTTCCGCGACCGTAAGCCCCGAGCCATCACGCCAACGCCCTGGCAGGCTGAACTGCCGGTTGGCGAGGTCTGTCTTTACGAGAGCCAGAACGGCCTCCATGGACCGGTCTACGAGGTAAGAGAGCGCTGGCGGCTTGGCCAGGAGCCGGATCAGACGCCCTAGCGGGCGGCCGTTACCCGCTCATCCAGCCGCCGCAACGCTTCGATCAGCACCTCGCCGTCCTGCTCCAGGTTCCGGAAGTACTCCTCGGCCATGGGCGCCACATCGCACCAGGGCGGCATGGATTCACCAGCCTCCAGCATGCCCTCGATCTTGGGCAGAAATACGAACTGGATCCACTCGGGAAACGTCATGGTGTCGACGCAGAACGGCTGGACACTGGCAAACGCCTCGGGGGGTGGCGGCGTGACACTGCGAAGATCCAGCTCGGACAACGCCTGCGCCACCGCCTGCACTTCTCCCGGCAGGGCCTCGCGCGCCTGCTCCTTTCTGATCGCCATGCGGCTCAGGCTCCCAGGGGCTCAACGTCCACCGTCTCGCCATTGAGCAGACCGTAGAGATCCTGGAAACGGGCAGTGAGATTGTGCTTTGGCGCCATATGGATCAGCGGGCGTCCCGCCTGGTGGGATTCCTTCATCTTGACCGAGGACGGCAGCCGCACCGGCAGCACCGGCAACCCCTCATCGATCAGCTCCTGGACCAGCCGGCGCGGCAGGCTGGCCTGGCTCTGGAACTGGTTGGCGATGATGCCCTCGATCACCAGGTCCGGGTTGTGGTCTTCCTGGAGCTCCTGGATTTCACCCATGATGCTGTACAGGGCCTGACGTGAGAAATCATCACAATCAAACGGAATCAGGCAGCGTTGCGCCGCGATCAGAGCTGAACGGGTGTAGAAGTTGAGCGCCGGGGCCGTATCAATGTAGATCGCGTCATAAAGCTCACTCAGGCGGCTGAGATGATCCCGCAGCTTGTAGATCTTGTGCTTGGCCTCGAGCTTGCGCTCCAGGTAGTCCAGTTCAGGGCTGGAGGGCAGGACGTGGAGATTGGAGAACGCCGAGGCATGCACGAACTCTTCCGGGCGGCGACTGGAGATACGGAAGGCGATGGACTGCTCAAGCAGGTCTGCCACTGTATCCTTCAGCTCATCCGCCGGCTGCCCCAGCAGGTACTGGGTTGAGTTGCCCTGCGGATCCAGGTCTACGACCAGTGTCCGCACTCCGCGACTGGCGCTGATCGCCGCCAGATTACTGACGATGCTGGACTTGCCGACACCGCCCTTCTGATTGAAAACCACACGGCGCATGGCCCATTCCCCCTGTCATTGTTGCTGTTATCGTTGAAGTCCCTGAAAGTCCGGAGTCTACCAGCCGAGCACTTGCCTGACGAAGGGTACCGTCAGGCGCCGCTGATGCCGCAGCGAGGCCTCATCCAGCCGGTCCAGAAGCCCCAGGAGTTCACCCGGATCCCGTGGTGCACGACGCAGTATGTAGCGGGTCACATCCCCCGGCATGTCGAGCCCACGATGCTCGGCACGCGCCTGCAGCATGGCCGCGCGCTGGTCGTCGTCCGGCAGGGCCAGCTGCCAGACCGGCAGGGCACGCAGCCGGGAGGCCAGGTCGGGCAGGACCCACTGCATCGCCGCCGGCGGCTGGCGGCCTGCGATCAACAGCCGCCCTCCGGCATCCTGGACACGATTGAACAGGTGCAACAGCGATTCCTGCCAGGCCGCTTCTTCCGGCAGGGCATCCAGGTCATCCAGACAGACCGGATCAAATCCCTCAAACCCCTGCAGCGCCTCCGGCGCCAGGGCTGACGCCTCGCTGAGACTGAGGGAGACCGGGTGCTGCCCTCCAGCCTCCGCCGCCAGGCAGACGGCGTTCAGGAGGTGGGTCTTGCCCGCGCCCGCATCACCGCAGATCAGGACAGAAGGCGAGCCGGATTCCGCAACCCAGTCCCGCAGGCGCCCCGCCACGGTTTCATTGGGTCCGGCATAAAAATTATCGAACCCGGCTTCGTCCCGGAGCCGGATGCGTAATGGATACTGGGAAGGTGTCTGGGTCATGGGCCCATTCTACAGCAACGGCGCGACATCTCCCCCGCTCTCATCCTCGGGCGATTCCAGTGGGACGATCTCCACGGGTTCGTCGTCGTCGCGCAGCCTTCCAGCGCTGTCACCGCCAGCCCAGCGATAATACAGCGACAACCCACCATCGCCATCATCGCTGCCAGTCGGAATCGCGCCGTCCGGCGGGCCGCCCATAAGCTCCAGGCGTTCATCAAGCGCGATGTAATCACGCAACAATGGTAGATCGCCATTGAACGCCAGTCCCAGGGTCAGCCGGTTCTGGTTGACAGCGCTCACCTGCACCGAACGGAACGGCTCCAGGCTGGACAGGGACTGGCGCACCGCAGCATAGGACTTCAGCGAGTCCACCCCGGAAACCACCATCCGCGCTGAGCGCAGCCCATCCCCTTTTTCAAGGGCTACAGCGAAGTTACTGGCCAGTCTGTCCGCCCAGGCATCCACCAGACTGTCGACCACACTGGCCCGATCGTCTTCGCGCATGGTGCCGTCCGCAACCACACTGCCGTCACGCCAGAGGTGCCAGCGCGCCCGCCAGCCCCCGCCAAGCCGGTTGACCCGCACCACAGCCAGGCGGTCGTGCTCATAACGCTCCGAGGCATTGCGTATGCGCTCCGGGAACAGCCCCCAGATCTCGGAAATACTGACCCTGGAGCGATCCTGCTCGTCGTTGAACGGCAGCGCCACCGGCAGCCCGCGGCGTCGGGACGCGGCCGAGAGCGGCTCTTTCCAGGGCCCTTTCTCAGCCGCGATTGCCGGGCCATCAAGCGGCTCCATGGGGTCCGCGAGGAAGGGAGGCAACGTGTTCTCCCGGTGGATCAGCTCGCGCTCTCCCCGGTCATCCACCACGAACCAGACCAGAAGGCGTGGCCGATTGGCGCCCCACACGGGGATTTCCCTGTCGGCCAGTTCACGCCCGAGAGCGGAGGCGCTGAGGGTGGCGTGCAGCTCCAGCTGGTCATCATCATCGCGACGATAGCTGAAGGCATCAATAAAACGTGCCGCTCGCCCGCTCAGCTCCGAATCGTCAGCGCCTTCATCGTCGTCATCGGATACCGGTGGGACAAGCTCACGCACGGACTCGCGGTTACCGGTCAGCCTCAGCAGCACCTGGCGCAGCGCCTCCCGGAAGGCCTCATCGCGCGCGTCCTCCCCGGTATCGTCGACCGGCACCACGGCCTCATAGAGGCGGTCCACGACCACCGCCTGAGCGGGGCCGGCAAGTGCCGCCAGCAGCAGGCAGCCGCCCACCAGCAGAGCAATCCGGTACCGTTTACGACGCTGTTCCACCCAAACTCCCATAATGTCGCCTTTCAAGGACAGCTCAGGATACAACAAGCCGTGCGGCCACAACACCCACGGCATTTGGCCGGGAATGGCCGTGGTGCTAGAATCCGCCCAATACCCGTTTCAAGGAACCGCCCCATGAGCGACACCAACCAGGGAATGACCTACCGGGATGCCGGCGTTGACATTGATGCCGGCAGCGAGCTGGTGGACCGCATCGGCGAGAGCGTTGCACGCACCCAGCGGCCGGAGGTCCTGGGAGGACTGGGCGGTTTCGGGGGTGCCTTTGCGGTACCCGAGGGCTATAAAGAGCCGATTCTTATTTCGGGCACCGACGGGGTCGGCACCAAGCTGCGACTGGCCATGGACCTTGAGCGCCACGACCGGATCGGCGTCGACCTGGTCGCCATGTGCGTGAACGACATCATCGTTGCCGGCGCCGAGCCCCTGTTCTTCCTCGACTATTACGCCACCGGCAAGCTCAACAACGACATCGCCGCCGACGTCATCAAGGGCATCGCGGCCGGCTGTGAGGACGCCGGCTGCTCGCTCATTGGCGGTGAAACCGCCGAAATGCCTGGCATGTACCAGGGCAACGACTACGACCTTGCCGGCTTCTGCGTGGGCATTGTCGAGCGCAAGCGCCTGATCGACGGCAGTCGGGTAGAGGCGGGCAACGCTCTGATCGGCCTCGGCTCCTCGGGCCCGCATTCCAACGGCTACTCCCTGATCCGCCGGATCCTGGAGCACACCGGCGCGGACCTGAAGCAGTCCGTGGGCACGGAAACCCTGGCCGAGGCGCTGATGGCGCCCACACGCATCTACGTGAAGCCGTTGCTGGAGATCCTCCACCAGTTCGACGTCCGCGCCATGGCCCACATCACAGGTGGCGGTCTGACGGACAACCTGCCTCGCGTCCTGCCCGAGGGCACGGAAGCCGTCATCGATACCCACAGCTGGCAGTGGCCGGATGTGTTCCAGTGGCTCCAGCGCGCCGGCAATGTGGCCACCGACGAGATGTTCCGCACTTTCAACTGCGGTGTGGGCATGGTGGTCTGTATTCCGGAAACCGAGCGCGACCAGGTCCTCGAGACCCTGAACGATGCTGGCGAGGATGCCTGGCTCCTCGGCTACATCCAGGAGTCCGACGAGCCCGCCGGCGTCCGCTTCGTGCCGGACAACGACGAACGCTGATCCACCCTATGGAAACGCCACTTCCGCGCATCGTCGTCCTCATTTCGGGCGGCGGCACCAATCTCCAGGCGCTGATCGACACCGAAGCTGCAGGGTCACTGCATGGCACCATCGTCGGCGTCATCAGTAACCGGCCGGGCGTCCGCGGCCTGGAGCGGGCTGAGACAGCGGGCATCGCCACCCGGGTGATCAACCACAAGGACCACAAAGGACGTGAGGGCTTCGACGCCGCCCTGATGGAGGCCATTGATGGCTTCCAGCCGGACCTGGTGGTGCTCGCCGGCTTCATGCGCATTCTCACTGACCGTTTCGTGCAGCACTACCAGGGCCGGCTGCTCAACATCCATCCCTCGCTGCTCCCTGCCTGGCCCGGGCTGCATACGCACCGTAAGGTGCTGGAGGCGGGTGAAACCGAGCACGGTGCCACGGTGCATTTTGTTACCGAGGAGCTGGATGGTGGGCCCTGCGTCATCCAGGGCCGTGTTCCCGTGCAGACGGACGACGACGAAGACAGCCTGGCGCAACGCGTCGGCACTCAGGAGCGCCGGATCTACCCGGAAGCCGTACGCTGGTTCTGCCAGGGCCGGCTGCGACTGGCGCACGGGCTGGCCCAGCTCGACGGCACCCTGTTGCACGATCCGGTCGATATTGATACCAATCCTTAATCCCCGGGACTTGAGCCGGTAACACGCTTCTCCTAGGGTAGAGCTGAACCGTTCACAAGGAAGCTGCCATGGCTCTGATACGCCGGAAACTCCTGCTTGTCGCTACCGCCCTTCTTCCCGCCCTCGCCCCGGCGGCGGAGTCCGTCGCGCCCTTCCCGATGAAGAGCACTTACGGTGCGGAACTGGAACGTGGCGTCACCATCAGCGGCGAAGCAACCCGGTCGCTGACGTCAACCGATGACGGTGGCTGGATGTACCGGTTTGACGTGGATTCCTTCGTTGCCGATATCCGCGAATCCAGCCGGCTGCGCTTTGAGGAGGGCAGGATCATCTCCGATCAGTATCGCTACAGTCTCGAAGGGTTCTTCCTGTCCAACCGTTACAAGAAACTCGATTTCAACTGGGACGAGCAGGTCATCGTGGACCGGGAGAACGACCGGCGCATCGACATCAGCGAACAGCCGGATGTGCAGGATCAGCTGGGCGCCCAGCTCCAGCTGTGGCTGGATCTGCGGGCCGGAAAGGAAACCATGGAATATGTGATCCCGGACGACGGCGACTTCAAGGACTACCAGTTCGAGGTCCTGAGGGAGGAAACTCTGGACACTCGTGAGTTCGGGGAAGTCGAAACCGTGGTGGTGGAACGCGTCCGGGACGAGGACTCACCCCGAACAACCCTGATGTGGTTCGCCCCGGAATGGGACCACCTGCTGGTGCGGTTGGAGCAGACCAACGACGAAGGCGAGGACTTCGAGATCTACCTCAAGGATGCCACCCTCGACGGCGAGCGCATTCAGCCCTGAGTCCAGGCCCGCTTCACTTCCTCGGCAATGGCGTTCAGCCCGCGCGCTACATCCGCCTCGTCCTGAGAGTACGTCACCCGCAGGCACTCATGCCGGTGGCGCCAATCCTCATCCGGCAACCCCGGAAAGAAGTAATGCCCTGACACCACCAGAACACCGCGGGCCTTGAGCCGCTTATAGAGTTCCAGGCTGCTGATGGGCAGATCCGGGAACCAGAGCCACAGGAACATGGCTCCTTCCGGCTTGTGGATCCGCCAGGGGCAGTCGTCGCCCATAGCCTCCCGGAAGGCGGCCACGGCGCTCTCCATCTTGCGCTGGTAGGCGGGCTGAACCAGATCCCGGCTCATGCTGATGATCTCGCCACTGCGCACCAGCGGCTCCGCCAGCATGGCCCCGAAACTCCCGGTGGCCAGGTTCATGATGGCGTTGACGCCGGACAGGGCCCGGATCACCGGCTTGTCGGCAATCACGATACCGGTGCGAGCCGCCGGGATGCCCAGCTTGGAGAGACTCAGGCAGAGGATGTGCTGGGGCGTCCAGCGCGGCGAGGCCTCGGTGTACATCAGGTCCGGGAAGGGCGTGCCGTAGGCGCCGTCCACGATCAGCGGAATGTCGTGCGCCCGCGCCAGTTCCTCCAGCCCCAGCATCTCGCCGTCAGTCAGCACGTTGCCGGTCGGGTTGGTGGGCCGGGACACGCAGATCGCGGCGGTATCCTCCGTGATCTCAAGCTGCGAGAAGTCGACCCGGTACTTGAACTGGTTGTCGCCCAGCTCCTCGATCTCGGGGCGCACCGCCCGGAAAAGGTCCGGCGTCAGGCCCGCATCCCCATAGCCGATGTACTCCGGCGCCAGCGGCAGCAGGATGTGCTTGTGGCTGCCGTCCGGATGTTCCCCTGCCAGCATGTTGAACAGCATGAAGAAGGCGGACTGGCTGCCGTTGGTCAGCCCCACATTCTCGGTGGTCAGCCCCCAGTCGTACTCGCGGTTGAGCAGCTCCACCAGGCTGGCGATGAACTGCTTCTCACCCTGGGGCGGATCGTACACGCCGGTCAGGCGCCGGAACTGTTCCGGGTCGTCCACCAGTTCCTTCATGATCGCCTGCAGCCGGTCGGTCACCTCCGGCAGATAACCGGGATTGCCGCCGCCCATCATGACCACATCGCCACCCGAGGCCATGGCTTCGCCAAGATCGTCCATCAGCGAATTGATGCCGGCATCTTCGCCGAGTTTCTGACCGAAGGATGAGAGTTTCATGCAGGCTCCCGTTCAGGATTGGTTCGCGTTCGCCCAGCGTTCGGGAACTTCCAGGCCCAGACTGCTGACGCCGTCGTTGTGCGCCATCTCGTGCAATTCATTCAGGGTTTCGCCATCCGGTGCCTGGGCCCGGCGCAGGGTCTCATTGAGCGTCTTCTGGAACGATTTTTCCGCTTTCACCAGTTCATGCCCGTCAAACAGCTTCACCAGCGCATCGTCGTCCAGCCCCTCGCCCTCGGTGACCTCGATGAAGGTGGTCACCGCCTCCAGGGCCCGGGCGGCGGCCTCAAAGGCGCGTTTCTTCTCCGGATTCACATGGCACAGGAACGCCTGTTCCAGAAGGTGCCAGGCGTCCATGGCCGGTGCCACCCCGTAGAAATCATAGTCGGCAGGGTCCGGATACACCTCTTCCAGGCGGGTCAGCTGCTTCAGGGGATCCACATCGTGGTCCTTGATCGCCAGCATGCGCCAGCCCCAGTCCAGGGCATCCCGGAAGCGGTCACCCCACTCGGGTTCGGTGATCTCGGCAAAGAGCGCGTAGTTGGGAAACGCCCTTTCGGCCAGTGCCAGTATGAAGCCGTACTGGCGCCAGCCGGTCAGCCGGTTCATCTCACGCTGCCACTGTTTCGAGTTCATGGGCCGCTCCCGGCGTTCAGGTCTTGGGCAGGGTCACGCCGCGCTGGCCCATGTACTTGCCCTTGCGGTCCGCGTAGCTGGTCTCACAGACCTCGTCGGACTCCAGGAACAGCATCTGGGCCACGCCCTCGTTGGCATAGATGCGCGCGGGCAGGTTGGTGGTGTTCGAGAACTCCAGGGTTACCTGGCCTTCCCACTCCGGCTCCAGCGGCGTGACATTCACGATGATGCCGCAGCGGGCATAGGTGGACTTGCCCAGGCAGATGGTGAGCACGTTGCGCGGTATCCGGAAGTACTCCACGGTCTGCGCCAGCGCAAAGGAGTTGGGCGGGATGATGCAGGATTCCCCGGAAATGTTCACGAAGCTGTCTTCGTCAAAGTTCTTGGGGTCGACCGTCGCCGAATGGACGTTGGTGAAGATCTTGAACTCGGAGCTGCAACGCACGTCGTAGCCGTAGCTGGAAGTGCCGTAGGAGATGACCCGGCCCTTATCCGCGGTTTCCTTGATCTGGCCCGGTTCGAAGGGTTCGATCATGCTGTGTTCTTCCGCCATCTGGCGGATCCAGCGATCGGATTTGATGCTCATTCTGCGTCCACGCCCACGGTTGGATGATTAGGGATAACCGCGAATGATACCGCAGCTTGCGCGCGCCCCGAAAGTCAGGAGCCGGAGGCCGCTCCATTACGCCGCTGCCTGCGCAGGCGGCGGCGGTTCTCGATCCAGCGGGAAAGCCCGTGGGTAGCCAGGTAGCCGCCCAGTGCGAAGGGCACAGCGACGAACAGGCTCCCGACAATGGTAAACGTCATGGTGTCCCCGGCCTTATCAAACATCCAGGAGGGAATCAGGTCCATGGAAATCGGCAGCAGGACGGTCAGGAGCTCCCCCAATTCGTGGAACCCCCAGTAGAGCGGCGCCATGGTGATGGGGTTACTGAGCCAGGACACTGCAAAAGCGGCCGGGAAATTCCCCCGCAGGATCACGCAGCCGATGATCATGAAGACGGTCTGGAAGCCCACGGTCGGGGTCAGGCCCACAAAGAGCCCCACACTGACACCACGTGCGGCGGACTCCACGCCAGCTCGCAGGCAGCCGGTCATGTA
>JBNJEG010000027.1:0-20044 GCA_051745655.1 Pseudomonadota bacterium
CCTCTCAGCCTGGTCAACGATCCGCTGGCGATCCTCACGCGCACGCTGCACATCCTGGAAGGAATCCTGAACTTCTTCCGGGGGCTGAGTGCTCTCAACATTCACCCGCAGGATCTGCATGCCCACCACGTAGTTGTCGAGAAACCTCTGCAGCCGCTTTTCAACGTTCTGGCCCAGTTCCGCCCGCTTATCAGTGAGCACACCGTTAAGCTGCGCACTCCCCACCTCATGTCTCAGGGCGCTGTCGGTGGCATAGCGCAGGGTCGTGTTGGGCTCCCTGACATTGAGCACGAAATCCTTCGGCTCCTGAACCCGGTATTGGACGCCCAGGTTTACGCTGACGATGTTTTCGTCCGAGGTGAGCATATGCCCGGTGGACTTGAACGAGCGCACGTCCGTGACGGTGACCATGCGCACATCGTCAATCAGGGGAATCTTGAAGTTGAGACCCGGCAGGGTCGTGGTGTGGTACTCACCAAAACGCAGGACAACAGCGTTCTCCCGCTCATCCACGATGTAGACCGACTGCCACGCCAGGAAGCCGAAAACGAGCAGACCGACCACAGCCAGTATCAGGCCGACGCCGCCGCCACTCTGGCCACCACTAGCACCCGAGCCGCCACTGCCGCCTGAGCCGCCCTTGTTGCCAAACAGCCGGTTGAGCTTGTCGAGCCCCTTCTTGAGTGCCTCGTCAAGATCCGGCGGGCCCTGGTCATTGCCCCCGCGATTGCCCGATCCCCAGGGGTCGCGATCGTTGTTGCGGTTACCACCCGGTTCATTCCAGGCCATATTGATCTCCGTCTGATATTAAAAGCTCTCGCGGCCCGGGGCCGCCGGACACAACAGATGCAAATAGTAGGTGTTCTGAAGGGCCGCGACAACCGGGGGTGCTATACCGCCTCTGCCGCCATCCAGTCATTGCCGTCCAGACAGGCCAGACGTTCCTCATTCGTACCCGCCCTGGCCAGAAGCTGATGCCAGTCGCGCGACTCCATGCGCAGTTCGAGCACCGGCTCGCCACTTTCGGCCATTCGCTCCGCCACCACCGCGCCACTCTGATAGAACTGGGCCCGCAGCCAGCCGTCCGATGGGGACAGCTTCACGTAGCGGTGAATGACGTCCTCGGCCAACCGCTCGGCGACAGCGTCGCGCAGCTCCTCCATGCCGGCGCCGGTGCGCGCCGAGAGCCAGACCCGCACGGGACGACCACTCTCGTCCCGTTCCACGCCCGGGGTCGCGCCGGGAATGCAGTCAATCTTGTTGCAGACCTGCAGCACCGGCACCTCGCCGGCGCCGATGTCTCCCAGCACCGTATTGACCTGCTGGATCGTGTCGTCGCGGGCCGGATCGGTGTTGTCGATCACGTGCAGCAGCAACGACGCCTCCACCGTCTCCTCAAGCGTGGCCCGGAACGCTTCCACCAGGGTGTGCGGCAGGTGGCGAATGAACCCGACGGTATCCGCCAGCACTACCGGCCCCACATCCGGGATGCGCACCCGGCGCACGGTCGGATCCAGGGTGGCGAAGAGCTGATCCGCCTCGAACACGGTGGATTCCGTCAGGTGATTGAACAGGGAGGATTTACCGGCGTTGGTGTAGCCAACCAGCGAGACCACCGGGATTTCAGCGCGCTTGCGCGATCGCCTGGCCTGTTGACGCTGGCGACGAACCTTCTCCAGGCGCCGGTTGATCTGGTTGATGCGTGCCCGGAGAAGCCGGCGGTCCGTCTCGAGCTGGGTCTCACCGGGCCCCCGCTGCCCGATACCGCCCTTCTGGCGCTCAAGGTGCGTCCAGCCACGAACCAGCCGGGTGGACATGTGCTCAAGCTGCGCCAGCTCAACCTGAAGCTTGCCCTCATAGGTGCGGGCCCGCTGCGCGAAGATATCGAGAATGACGCCGGTGCGGTCCAGCACCCGGCACTTGAGCTCGGCCTCTAGATTGCGCTCCTGGCTCGGGCTGAGCTGGTGATTGAACAGCACCACATCAGCACCTTCCGCGTTCAGCGTCGCACGGAGCTCCTCAAGCTTACCCGCCCCCAGAAACAGACGGGGACTGGGCTGGTTGCGGGATCCTGTAACAACCGCCGCACAGGTCACCCCGGCGGACTCGGCCAGTTCACGGAATTCATCCGGATTCTCCGGCTCCATTTCGGATGCCAGCGTAATGTGGACGAGCAGGGCCCGTTCACCAACCTCGGGACGCTCAAACAATCAGGTATTGCTCCTCACTCGGATTCGGGCACCTCGCCCTCTTCGCCGGGATGCTGGGGCGCCTTGATATTGCGCGCCGGCACCACCGTGGATATGGCGTGTTTATAGACCATCTGGCTGACCGTATTGCGCAGCAGAATCACGAACTGGTCAAACGATTCAATCTGCCCCTGAAGTTTGATGCCATTGACCAGGAAGATGGACACCGGGATGCGTTCCTTGCGCAGGGAATTCAGGTAAGGGTCTTGTAGGGAGTGCCCTTTTGACATGATGCTGCTCCTGTTTTTTATGATTGCGCGCGCCCGGACCGATTCCCGGGCACTGTTCCTTTCATACCTTGCGGCACGACGTCTGGATCATCGGTGACAGTGGCGCCGGCATCGATGATTTTCAAGGCATCGTCCACCGGATCGCCCCCCTGACTGTCCAGCCAGCGGCAGTCCGGCCACCGACGCAGCCAAGTCAGCTGGCGCTTCGCCAACTGGCGCGTAGCCGCCAGTGCACGCTCAACCATTTCATTGTAACTGTTTTTTCCGCTCAGGTACTCCCATACCTGACGATACCCCACCGCTCGAAGGGCCGGCAGTGACGGCGAGAGATCCCCGCGCCGGTACAGGGCATGAACCTCTTCGACCAATCCCTTCTCAAGCATCGCCCTGAAACGCTGCTCAATACGCTCATGCAGCTCCCGGCGCTGAGGCGGCGCCAGGGCCAGGCTCACGGTGCCCCGAGGCAGCCAGCCGCCCTGCTCGCCACCACGGCACCAGTGGCTCGAAATGGGCTGCCCGGAAACATGATAGACCTCCAGCGCCCGTACCAGGCGCTGGCGATTGTTCGGGTGCAGACCAGCGGCGGCCACCGGATCCACGGCTTCCAGCTCACGATACAGCCGTTCACCGCCCTCTGCGTCGAACCGGCGCTCCAGCTCCGCTCTCAAAGCCTCATCGGCCTCAGGCATGGCGGCCATGCCCTGTCGTAACACGTTGAAGTAGAGCATGGTGCCGCCCACCAGTATCGGCACCCGCCCGTCATCGCGGATGCGCTCGATCAGCGCCCCTGCGTCAGCGGCAAATTCCGCGGCTGAATAAGGCTCTGCGGGGTCGCGGATGTCGATCAGATGGTGAGGGGCCCGGCGCAGGGTAGCCGCATCCGGCTTCGCGGTGCCGATGTCCATGCCCCGGTAGACCAGCGCCGAGTCCACGCTGATCAGTTCGCCGCCCAGGCGCTCGCGCAGCTCGATGGCCAGATCCGTCTTGCCGGAGGCCGTCGGCCCCATGACCAGAACCGCCGGAGGCCGCCGCGCCACCGTTACTGCCCCCGCATGAAGAGCTTGTCGAGATCCCCCATGCTCATCCGCGTCCAGGTGGGGCGACCGTGGTTGCACTGGCCACTGCGCTCCGTGGCTTCCATATCGCGCAGAAGCGCGTTCATTTCCGGGATGGTAAGCTGGCGGTTGGCACGGACGGAACCGTAGCAGGCCATGGTGCCCAGCAGGTGTTCAATGCGCGCCTCAACCTGCTGGCTCTGCCCATGGGTGACCAGGTCCGAGAGCACATCGCGCACCAGCTGCTCCATATCCGCATCCCGCAGAAGCGCGGGAATCTGCCGGACCGTGACCGTTTCCGGGCCCATGCGGTCCAGCTGCAGGCCCAGGGTCGCCATATCTCCGGCGTACTGTTCGGCGTGGTCGGCCTCGCGCTGGCTGACATTCAGAGTGATCGGTACCAGCATCGGCTGGGAGGTTACCCCCTCGCCGGCCACCCCGCGTTTCATACGCTCGTAGACAATGCGCTCGTGGGCGGCGTGCATATCCACTACCACCAGCCCATCAGCGCTCTGCGCCAGGATGTACACGCCGTGAAGCTGGGCGATGGCGTAGCCCAGAGGCGGGGTCTCGCCTTCGGACGCCTCCGGCATACCCGAGGGCGCCGTCGTGCGACTCTGGATGAAGGGCGTCGGCGAGGCTTCGCGCACGCCAATGCCGGATGGACCACCGCCCTGGTGAAGACCGCCGTAGAACGCCATCTGGGCCTCGGTCTCTGAAGGGCTGGCGGGCGCTTCCGGGGGCCGGCTCTGAGCGCCGGAGACTGCCTGACCGCCTGCACCGGAGACGGTCGTCCGACCCGACACCTCCGGTGCCTCGGCCTCACCTTGGGGCGGCACTGTGCCGTCGTCTCCCGGCCGCACCTCGGCCAGCGCCCGGTGCAGGCTGCGGAACAGGAAGTCGTGCACCAGACGCCCATCTCGGAAGCGTACCTCGTGCTTGGTCGGATGGACGTTCACATCCACGTTGCCGGGGTCCACTTCCAGGTAGAGCACGAAAGCCGGATGGCGCTGGTTGTACAGCACATCCCGGTACGCCTGGCGCACCGCGTGGGCCACCAGCCGATCCCGGATAGGACGGCCGTTGACGAAAAAGTACTGCAGGTCCGACTGGCTGCGCGAGAAGGTCGGGAGCGCCACCCAGCCCTGCAGGCGCAGGCCCGAGGCCTCCACATCAATGCTCAGGGCATGCTCCATGAACTGGCTGCCGCAGAGACTGGCTACCCGTTGCTGCTGATCGCGCTCGGTGGTCGCCGGGCGCAGGGACTGCACCGCCCGGCCGTTGTGCTGGAGCGTGAAGCCCACATCGAACCGGCTCAGGGCCTGGCGCCGCAGGTTCTCTTCCAGGTGACTGAACTCGGTTTTCTCGGTACGCAGGAATTTGCGCCGGGCCGGCGTGTTGAAGAACAGGTCCCGCACCTCGACGGTGGTGCCCTGGGGGTGGGCGGCTGGCGAGACCCGGGTCTGCATGTCCTGCCCCTCGGCCTCCACGCACCAGCCCTCGGTGGCGCCGCTGGCGCGGGAGGTCAGGGTCAGGCGGGCCACGGAACTGATGCTCGCCAGGGCCTCACCACGGAACCCCAGGGAACGCACCGCTTCCAGGTCGTCCAGGTTGTGGATCTTGCTGGTGGCATGGCGGCTCAGTGCCAGGGGGAGCTGATCCTCGGCGATGCCGCCACCATCATCGCGCACCCGGATCAGGCGCGCGCCGCCCTGCTCCACATCGACTTCGACACGGGAAGCACCGGCGTCAAGCGCGTTTTCAATAAGTTCCTTGGCAACCGAGGCCGGGCGCTCAACAACTTCGCCGGCCGCGATCTGGTTGGCAAGACGGGGTGGTAGTGTCTGGATGGCTGCCATGACCGGAATGGTACCAGATCAGGAGGAGGGGATGCTGATCACCTGGCCGATATGCAGCGTCTCGCCATTCAGGTTGTTGACCGCCTTCAGCTTCTGCACGGACACCTGGTTGCGCCGCGCTATGCCGGACAGGGTATCCCCGCTGCGGATCTCGTATTCGCGCTTTGCCCCCCCCGCGTTGCGCTGGCGATGGGCGATCAGTGTGCCCGGCGGTGGTGATGCGCGGAAATGCTGATCAATACCGTCAATGACAGCATTTACAACCCGCTTCTGATGAGCGGACTGGGTGAGCCTCATTTCGTCGGTCGGATTGGAGATGAAGCCGGCTTCAAGCAGGATGGATGGGATATCCGGGCTCTTGAGCACCGCGAAGGCGGCCTGCTCAACGGACGATTTGTGCAGCTTGCCGACAGAGCCTAGCTGTTCCAGAACATTGGAGCCAACTCCTCGACTGTATTCAATACTGGCCGTCATGGAGAGGTCGAGGAGCACACCAGCCAGCATCTCATCCTTGTCCTTGAGCGAGACACCTCCAACCCCTCCCACCAGGTCAGCATCGTTCTCACTTTCCGCGAGCCAGCGTGCCGTCTCACTACTGGCGCCATCCGTTGAGAGCGTGTAAACCGAGGCCCCTCTGGGGTTGGGGGACCGGAACGCGTCCGCGTGCACGGAGACGAACAGGTCCGCATTGTAGTCACGTGCGATCTTGGTGCGCTTGCGGAGACCGATGTAGTAGTCGTCCTTACGCGTCATATAGGCCTGGAACCCCTCCATGCCATCGATGCGATCCACCATGCGCTCAGCTAGCTCCATGGTCACCTTCTTTTCCTGCACGCCGGAAGGCCCGATGGCACCTGGATCCTCACCTCCGTGACCGGCATCCACGACCACGATGATATCGCGGCGCTCGCTGTCACTCTGGTCCTCCATAACCGCCTGCTGCTCTTCCTCACGCTCGTCGTCGCCACTCATGAGGTCAACCACCAGGCGGTGACCGTACTGCTTGTTCGGCTTGAGCAGGAAACTGCGCGGCTCCACATCCTTTTTCATATCCAGAACCACCCGCAGGTCGCCGTTATCCCTGCGACCGGTCCGGATGCGCCGGATGGGAGTCTCCTCCAGATCCAGGGCGTCAAGATCCGTTTTCAGATCCGCCTGCTCCACATCAATCACCAGCCTGCGTGGCGACTCCAGCGCGAACAGCTGATGATCCACCGAGTCACCGGTCTCCAGTACCAGGCGGGTATGGTCCGTCGCCGGCCAGATACGGGCGTTGTCGACCGGCGTTCCAGCCTGCGCCACGGCCGCCAGCATCAGTAACAGACTGGCCAGAAAGCGTGTGATCCATGTGCTCATTGCCTGTTGCTCCCACTGCCCAGGGCTTCTGACAGGGCCCTGGCAATCCGATCGTTCGTATGGATACGGGCGGTTCTCCCTCTGCCCGCATCCGCAAGCTCAACCCGGCATTCCGGCGCTGACAGCACGCCATCCGCGCGCTCAGGCCACTCAATCAGCACCAGCGCCCCTTCCTCCATGTAGTCGCGGATGCCCATCATTTCCAGTTCCTCCGGGTCGCCGAGCCGATAGAGATCAAAGTGATAGACCTTCGGCGACAGCGTTTCGTAGGGCTCCACCAGTGTGAAGGTCGGGCTGCGCACCGCGCCCTCGTGCCCCAGCGCGTGCATGAGCCCGCGCGCCAGCGTGGTCTTGCCAACCCCCAGGTCGCCGGCCAGGTGAATTACCCCGCCGGTGGAAAAGGTTTGTGCCAGGGCCGCGCCCAGGGCTTCCGTGGCCTGCTCATCCGGGAGTTCCAGCGCCAGCGGTTCAGTCATGAGCCGCCTCCGGAGAAACCGCGCCTGCAGCAGCACCGAACGCCTCGGCAAGATCACCGGCGAGAAGCCCGTGGATGCCGGTCCGCTCCAGGGCATGGTCTGCGGCCGCAGCATGCCAGGCACAGCCGGTAACCGCGGCGTCAAACGGGGCCATGCCCTGGCCGAGAAGCGCGCCGATGGCACCACTGAGGACATCCCCCATGCCGGCCGTGGCCATGCCGGGGTTGCCGCCTTCGATGACCGCCGGTGCCCGCTCGGGAGTGCCCAAGAGACTGCCAGCACCCTTAAGAATGACGGTCGCTCCCTTTTGTGCAACCAGTGCTGCCAGCGCCTGGTAGCGGTCGGCCTCGACATCCGGTACGCCGGAGCCCAGCAGCCGGGCCGCCTCACCAGGGTGCGGCGTCAGGATCCACTGCCCGGCGTCCGCCGGCAGCCCCAGCTCCTGCATCAGCGACAGGGCGTCGGCGTCCGCAACCACCGGCCCAGGGAACCCCGCGACCCGCTGGAGCATCTGCTGCCCCCAGGCGCCGCGACCCAGGCCGGGCCCGACGACTACAACATCCACGTGTTCCAGCAGTGGATCCAGATCATTACCGTGTTCCACCGCCCGCGCCTGGACTTCCGGGCGTCGCGCCAGCGCCGCAGGCACGTGAGCGCCCCGTGTGGCCAGAAACACCAGACCGGCACCACAACGAAGCGCTGCCTCTCCAGAGAGAATCCCGGCGCCGCCCATGCCTTCATCGCCACCAACGACGAGCACGCGACCGCATTCACCCTTATGGGTGGTGGGATGCCGGCTGGGAAGACGGGCAAGCGCGGCTTTAGGGGGCCAGAGCCAGGCTGTCGGAACCGGTTCCGCATCATAGACCGCCGGGTCCACGGAGAGATCATCAAAACTTACGGGCCCGGTACAGTCCCGCGCCCGCCCGGTGTAAAGCCCCGCCTTGCGGCCGATGAAGGTAATCGTAGCCGCCGCCCGGACCGCCGTACCCAGCACCCGGCCGGTGCCACTGCAGAGGCCGGACGGAATATCCACGGCGAGCACGGGCACCGGCGAGGCATTCAGCTGTTCAATCACACCGGCGTAGGGCGCACGAACCTCACCGGAAAGGCCCGTACCCAGCAGGGTGTCTACCACCAGATCCGATTCCGTCAGCAGCGTGCCGAGCTGACCATCATCCAGGGAGTCAAAGGATATGATCTCAATCCCGCTCTCACGGGCAAACGCATGGGCGGACGCCGCTGTGCCACTGAGCTTTGAGGGATCCGATACTGCAACGCACCGGCACGCGATCCCCTGCTGTGCTGCCAAACCCGCCACCACATAGCCATCGCCCCCGTTATTACCGCCGCCGCAGAGCACCAGCAGTTGGCGCGCCTCCGGCCAGCGCCGACGCGCCAGCCGGAACGCGGCTTTACCCGCACGCTTCATCAGGTCGAAGCCGTCCACACCAAACGCTTCGATGGCGGTCCGATCCAGGTTGCGTACCTGCTCAGCGGTGTACAATGGCAGTGGCTGGTCGGGCATATTTTTGCTCAAAAATGAATCAGTTATCACAATGCGGTTTAAGAAATCCGCACAGAACCCTGATAAGCATAGCAAATTCCTACTCGAACGCCATAGGACCGGATGAGCAACGATCTTACCGCCACCGCCGAACGAATCCGTGACTGGGCCCACGAATTGGGCTTTCAGGCCGTTGGGATTACGGATACGGACGTTGAGGACACCGGCCAGCGACTGAACCAGTGGCTGGACCGGGGACTGAACGCCGATCTCAGCTACATGGCACAGCACGGCGAGAAACGCTACAGACCGGCGCAACTGGTGGAAGGCACGGAACGGATCATCGCGGTCCGGCTGGATTACCGTCCGGACCCGGACGACCCGGACGCGGTCCTGGCCGACGACGAAAAGGCCTACATCACCCGCTACAGCCTTGGCCGGGATTACCATAAGCTCATGCGCAAGCGCCTGGCCAAGCTGGCGAAATGGATCGACGAGGCGCTGCCGGGCTACTACCACCGCGCCTTTGTCGACAGCGCCCCGGTGATGGAAAAGCCCATCGCCGTGAAGGCGGGCCTGGGCTGGCAGGGCAAGCACACCCTGCTGCTGCACCCACAGGCGGGCTCCTGGTTCTTCCTGGGCGAGATCTACACCAGCGCCCCGCTGCCCGTGGACGAACCCTGGGCCACGGACCACTGCGGCAGCTGCACCGCCTGCTTGGATGTCTGCCCCACCAACGCCTTCCCGGAGCCCTATGTGCTGGACGCGGCCCGCTGTATCTCCTACCTCACCATCGAGAACAACGGCCCCATTCCGGAGGAACTGCGTCCGCTGATGGGCAACCGCGTCTTCGGCTGCGACGACTGCCAGCTGGTCTGCCCATTCAACAAGTTCAGCGAGGCCACCGAGGAACCGGATTTCCAGCCCCGCCACGGCCTGGATAACAGCACCCTGGCGGAGCTGTTCCTGTGGGATGAGGATACCTTCCTCAAACGAACCGAAGGCTCCGCCATTCGGCGGGCCGGCTACGGGGGGTGGTTAAGGAACCTGGCGGTAGGGCTGGGTAACGCCCCGAGCACCATTCCAGTGATCGAGGCGCTCAGGGCACGGGAGAACTACCCCTCAGAGATGGTGCGCGAGCATGTTCAGTGGGCCCTGCGCAGACATGGCACTGTTCAGGTATGATCTGAGCCCACACCGGGCATTCCCATACCTGACCACCAACGGAGGAACACTGAATCATGAGCTGGGAAGGACAACAGGCGCCGGATTTCCGGCTTCAGGATCAGGACGGAAACGAACACGCCCTGGCGGACTACCGCGGCCAGACGGTGCTGCTCTACTTTTACCCGCGAGACAATACACCGGGCTGCACCGTGGAGGCGCAGCAGTTCCGCGACCGCCTTGATGAGCTCCAGGCGCACGGCGTGCAGGTCCTCGGCGTCAGCCGCGATACCGTCAAGTCCCATCGCAAGTTCGCGGACAAGGAATCACTGAACTTCCCGATCCTCGCCGACCCGGAGCATGAGGTCCTCAAGGCCTACAACCTGCTCAAGGAGAAGACCATGTTCGGCAAGCCGGCGCTGGGCGTGAACCGGGAGTCCTTCCTGATCGACGAGCAGGGCGTGATCCGCAGGCACTACGCCAAGGTCAAGCCGGAAGAGCACGTGGACGAGATCCTGCAGGATCTGGAAGCCACAACGTCAACCTGAGCGAGTGATGCAAGGACGCACTTCAACGTGAACGCGGACGGAATCGCACTCAAAGACCGAACAGCGTCTCCCGGTAATGCTGCAGCTCCGCGATGGACTCACGGATGTCATCCAGCGCCAGGTGGGCGCCCTTCTTACTGAACCCTTCCAGGGCCTCGGGCTTCCAGCGGCGAGCCAGTTCCTTGACGGTGCTCACGTCCAGGTTGCGGTAATGGAAGAAGGCTTCCAGCTCCGGCATGTAGCGCGCGAGAAAACGACGGTCCTGGCAGATGCTGTTGCCGCAGATGGGCGAGGTGCGCGCGTCCACCCATTCCTTCAGGAAGGCGATGGTTTCCAGTTCGGCGTCACGTTCGGTGAGGCTGCTCTCGCGCACGCGCTGGGTCAGGCCGGAGTTGCCGTGGGTGGTGGTGTTCCATTCGTCCATGGCCTCAAGCGCTGCATCGGACTGGTGTACCGCCAGGACCGGGCCTTCGGCCAGGGCATTGAGGTCCGCGTCGGTGACGATGGTGGCCACCTCGATGATGCGGTCGCTGTCCGGGTCCAGGCCGGTCATCTCCAGGTCGATCCAGATCAGTCGCTGGGCCCGTTCATTCTGCTCCGCCATGGCTGAGGCGCTCCTTTTCCGATAGGCTGTTGGTTTGGCGTCATCTTCTCACAGCATCAAGACAAGACCCAGTGCCCCGCAAACGCAACCTCTCCCACCAGCAGCAGCGCCGCATCCAGTCCCGCCAGGAACAGTGGCAGGATACTACACGCGAGGAAGGCCATGACGGCACCGTGGTGGCGCACTTCGGGGGCGAGCTGCTGATCGACTACCCCGTGGACGCGGGCTGGGAGCAGCGTCGCGCCCAGCCAAGAGCCAATCTCGGCGGCCTGGTCGCCGGCGACCGGATCGTGTGGCGCGAGGAAGAAAACGGCACCGCCGTGGTCGTGGCGCGACAGCCGCGCGAGCGCGAACTCCAGCGCCCGGACCGCTACGGCCGGCTCAAGACCATGGCCGCCAACATCGACCGGCTGGTGCTGGTCATCGCTCCGGCACCGGCGCCCCAGCCGGCACTCATGGACCGTTACCTGGCGGCGGCGGAGATCCATGGGCTGAACGTGGTGATCCTGCTGAACAAGGCGGATCTACTGGATGAAGACAGCATGGAACTGCTGGAGGAGGTCCTGGCGCCCTATCGGGATCTGGGATACCCGGTGGCGCTCACCTCGGCCTCGGAAGAGAATGAAAGCGCCCTCCCCGAGCCCCTGGAGGACAGGGCTACCAGCATCATCGCCGGCCAGTCCGGGGTCGGCAAATCCAGCCTGATCCGGCGCTGGCTGCCGGGCACCGAAATCCGAACCGGCGAACTCACCCGGCGCGGCGAAGGCACCCACACCACCACCACGGCCTGCCTTTACCGACTGGTCAACGGGAGCGCAATCATCGACTCACCCGGTATCCGCGAGTTCGGGCTCTGGCACATGGACCCGGACAGGGTAGTCGACGGATTTCCGGACGTACGGGAATGGATCGGCCACTGCCGCTTCCGGGACTGCCGGCATGAGAAGGAACCGGGGTGTGCGCTTCAGGAAGCCGTGGAGAACGGAGATCTGGACCCCCAGCGGATGGAACACTACCTGATGATCCGGGATGAGGCCGAGGCCGGGCGGGCTACCAGTTGACCTCGGATTCGTCGACCTGGCGATCCCGGGCGCGCTCCATCCAGTCATCATTGGCCATGGTTTCACGCTCCTCGGCATCCGCGGTATTGCCGGACTCCCGTTCCTCCATGGCCCTCCTGGCGGCCTCGGTCAGCACGATGATCGAGATGCGGCGATTCACCGGCGCCTGGGGATCCTCCTTGTCGAAAAGCACCGAGTCGGCAAGCCCCACCACCCGGCCAATGTGATCCCCCGGAACGCCACCGGCAACCAGGGTCCGGCGTGCCGCATTGGCGCGATCCGCCGACAGCTCCCAGTTGGTGTACTGCTCGTCCTGTTCGGCAAAAGGCGTCCTGTCCGTGTGACCGGTGATACTGAGCTTATTGGAGACTTCCGCCAGCGGTTCGGCCAGCTCAAACAGGATGTCCTGGGAGTAGGGCTTGAGCTCGTCGCCACCGCTGTCAAACATGGGGCGCTGGGAGCGGTCCACGATCTGGATGCGCAGACCCTCGTCGGTAATGTCGATCAGCAGTTGATCCTTGAACTCCTGAAGGGTTTCGCTTTCCTCAAGCTTCTGGTCGAGTTCCTGCATCAACTCTTCAGTCTGGCGCTTCTCCACCGCGTCCGCCAGTTCCTTGGCATCCTCTTCATTCATACTAAAGGGCTCAGGAGCCACATCGCTCGGGCCCTCGCTCTGGGTGACCGCCGGTGACCCACCGAGATCGACAGGGTTGGGATCGCCACCTTCCTCATAACCCACCGGATCGGAGAAATAGCGCGAGATATCCTCTTTCTGCTCGGGCGTTGCCTGGTTGGTCGCCCACATCACCAGGAAAAAGGCCATGAGCGCCATGGCAAAGTCGGCGAACGCCACTTTCCAGGCGCCGCCATGGTGACCGCCGCCCTTTTTCTTGACGCGCTTGACGATAATCGGGCGATCTTCCACCGCTTACCTCCGGCCTCGGCCACCTGCGCCTGTGTCAGCGGGAACGCACATGGTCATCCAGCTCCTGGAAGCTGGGCCGCGCGTCCGTAGGCAACACCTTGCGCCCGAACTCAATGGCCATTTGGGGAGCCTGGCCGGAGACCGTTGCCAGCAATGAATTCTTCACACATTCGTAGCACTTCATCTCCTCGTCAACCTGCCGCTCCATGGTTTGGCTGATAGGCCCCACATAACCATAAGCCGCCCAGATACCAGTCAGGGTACCGGCCAGCGCTGCGGCAATTAGACTGCCTATCTGCTCGGTCTCGCCCCCGAGATAGCCCATAGTGATGATGATCCCGAGGATCGCGGCCACGATGCCCAGCCCAGGAAGGGCATCCGCCACAGATCCAACGGCGTGCGCAGGCTCCTTGAGCTCCTCCTCACGCTTTTCAATCTCCTGGTCCATCAACCCCTCAAGTTCATGGGCCGCCATGTTGCCGGTGCTCATGATCCGCAGATAGTCCGTGATGAAATGGAGCAGCTCATCCATCTTCATGATGGCGGGATAGCGGGTGAAGATCTGGCTGTCCTCGGGGTCATCCACATCCGCCTCAATGGCCATGATGCCCTGCTTGCGGGACTTGTCGAACAGGTCGTACATCAGGCTCAGCAGATCCATATTGAACGCCTTGTTGAAGGGCGTTCCCATGATCAGCCGGGGCCAGGCTGCAAAAGTCGCCTTGACGGTGTGAAGGCTGTTGCCAATCAGGAAGGCACCAAAAGCGGCGCCGAAGATAACCAGCAGCTCGGTGGGCTGCCACAGAACGGGAAGGTTCCCCCCATGCAGCACATACCCGACCAGCACGCTGAAAGTGACCACAACCGCGCCGATGATAATGAGCATGGGTAAGCGTGACTCCTGGCTGGACTGGTCTCGGTGGGGATACGACCCGCTGCTAATTCTGGACCAGAGTAGCGTCCCCCGCAAATCGGCGCTTTTCGCCAAACGCCTCACGGACTCGTCCGCACCCGGGGCCTCTGGTATCCTTCAGCCGAATACAGACAATACAGAGGCGAGGCCCGATGCCAACCCTGCCGATGATTCTCGAGCCTGATGCCCTGCACCAGCGCCTCAATGATGACAATCTGCTGATTGTGGACCTTTCCGGTCCGGAACATTACGCCGAAGCCCATATACCGGGCGCCATCCACGTGCATCCCCGCGAGACCCGGGGCGCTGCCTCGCCCGTGCCCGGTCTGCTTCCCGAGAAAGCGGAGCTGGAGCAGTTGCTGGGGCGGATCGGGCTGAAACCGGAGCATCACGTGGTGGCCTACGACGACGAGGGCGGCGGCTGGGCCGGGCGCTTCATCTGGCTGCTGGAGTCCGCGGGCCACCGCAACTGGAGCCTGCTTAACGGGGGGCGGATCGCCTGGGTCACCGAGGGCTATCCAACCACCACGGAAGTGCCGGCGGCGCCAACGCCCTCCCAGCCAGCACTCAGTCTGGATCCCTCCACAACTGCGGACCTGGGGGAAGTGCTTGAAGCCGTGAAGGCCGGCAATGTCGCAATCTGGGATGCGCGTGCGCCGTCAGAGTACCGCGGGGAGCGCCAGTCAGCGACACGCTCCGGCCACATTCCAGGCGCCATCAACCTGGAATGGACGCAGATCATGGATCCGGACCGGAGCTACCGCCTTCTGCCGGAGGACCGGCTCCGGGAAATGCTTGCCTCACTCGGCATCGAGCCCTCGAAACCGGTCATCACCCACTGCCAGAGCCATCACCGTTCCGGCCTCACCTATGTCGCCGCGCGCTCCCTGGGGTACCACGACGTGCGCGCCTATGCCGGCTCCTGGGCGGAATGGGGCAACCGCACGGAGACCCCCATCGAATGATCCGTTCCCTGATCGACAGCGGTTTCATCACCGCCCAGCACCTGGCGCCCCAGCACGGCCTGTCACGTCTGGCGGGGCGTGTTGCAGACTCGCGCAATCCAGCGCTGAGCCAGCGCCTGATCAACGGCTTCATCCGACGCTACGGCGTGGACATGAGCGAGGCAGCGGAACCGGACCCGACCGCCTACGCGAGCTTCAATGACTTTTTCACCCGCGCCCTGCGTGAAGGAGCCCGGCCCATTGCCGGGGATGACCGGACACTGGTGTGCCCTGCGGACGGTGCCTTGAGCCAGAGCGGCATCATCAACCGGGGCCGCCTGTTCCAGGCCAAGGGCCAGAGCTTTTCCGCGGCGGAGCTGACGGCACAGCCTGAATCCGAGCTGGCGGCTTTCGAACAGGGCCGCTTCGCGACCATCTATCTTTCCCCCAAGGACTATCACCGGGTCCACATGCCACTGGCGGGCACCCTCGAGCAGACCACAGCCATCCCAGGCCGACTGTTCTCGGTGAACCCGGTCACGACCCGCAACGTGCCCCGTCTGTTCGCCCGGAACGAGCGCCTGGTTGCCTGGTTCCGGACAGAGTTCGGGCCCATGGCGGTCGTGATGGTCGGCGCCATGATTGTGGCGGGTATTGAAACGGTCTGGGGCGGGCGCGTACCGCCCGGCGGACGCGGGGTTCGGCACGAAACGCACGACGGTCCGACTATTGAACGTGGCGGCGAAATGGGGCGTTTCCATCTGGGCAGCACTGTCATACTGCTGCTGCCCCGTGGGGCGGTTGAACCGGTGGCCGAGCTGACTCCCGAGCAGCCTCTGCGGATGGGCGAGGCCCTGTTCCAGGCCCGGTAAACCAGAGCAGCTCAGAGGCGGTCCAGCGGAAACGCCATCACCTCATCCAGTGACCCGGCCCCGGTGCGATGCATGAGCAACCGTTCCACGCCCATGGCCATGCCACTGCAGGGCGGAAGGCCGGCTTCCAGGGCTTCAAGCAGCCTGGCGTCCGGTTCGGGCATGGGTTGGCCTGCAGCCCGGCGGCGCTCGTTGTCCGCCTCAAACCGCTCGCGCTGGATCGCCGCATCCAGCAATTCCTCGTAGGCATTGCCCACCTCGATCCCGTCCAGGTAGAGCTCGAAACGCCGCGCGACGTGCACACCGCCCACTACGGTCACTGCAGCCAGGGCGCATTGATCCGGCGGGTAATGCCGGACGATCACCGGCCCCTGCCCAGCCAGGGCCGGCTCCACGCACCCGCTCATCAGCAGGTCCAGCGCCTCGCCCCGGTTCAGTTTTTCCGGCGCGATACCACTGAGAGCGGCGGCCCTCGCTGCGAGGGTTTCAACCTCGTCCACCCAAGGGTCCACACCAGCATGATCCCGCATCAGATCCCGGTACTCCACGACATGGGGCCCGGGGCCATGCAGCACCTCCCGCACCAGGTCTGAGACCTCGTCCACCAGCGCCTCCAGGCTGAACCCGACGCGGTACCATTCAAGCAGCGTGAATTCAGGGTTGTGATGCCTGCCCTGTTCATCCGCACGGAACACCGGCCCGATCTGGTAGATCGAGCCGGAGCCGGCCGCCAGCAGGCGCTTCATGAAATACTCAGGAGAGGTCTGGAGCCAACCGCTCAATCCGTTCGAGTTGACCGGCAGGCTCTCAATAGCGGGTTCGGTCACCGTATGACGCCCGAGGACAGGCGTCTGCACCTCCAGCACCCCGCGTGCCTCAAAGAAACCGCGCAGCTCCCGGAGCAGCTCGGCACGGGCACGCAGCATGGGCCGTGTTGTGCCCGGTTGCCAGGTCAT
Source organism: Pseudomonadota bacterium (assembly GCA_051745655.1). Lineage (GTDB taxonomy): Bacteria > Pseudomonadota > Gammaproteobacteria > Pseudomonadales > Oleiphilaceae > Halospina. Next base: position 16,720 of record JBNJEG010000027.1, read on the forward strand.
CAGTTGCGGACGCGGGAGACGTACTCGTTCTTGCGGGTATCCACGCGGATGACTTCGCCGATTTCCATGAACAGCGGCACGTTCACCACGGCGCCGGTGGACAGCGTGGCTGGCTTGGAGCCGCCCTGGGCTGTGTCGCCCTTCAGGCCCGGGTCCGTGTCCACAACTTCCAGGTCCACAAAGGCCGGCGGTGTGACGTTCAGCGGCGCGCCGTTGTACAGTGTCACGCTGTAGACGTCCTGCTCCTTGAGCCACTTCGCGGCATCGCCCACGGCGCGCTCGTCCGCGGCAAACTGTTCAAAGGAGCCGTCGGTTTTCATGAAGTGCCAGAACTCACCGTCGCTGTAGACGTACTCCATGTCGAACTCGAGCACATCCGCCGCCTCCAGGGTTTCCCCGGACTTGAAGGTGCGCTCCCAGACCCGGTTGGTCATCAGGTTGCGCAGCTTCACGCGGCTGAACGCCTGGCCCTTGCCGGGTTTGACGAACTCATTGTCAACAATCACGCAGGGGTCGCCGTCGAGCATGACTTTCAGCCCGCCGCGGAATTCGTTGGTAGAATAGGTCGCCATCGATGCCTCGCTCGAATTGCCAGTAAACTTGGGATGCCAATGATACAGTCCGGTCACGCGCCTGTCGAAACCGCAACCATCGCCAGCGACCGGCCCCGGTGGCAGAAGGAGCTGGGGCAGGCTATTACCACGCCGGAAGCGCTGTGCCGGCGCCTGGCACTGCCCGAATCCATGATCGAAGGGATGGCGGCCGGGCACCGCCAGTTCCCGATACGGGCCCCCGAGCCATGGCTGCGCCGGATTGAACCCGGCAACCCGGACGACCCCCTGCTGCGCCAGATCCTGCCGTTCCCGGAAGAGGGCGAGGACCAGCCGGGTTACGTCAGTGACCCCCTCGACGAGGTCAGCGGCGAGGACGCCAGTGCCAGTGCCGGGCTGGTCCACAAGTACCGCTCCCGGGCCCTGCTGATGGTCACCGGCGCCTGCGCCATCAACTGCCGCTACTGCTTCCGCCGCCACTTCCCCTATGACGAGTACCAGCTCGGGGGCTCGGGCTGGGACGAGGCCCTGGGGCGCATCGAGGCCGACCCGGCCATCAACGAGGTGATCTTCAGTGGCGGCGACCCCCTCGCCAGTCCGGACCGCCTGCTCGCCCGGCTTGCCTCGGCAGTGGCGGCGGTTCCCCATGTACGCCGCCTGCGCATCCATACCCGGCTGCCGGTGGTCATTCCCCAACGCGTGGACCCTGCTCTGCTGGAATGGCTCTCCGAAACCCGGCTGCAGACCATTATTGTCGTGCACATCAACCACCCGGCGGAAATCGACGACGACGTCCAGGCCGCGCTGCAGGCACTAGCGAACACCGGCGCCACACTGCTCAACCAGGCGGTGCTGCTGAACCGTATCAACGACGATGCGGATACCCTGGAACAGCTCAGCGAGCGGCTTTTTGAGTGCGGCGTGCTACCCTACTACCTGCACGCGTTCGATCCCATTGCAGGCGCGGCGCACTACGATCCCGGCGATGCGCGGGCGCGGGAACTGGCCCGGGCCCTGTTGGAGCGTCTCCCGGGGTTCCTGGTACCACGCCTGGTAAGGGAAGTGCCCGGGGAACCAGCGAAGCAGCCACTTAACCTTTGAAAGCCCTTGTGAAATCAACGGCAAAGGCCTGTTGCGCTTGCTATTCTCCCGACCTTGGACTTGTATTGTACCGGGGCCCCAACAAACAGCGGTAACGATTAATGGCAGGCACAGCAGGAAAGCCAGACCTTTCGATTCCGGAGCAGAAACTCAGCAGCCTCTCCTTCTGCGGCGCGTCCCCGCGTGCGTTCAAGGACTGGGTCGAGGGCCTGCCCATCGCCAATGTGGGCGAGTCCGCACGCCAGCTCTACCACGCGGTGATCGAGCTCAACCAGCTGGATGCTACCCCCGCACTGCGCATGAAACTGATGGGGCAGCTGCGCCCCCAGCTCAATTTCATCTGCGAGCAACTCTCGCAGCACTTTCTGGGCCGCTCCATCGTGCTGACGGAAAAACAGCGCAAAGTCGCGAACCTGGCCCAGGCCCTGCAGCGCCACCTGGCAACCGGTTACAGGATCGTTGTTAGCCAGCTGGCAGAGGCCTCCAACCCTGAGAAACACAGGGAAGTGAACGCCAAGGCCTGCCACCGGGCCATCTCCAGCATCGGCAACACAATGTTGCGTGCCAGCCAGCTGTACGCGCCGAGCCCCGCCGGTTCCTGGTACGAAGCCCACCAGATATTCAGCTGGGCCCTGTCGCTGGGAATCACCGACATTGCCATCGACGACTCGGTCAACCGACACCACCAGCAGACAACAGTGACGGATGCCTACAAGCGGCTTCTGCTTCTGGGGTGCTGCCGCCCCAACCAGCTTCGTCAGAAGGAACTGGGCGACGTCTATGACCTGTTCGAATGCTGGACCGGACACACTGAGTTGCTGCAACGAGGTATGTCCGAGGCGTTGTTCGTCATCAGCCTGGACAAGGACGCCCCGCCCACCTACCGCAACCTGCTCAAGACCCCGATGTCGAGCAACCATCTGGGTTTTGACAGTACCGAACTGGCAGAAGGGCTGGCCGAACTGGCCGAACCCAGAAACCGGGGCCAGACCAGGTCCACCCCGGAGCTGCCCATCAGGGTCAGCGATGCGTTGCTGATGCACCTGAGCCAGGCCCTGGGGGTTCTGACCAAGCGCTCATTCCGCCGCGTGGAAAGCTCGGGAAGCCTTGACGTCTGTGTCGGCATGACCGCGGTGCACTACTTTTCCGCTGGCCAGCTGTCGTTCAACCGATTCGTGGATGAGCAGGATAACGAGTCGAAAGAGAATGTGTTCCTGGGCGCGGCCCAGCGGCGCAATGACCCTTGGGCGGGCGCCTTTGATGCCGGCCATGGTGAAAGCATGACGTCCCCGGATGCCCCAATCAACTTCCGCGGCTCAGGCGGTGATATGGCCGGCGACAGTCAACGCGCCTATCCGCTCTACGAGGTGAGCCTCGAGAACACCAGCCCCGGCGGCTACTGCATCAACTGGGACACGGATATGCCGGCAGGCCTGCAGACGGGCGAGATCCTGGGCGTGCGCGAAAACAGCGATCAGCCCTGGAGCATTGCGCTGATCCGGTGGATCCGCCAGAGCGGCGGACGCGCCGCTCAGCTCGGTGTGGAACTGCTGGGCCCCGGAGCGACGCCCTGCGCCCTGCGCCTGGACAACAAGTCCGGCGGCGGTAGCGAATTCCTCAGAGGCCTGCTGCTGCCCGAACTCAGCGCCATTGGTCAGCCGGCGACCCTACTC
>JBNJEG010000028.1:0-19897 GCA_051745655.1 Pseudomonadota bacterium
TCTTCCCGCGCCAGTTGGGCGTAGAAGACGACCTGGAACAGAAGGTCCCCGAGCTCATCCGGCAGGTGATCGAAATCGCCACGCTCAATGGCGTCCGCGACCTCGTAGGTCTCCTCGATAGTGTGCGGGACAATGCTCCGGAAATCCTGTTCCAGGTCCCAGGGACAGCCCTGCTCCGGATCCCGGAGACGGGCCATCAGGGTCAGGAGGTCGTCGATCGAGTAGTTTCGGCTCATGCGGTTTCCCCGTTCAGGCCTCTCGGTGCCGGTGCACATCCATGACATTCGGCAGCTGGCGTATGGAGGCCAACAGCCGCGAGAGCTGGTCGATGTCACCGATTTCCACGGTCAGCGTCATGCTGGCGGTATGGGTGTCATTGTGGGACTGGGTCTGCATGGAGACCACGTTAAGCTTGCGGTTCGCCAGCACGGAAGTGATGTCGTTCAGCAGGCCAGCCCGGTCGTAGGCCTCGATCTCGATGGTTACCGGATAGCGGGCCTCAGGCGCCGGCCCCCAGTCCACCTCAATGATCCGGTTGGCTTCCTGCTCGCGCAGCTGCAGCAGGTTCATGCAGTCATCCCGGTGCACGGTCACACCCCGGCCCAGGGTAATGTAGCCCACGATCGGGTCTCCGGGGACCGGGCTGCAGCACTGGGCGATGCTGGTCTTGAGGTTGCCCACGCCCTGGATCTGGATCTCCGGATCCCTCTCGGCCTTGCTGCTGCGCCCGCGGGCGAACCGGAAGTCCAGCTGGCGTTCCGCCGGCTCCAGGATCCGCTGCGCGGCCTTGACCACCTGGGCGGGCTTGAGATCCCCGGCCCCGATAGCGGCGTACATGTCCTGCGCCGACCCGTAGTTGACCTTCGCGGCAAGCGCATCCAGATCGAGGCCCCGCAGGGACAGACGGCCGAGTTCGTCTTCGAGTACCGCCCGCCCGTCGGCGATGTTCTGCTCCCGATCCTGCATCTTGAACCAGTGGGTCACCTTGGCGCGGGCCCGGGAGGTCTGGATGTAGCCCAGTCCCGGATTCAACCAGTCCCGGCTCGGCGCGGCCTCATTACCTCTCAGGATGGTGACCTGATCACCGGTCTGCAGCGCGTGGGTCAACGGCACGATGCGCCCATTGACCTTGGCCCCCCGACAGGCATGGCCCACCTCCGTGTGGATCTTATAGGCGAAGTCCAGCGGCGTGGCCCCGCGCGGCATATCCACCACATGCCCCTCGGGCGTGAATACGTAGATGCGGTCGCTGCCCACATCACTGCGCAGCTGATCCACCAGGCCCTGGCTGTCGCCCAGTTCCTCCTGCCACTCAATCACCTGACGAAGCCAGCTGATCTTGGCCTCATAGGCCGCTTCGGAACCACCGTTGTCGGTGCCCTTGTAACGCCAGTGGGCACATACCCCCAACTCCGCATCCTCGTGCATGTCGTGGGTACGGATCTGCACTTCCATGGTCTTGCCCTCAGGCCCGACCACCGCCGTGTGCAGAGACTGGTAGCCATTCTCCTTGGGGTTGGCGATGTAATCGTCAAATTCGTGCGGAATATGGCGCCAGAGCCCGTGAACCACGCCGATGGCTGCATAGCAGTCACGCACCTCGGGGACCAGCACGCGCAGTGCCCGGATGTCGTAGACCTCCGAGAAATCGATCCCCTTGCGCCGCATTTTCCGCCAGATGCTGTAGATATGCTTGGCGCGGCCGGCCACTTCCGCCTCGATACCCGCCTCCCCCAGTGACTCCTGGAGGATATCCGCGACGCGCCGGACGTAGGCATCCCTGTCCACGCGCTTCTCATCCAGCAGCTTGGCGATCTTCTTGTAGGCGGATTCGTGCAGATAGCGGAAGGACAGGTCCTCCAGCTCCCACTTGATGTGACCGATACCCAGCCGATGCGCCAGGGGGGCGTAGATGTCGAACACCTCCCGGGCCACGCGCAGCCGCTTCTCCGGCGGGGCGTCCTTGACAGCCCGGATGGCGCAGGTGCGTTCCGCCAGCTTGATCAGTGCCACGCGCACGTCATCGACCATGGTCACCAGCATGCGGCGGACGTTGTCCTGCTGCCCCTGGGCCTGCCCCAGCACATTGCCCTTGAGGGGGCGATGCAGGGTGGAGATCGCGGCCATGCGCAACACACCGTCGATCAGTTTCGCGATGGGCTCTCCGAACTCGCCGGTCACCTCGTCCAGCGTCATGCGCTCCTCACGCACGGCGCGATAGAGTACGGCCGCCACCAGGGTCTCACGGTCCAGGCGCAGTTCGGTCAGGATCTGAGCCATCTCCAGGCCGGTCTCGAAACTGCTGGCCCCGGGCGCCCACTGTCGATCCTCGCGGACCGCCTTGCGGTCAATCGCCAGACTGCGCCGACAGGCCCGGATCAGGGGATCCGGATCGTCCAGCGGGTGCTGGGCGTTGATATGGTCCACCCAGGCGCCGATGTTCACGCCGCCATCAGGGGTACTGATGTAGTTTTCGCGGACCTTCACCATCAGTGCGACTCCCGCTCGAACAGAGCCATGGATTCGACATGGGCGGTGTGCGGGAACATGTCCATGATCCCGGCCCGCACCAGCCGGTACCCATTGGCGACCAGGATACCCGCATCACGGGCCAGGGTCGCCGGGTTACAGGAGACATAGACAATGCGCTCCACGCCGGCGCCGGAAAGATGGCGGACCACATCCTCCGCGCCGGAGCGGGGCGGGTCGATCAGAACCCGGTCAAAGCCTTCGGCAGCCCATGGCTCGGCGGTGAAATCCTGCTGCAGGTCCGTGGCCCGGAAGCTGACGTTGCCCAGAGCGTTGCGCTCGGCGTTCTCGCGACCACGCTGCACCAGCGCCTCTTCCCCCTCGACACCGACCACTTCACCGGCCTGACGCGCCAGTGGCAGGGAGAAATTGCCCAGGCCACAGAACAGGTCCAGGACCCGGTGGTGGGCCTCCGGCGCCAGCCACTCCAGCGCCTGTGCGATCATGCGCTGGTTGATGTCCGCGTTGACCTGGGTGAAATCCATGGGATGAAAGCCCAGCGTCAGATCCCAGTCAGGCAACCGGTAGAAGAGACGATCCGGTCCGTTCCCCGGTTCCGGCCAGAGCCGATGGACGGTATCCGGTCCCTTGGGCTGGAGATAGATCTGCAGGTCATGGGTCTGACCGAATTCACAGAGTACGGCTTCGTCTTCCGGCGTCAGCGGCTCCAGGTGACGGAGCACCAGCGCCGCCTCCTCATCGCCACAGGCCACCTCAATCTGGGCCAGGCGATTGTAGACGGAAAGGCCGGCGATCAGTGATTTCAGGGCTTCAATACGCTGGCCCACTCGCGGATCCAGTACCGCGCAGTCATCGATCGCCGTAATGAAACTGCTGCCCTTCTCCCGGAAGCCGACCAGCACCTCTTCGCGCTTGGTCACATAACGCACCCCCAGACGCGCCTTACGCCGGTAACCCAGGGTGTCGCCGGTCAGCGGTTCGGCCCATTGCTCCGGCTCAATTCCCCCGAAGTGGGCAAACTGCTCGGCAAGGGTTTCGGCCTTGAGCCGGACCTGCGCCTCCGGCGCCAGGTGCTGCAGGCTGCAACCGCCACACAGGTCCGCGTGCGGACATGGCGGTGTCACCCGATCCGATGCGGGATTGGCCTCAACTTCCAGGGTCCGCAGCGCATCGAAGCGCCTCCGCCGATCCAGGAAGCGCGCCTGGACCTGCTCCCCCGGCAAAGCCCCGGCCACGAACGCCGCCTTCCCCTCGATGCGGCCCACGCCACGTCCGTCATGACTGAGGCTGTCAATCTCGATGCTCACCGGTTCTGCGGGGATGCGCGGACCTCGCCGGCGTCGGCTCATGCTGGGTTACCCTGTTACTGATGGAATGGGTGGCTGGAGCCCCGATGCCCTACTGGCTGGAAAACACACCGGTGGACAGATAGCGGTCGCCCCGGTCGCAGATAATGGCGACGATGGTGGCGTTTTCAACCTCCCGGGAGAGACGCAACGCCCCCGCGACGCAGCCACCGGAGGACACACCGCAGAAGATGCCTTCCTTTGCGGCCAGGGCGCGCATGGTATCCTCGGCCTCCTGCTGCTCCATCTCCATGATCCGGTCCACGGCACTGGCATTGAAAATGCCGGGAAGGTATTCCGGCGGCCAGCGGCGGATGCCGGGGATAGCCGCTCCCTCGCCGGGCTGCAGCCCGATGATCTCAATCTCCGGATTCTGCTCCCGGAAATAGCGCGAGCAGCCCATGATGGTGCCTGTGGTGCCCATGGAGGAGATGAAATGGGTGACGCTACCGCCGGTATCCCGCCAGATCTCGGGCGCCGTGCCCTTATAGTGGGACAGCGGGTTATCCGGGTTGGCGAACTGGTCCAGGATCAGGCCCTGCCCTTCGGCCACCATCTGCTGCGCCTTATCCCGCGCCCCTTCCATACCGGCCTCCCGCGAGACACCGATTATCTCAGCCCCGTAAGCACGCATGGAGGCACGACGTTCCTCACTGGCGTTTTCCGGCATGATCAGGACCATACGGTAACCCTTGATGGCGGCCGCCATCGCCAGGGCGATACCGGTGTTGCCACTGGTCGCCTCGATCAGGGTATCGCCCGGTTTGATGTCACCGCGTTTCTCCGCTTCGCTGATCATGCTCAGCGCCGGTCGATCCTTCACGGACCCCGCCGGGTTGTTGCCCTCGAGCTTCACCAGAATGGTATTGCTGGTATTGCCCGGCAGGCGCTGGAGCCGGACCAGCGGCGTATTGCCCACGTAATCCTCAATGGTCGGGTAAGCCATGTAGCGGCAACTCCTCAGGCCTGTGACACCGCCAGCGCACGCTGGCGGGAGCATGTGTTAGATTGGCGTACATGATACGCCGATCCGGGGCCATGCCCAACCGCTCCGAAGCCACGCACGTCCGGGGGCTGAACCGCTGATGCGCCGCTGGGGAATCCAGAAAAAGGTGTTCTTTCTCTCGCTGGTCCCCACCATGGTGCTGATCATGATCGTGGGTGTGTATTTCACCCACAGCTGGGTCAATAACCTCTCGCGCATGCTCGAGGAACGGGGCATGTCCCTCAGCCGCCAGCTCGCATCGGCATCGGAATACGGCGCCTTCACGGGCAACCGCAACCTGCTCTTCGGGGTTGCCAGCTCCATGCTGGATGAGGAGGATGTCCGCGCCATCACCATCTATGACAGCGATGGCCGGGAACTGGTCCAGACCGGGTCGCGGGAACGGATCGAGCGCCCGGAACTGCTGCAGGACGTCACCCGTGCCCAGTCCATTTCGGGTGAAGACGCCTCGCTGTTCCTCGCCCCCATCTACCCCCAGGACCTGATGATCGATGGCCTCCTGGACATGGACCAGCCGGCCGGCAAGCCGGAAAGCGACGGAACCCCACTGGGCTGGACGAGTGTCGAGCTCTCCCACGCCACCACCCAGAAGGAGCAGTACCAGGCACTGCTGGTCAGCCTGCTGCTGGTTGGCGGCGGCCTCTTCCTGAACACCCTGATCGCGATCCACCTGAGCCGTTCGGTGACCGACCCCATCTACGAACTGACCCGGGCCATCAGCCGGCTGCGTCAGGGCAAACTGGACACCCGGGTGGAAATGAACGCCAGCCCCGAACTGGAGGAACTGGCCTCCGGGCTTAACGCCATGGCCGAGAGCCTGCAGCGCGCCCAGGACGAGATGCAGCAGAACGTCGACCAGGCCACCGAGGATCTGCGCGAGACGCTTGAGACCATCGAAGTCCAGAACATCGAACTGGACCTGGCGCGCAAGCAGGCACTGGAGGCCAGCCGCATCAAATCCGAGTTCCTCGCCAACATGAGCCATGAGATCCGTACGCCGCTCAATGGCATCATCGGCTTCACTGACCTGTTGCTCAAGACACCGGCATCAACCCAGCAGAAGGATCACCTGAACACCATCCGCAAGTCCTCCGAGATCCTGCTTACCATCATCAACGACATCCTGGACTTCTCGAAGATCGAGGCCGGCAAGTTGATCCTGGACCGGACGCCATTCCAGCTTCGGGAGACCGTGGAGGAAGTGCTCGTCATGCTTGCCCCTGCGGCCCACGACAAGAACCTGGATCTCGTCCCATTGATCTACACCGATGTGCCGGACGCGTTTATGGGCGACCCCCTGCGCATCAAGCAGGTGATGACCAACCTGGTGAACAACGCCATCAAGTTCACCCAGCACGGCGAGGTCGTCGTACGGGTCATGCTGGATGACAATGACACGGACGACGAGACCATACGGATCAGCATCACGGATACGGGTATGGGCCTGTCCGACTCACAGCGTGAGAACCTCTTCAACGCCTTCAATCAGGCGGACGCCTCCACCGCACGTCAGTATGGCGGTACCGGACTGGGTCTGGTGATCTCGCGCCGGCTGGTGGAGGAGATGGGCGGCGAGATCGGCGTTGAAAGCGAGCTGGGCAAGGGCTCCTGCTTCTGGTTCAGACTGCCGCTGGAAGTCTCTGCCACTACCGGCACGAGCCTGTCGCCGACGCTGGCCGGTGAATCAGTGGTCTACCTGGAATACGAGGACACCTCGGGGCTGGCCATCAGTAACCTGATGCGGGAATTCGCGCTGAACGTGGTACGGGCAAGCAACCCGGAAGCTGTCATCGAGCAGGTCCATTTGGCCCAGGCGAACGGGCGCGGTTTTGCATTGGTCGTTCTTGGCGTCGCCCGACACCTTCTGCACTCCAACCAGCACCTTGAGCTCATCCGAAATCTTGAGTACGAGTGCGACTGTCGGGTACTACTGCTGACGCCGACCCTCAATGAGGATTCCAGCCCACTGGTCGAAATGGCCTCGGCGCACCTGACCAAGCCGGTGCGCCGGAACCTCTTCCACCAGCGCCTGACGCACCTGATCCTGGGCGTCTCCGAATCCCCCGAAACACCGCGTGCACCGGCCCCCGCGCCACTGCCCTCAACCGGGGATGCCAGCGCACCGCGCATCCTCGCCGTCGATGACAACGCCGCCAACCTCAAGCTGGTGGCAACGCTGCTGCGGGAGTTCGACCTGCGGGTGGACGACGTCAGCAGTGGCTACGAGGCCCTTCAGCGGCTGCAGCAGACCTCCTATGACCTGGTGCTCATGGATGTGCAGATGCCCGGCATGGATGGCACAGAAGCCGCGACACGGATACGGCGACTGGGCAACGCCAACGCCCGGGTACCGGTGATTGCGCTCACCGCGCATGCCCTCGCCGAGGAACGCGAACAGTTGCTGGCGTCCGGCTTCGACGGTTACCTGACCAAGCCCATCAGCCCGTCGCTGATCGCGCATACCCTGCAGCGCCACCTGGGGCTGAACGTGGATCCAGATCAGGGCCAGTCCGGGGCTGCGCCGGAGCAGGAAGCTGTCAGGCCCTCATCCAGGGGGCGCAGGCAGTCGGTGGTGGACCCCGAGGCCTGTCTGCGACTGGCCAATGGCAAGCCCGACCTTGCCGAGGAAATGCTGAGCATGCTGCTTGAACACGTGGAAGAAGACCGTGATGTCATCCAGAGCCTGCACCGGGACGGTAACCTGGCCGCGCTGAGTGAGCGGGTACACCGGCTGCACGGGGCTACCCGCTATACCGGTGTTCCGGAACTCTGGGACTGTGCTGCGGAACTGGAAACCCGTCTGAAGCACGAATCTGAGGGGGTGGGAACGGCAGTGGAACGTCTGCTTGCAGCCATGGACCGCCTGCTCCGCTGGTGCGAGCAGACACGCTGGCACGAGCTGCTACGCAGCGCCGACGCCTGAAGCCTGGTCAATCAGCGCCCGCATGTCCCGCACTGCCTCCTTCATACCGGTCATCAGGGCCCGCGCCATAATGGCATGACCGATGTTGAGCTCGTTGATGCCCTTCAGGGCGGCGATGGCGGCGGTGTTGTGATAGTGCAGGCCATGACCGCCATTGACGACTAAGCCCTGTTGCCGGGCCAGCTCGACACAGTCACGCAGGCGTTCCAGTTCCCTGTGCATCACTTCCGGTGTCTCCGCCAGGGCATACTCGCCCGTGTGCAGCTCGATCGCCGGAGCGCCGCAGTCAGCGGCTGCGCGGATCTGAACGGGGTCCGCATCAATGAACAGCGATACCTCCGTCCCCATCGTCGCCATGCGTTCACAGGCAGCCGCCACCCGCTGGGCCTGGCCCGCCACCTCCAGTCCCCCCTCAGTGGTCAGTTCCTCGCGTTTTTCCGGAACGAAGCAGCAGTGCGCAGGCCGGATGGTCTCTGCAAAAGCCAGCATGGCATCGGTCACCGCCATTTCCAGGTTCATCCGGGTGTTCAGCGTTTCGCTCAGGATGCGCACATCGCGGTCCTGAATATGCCGGCGGTCTTCCCGCGGATGAACCGTGATGCCATCGGCTCCGGCCTCTTCGGCCAGAAGCGCGGCCTGAACCGGATCCGGATAGCGCGTTCCGCGGGCCTCACGCAATGTTGCCACGTGATCCACGTTGACACCGAGCAGCACCCGGCCTGGCTGATGAGTCATGTTTGCCTCCCCTGACGCGCGAACAGACGACGGCTGTGTAAGGGCCGCCCCTGAAGAAGATAGTCGATCAGGCCGCGCATGAGCTGTTTGGCCATTCGCAGCACCGCCTGATTATCCAGCTCATCCGAGGCCAGTGCCAGCAGCTGCTCACCCGGAATGCCACCCATGCTGCCGTCACTGGCAGCCAGTACACCACTGGCCGGGTGAAAGGCATACTGACGGCCGGCTTCAACCGGCTCACCGGTATCACCGGTAACCGCCCAGTTGATGCCATAGCCCAGTTCCACAACGAGACGGTACTCAAAACGCCGAAGTGCGGGCTCCACCGGTGCATCCCCGTCAGCAAGCTTCTCCAGGGTATCCAGGTAGGCGCCGAACAGCTCGGGCGCGGGTTCCTCACCCGTCAGCAGGCGTTGCAGGAGTTCATTCAGGTAGAAACCGCAGTAGAGGCGGTCACCGGACAGGGCCAGTGGGGCTGCCGTGGCCTCCCCGTGCCTCAGGGTCTTGAGGGACTGGCGCCCGGACCAGGAGACACGCAGGGGGCGGAACGGCTGGAGCTCGGCCTGCCACGGGCTGCGTGGTCGTGCCGCGCCCCGTGCCACCACGCTGAAATGACCATGATGCAGCGTGAGCAGGTCAACAATCAGGCTTGTTTCACCATAGGGACGGCGGTGCAGCACAAAGGCCGGGTCCAGCTGCTGACCGCGTTCCGCCACCCTTCAGCGCCCCTGATCACCGTACCCCAGCGACCGCAGGGCGCGCTCATCATCCGCCCACCCCTTGCGGACCTTGACCCAGAGCCGGAGCATTACCTTGGTTCCGAACAGGGTCTCCATCTCCTCCCGGGCTTCCTGGCCCACCTGGCGCAGCCGACTGCCCTTGTCGCCGATGACGATCTTCTTCTGGCCCTGGCGCTCCACCAGGATCAGGCCATTGATGTGCAGCGTGCGGCCTTCCTGTTCGAAAGTCTCGATCTCCACCGCCATGGTATAGGGCAGTTCGGCCCCGAGCTGGCGGGTGATTTTCTCGCGGATCATCTCGGCCGCGAGAAAGCGTGAGCTGCGATTGGTGAGGTCGTCGTCACCAAAATGATGCGGGCCCTCCGGCAGATGCTTGCGGATGGCCCCTTCCAGGCGCTCAAGGTTACGTGAGCGCAGCGCCGAGACCGGCACGATCTCGGTAAACGGATATTGCTGGCTGAGCCATTCAATGTAGGGCAGCAGCTGGTCCGGGTCGTCCATCCGGTCCACTTTGTTGATCACCGCCAGAACCGGGCACTCAAGGTGTGAAAAGCGCTCCAGGACATTGGCGTCGCCTTCGTTCCAGAGATCCCGGTCGACCACGAACACAACCACGTCCACATCCCTTAGCGCGCTGGTGGCCTCACGGTTCATGTAGCGGTTGAGGGCCCGCGGCTCCTCCGTGTGCATGCCCGGGGTGTCCACGAACACCATCTGATCCTGCTCCACCGTGTGGATGCCGAGGATCTGGTAGCGCGTTGTCTGAGGCTTGCGGGACGTGATGCTGAGCTTCTGGCCCAGCAGATGATTCATGAGCGTGGACTTGCCAACGTTCGGGCGCCCCAGGAGCCCGACAAAACCACTGCGGGAAGCCGGTTCATCCGCCATTGGTCGTGCCCTCCTGCTCCAGCTGCTCAAGCGCCAGCCTTGCGGCATCCTGTTCCGCCGCGCGCCGGCTGCCGCCCTGCCCCTGCGTCGCCTCGGGCAGAATCGGTACGGCACAGTTCACGTAAAAGGTCTGCTGATGGGCCTCACCACGCACCACTTCCACCTCGTAGTTGGGCAGGGTCTGGCGCCGGGACTGCAGGAACTCCTGCAGGCGGGTCTTGGGGTCCTTCTGGGTATCCTGCAGGCTCAACCGGTCAAGGCGTGGACCGAACCAGGCCAACAGGCGCTCCCGCGCATGCTCCAGATCCGAATCCAGATAGATGCCGCCGACTATGGACTCCACGGCATCGGCCAGGATCGATTCCCGCCGGAAACCACCACTCTTGAGCTCACCGGAACCGAGCCGCAGGCAGTCACCCAGCTCAAACTCCAGGGCGATCTCCGCCAGGGTGGCCCCGCGCACCAGGCGCGCCCGCAGGCGGCTGAGCTGACCTTCCCGGGCTTCCGGAAAGCGGTGAAACAGGTACTGGGCCATGACCATATTGAGGATGGAGTCTCCCAGAAACTCGAGTCGCTCGTTGTTGTTACCCCCGTAACTCCGGTGGGTCAAAGCCAGGCGCAGGTGTGCCACTTCACTGAAGCGGTAGCCCAGTCGCTTCTGGAGCTGGTCAAGGCGTTCCTGCTCGGTCACGGCATCCTCAGTTCATGCTGATGGTCAAATTGGATCACGGTGTCGATATTACCCATGAATGGTGAGCGCACTTCGTAGGAAAACCGGATGGTCAGGCGGTCCCCGTCGCGCTCCATTTCGATGTCGCTGACGTCAACGTCGTCGATGTTCTCCATCTGGACCCGCTTGCGCAGCAGCTCGCGGACGTCTCCCACGGTCTCCGCTTCATCATAGGGACGGGAGTCCTCCATCGAGCCAATGATCCGGTTGAGGGTAAAATCCCCAATGTAGACCGGCACCACCCGGATAACCACGGTCAGCACAAAGATCCCGATCGCGATGAACAGCATGATCGCGAGCATCGAAAAGCCCTGTTGCTGCCTGGCTGTATTCGGCCTCATATCGGATCTCCGCTGTTATTGGATCCAGCCCACGCGGTGGAAGCTGGGCAGGCTTGTGAGGGATTCCCAGTGCATCCAGATCGCGAACGCCTTACCCACGACGTGGTCATCCGGCACCATGCCCCAGTACCGGCTGTCCCGGCTGTTGTCACGGTTGTCACCCATCACGAAATAGTGCCCCTCCGGAACCGTCCACTCCCCCTCGGCATCCGGATCTGTCTCCCGGTCTCCGTAGAGGGCCCTGAACTGATGTTCCCCCAGCGTCTCCCTGTGCAGGTCGTCACTCCCCAGACTGGCTACGAACTGGGAAGACACCGGATTACCATTAACGTAGAGCTGTTTGCCCTCATAGGCAATGCGGTCACCGGGCGTGCCCACGACGCGCTTGATGTAATTCATGGACGGGTCGACCGGGTATCGAAATACCATGATGTCTCCGCGCTCCGGATCACCGAAATCCACCATTTCCCAGTGTGCAACCGGCACCCGCAGGCCGTAGGTGAACTTGTTCACCAGGATGAAATCCCCCACCTTCAGTGTGGGCAGCATCGAACCAGAGGGGATCTGGAAGGGTTCCACCAGGAATGAGCGCAGGACCAGCACAACCAGCAGGATGGGGAAGAAGGAACGGCTGACCTCGGCCAACCAGGGCTGATCCGGGTCATTGGCATCAGCAGCGTCTTCAGCGCTTTTGCGGGCACCGTCCTGGGCATAGCGCTCCTTTCGGCGCGGCCGGAAGAACCAGCCATCAATCAGCCAGATGACGCCGGCGGCGCCCGTGAGTACCACCAGCAGCAGCGGGAAGTTGATGTTCATGGACACTCCCTAGTCATCGTCCACCCGGAGTACGGCAAGGAAGGCCTCCTGCGGCACCTCCACATTCCCGACCTGCTTCATGCGCTTCTTGCCTTCCTTCTGCTTCTGCAGCAGCTTCTTCTTACGGCTGACGTCACCGCCATAACACTTGGCTGTGACGTTCTTGCGCAGCGCCTTGACCGTCTGGCGCGCCACCACGTGGTTGCCGATAGCGGCCTGGATGGCGATGTCGAACATCTGGCGGGGAATCAGTTCCTTCATCTTCTCGGCGAAGGCCCGCCCCCTGCTGTGGGCCTGATCCCGGTGCACCACGATGGCCAGTGAATCCACCCGGTCGCCGTTGATGAGAATGTCCAGCCGCGCCAGGTTCGCCGCCTGGAAGCGCTGGAACTGGTAATCCAGTGACGCATAGCCACGGGTGGCGCTCTTGAGGCGATCAAAGAAATCCAGTACCACCTCGCTCATGGGCAGTTCATAGACCACCTGGACCTGGGTGGCGAGGAAGTTCATGTCGGTCTGCTGGCCCCGGCGCTCCTCGCACAGTGCGATCACGTTGCCCAGGAACTCCTGGGGCACCAGGATGTTGGCCTCGCAGATGGGCTCACGGATCTCCTCGATCTCCGCCGGGTCCGGCAGGCGCGAGGGATTCTCGATGTACTCGACGCTGCCATCCGCCATTACCACCTCATAGACCACGGTGGGTGCCGTGGTGATGAGGTCGATGCCGTACTCACGCTCCACTCGCTCCTGAATGATCTCCATGTGGAGCATACCCAGGAAGCCACAGCGGAAGCCGAAACCGAGCGCATCCGAGCTCTCGGGCTCGAAGAACAGTGAGGCATCATTGAGGGTCAGCTTTTCCAGCGCATCCCGGAATGCGTTGTAGTCGTCCGAGGAGACCGGGAAGATGCCCGCGTACACCTGCGGTTTGACGTTCTGGAAACCCTGCAGTTGCGGCACATCGGGCGTGTTGGCGTGAGTCATGGTATCGCCCACGGGCGCACCCTTGATGTCCTTGATGCCGGAGACGACAAAACCCACTTCCCCGGCCTTGAGCTCGGGGATGGTGGTCGGCTTGGGATTGAAGTAGCCCACTTTGTCTACAACGTGGGTCTTGCCGGTGGACTTGACCAGGATCTTCTCGCCCTTGCGCACACTGCCGTGCATGACCCGCACCAGCGAGACCACGCCCTGGTAGTTGTCGAACCAGGAATCGATGATCAGCGCCTGGAGGGCCTGATCCACCTCGCCTTCGGGCGGTGGAATACGGTGGATCAGTGCCTCTAGCACATCCTCGACACCAGTGCCGTTCTTGGCACTACAGGGCACCGCGCCGCTGGCATCGATCCCGATCACGTCCTCGATTTCGGACATGACCTTCTCGGGATCCGCCTGTGGCAGGTCGATCTTGTTCAGAACAGGAATAACTTCCAGATCCTGATCCATGGCGGTGTAACAGTTGGCTACTGACTGGGCCTCAACGCCCTGGCCCGCATCCACAACCAACAGGGCGCCCTCGCAGGCCTTCAGAGACCGTGACACTTCATAGGAGAAATCCACGTGACCCGGTGTGTCGATGAAGTTGAGCTCGTAGACATTGCCATCCTTCGCCCGGTACTTGAGCGTCACGCTCTGGGCCTTGATGGTGATCCCGCGCTCACGCTCCAGGTCCATGGAGTCCAGGACCTGTTCCGCCATTTCCCGGTCGGTCAGCCCCTCGCAGACCTGGATGAAGCGGTCTGCCAGCGTGGACTTGCCGTGGTCGATGTGGGCAATGATCGAAAAGTTGCGTATGTGGCTGAGATCGCTCACTGAAACTCCAGAATCCGGTTTCAGGCGGCTGCCATTGCGGCAGCGGCCATGACCGGGCGGATTTTACCGGACACGGGAGGGAAAGGCTATGGCCGGGCGCGGGGCGCGACGGTGGCCAGCACCGCCCGGGGCCCGGCCCGACCCGCTACACTTATTCCGGCAGACGCAGCGCTACGATGCGCGGGTTGCCCTGACGGATGAGCGTAACCGCTACAGGCTTGCCCGCCGGCAGTGCCGAGACCGCCTCCTGGAACTCCTCTGTGTTGGTCACGCTCTGATTGCCGATCTTCCGGATCACGTCGTTGCGACGGATGCCCGCCTGGCGCGCTGGGCCGCGCCCCACTTCCGCGACCAGAACGCCGCCGTCCAGCTCCCACTGACGGGCCAACTGCTCGGGCAGTGGTTCAATCCTCAGGCCCAGACGGTTGCCGGTGTCCGGGCTGGTCGACTGCTGCTGAGCCTGTTGCCCTTCTTCCGGCAGCTTACCCACGGTGAACGTCAGCGTCTGCCGTTCACCGTTGCGCATGATGGTGAGTTCGGCCTCATCGCCGACTTCCGCCTGCCCGACCTTGGGCGGAAGATCCGAGGACCGGGTAATCTCCTCACCATTGAACTCGAGGATCACGTCACCCTGCTGCAGATCGGCCTCCTCGGCCGGTGAGTCGGGGACCACATCTGCCACCAGGGCACCGTGTGGCCGCTTAAGCCCATAGGTCTCGGCCAGATCCCGATTCACCTCCTGGATCATGACACCCAACCAGCCACGGGTAACACTGCCGTCTTCACGCAGTTGATCGAACACATCCATGGCCACATCCATGGGGATCGCGAATGAGACCCCCATGAAACCGCCGGACCGGGTGTAGATCTGGGAGTTCACACCAATGACCTCACCATCCATGTTGAACAGCGGCCCTCCGGAGTTCCCCGGATTGATGGCCACATCCGTCTGGATGAAGGGAATGTAGTTGTCACGTGGCAGTGAACGGCCCTTGGCGCTTACGATCCCGGAGGTCACGGTGTAGTCGAAGCCGAAGGGGGAGCCAATCGCGAAGACCCATTCGCCGACCGAGAGATCCGAGGAACTGCCAATCTTGGCGGCGGGCAGCCCTTCGGCATCCACCTTCAGGACGGCAATATCGGAACGGGCATCCGCACCAATTACTTCCGCTTCCATTTCGCGTCGATCGTTCATGCGCACGATGATCTCATCCGCATTCTCGACCACATGGTTGTTGGTCAGGATGTAGCCGTCCTCCGAAACGATGAAGCCGGACCCCATGGACTGGTGCTCACGCTGGCGATCCGGTATCTGCCCCCGGAACCGGTCCCCAAAGAACTCCTGGAAGAACTCCGGGAGCTGCTCCATCTGCCCCCCGAAAGGGCTTTCCTGCCCGGACGAGGTGGACGTAGTGCTGATATTGACCACCACATCCGCGTTCCGCTCCACCAGTCCTGTGAAGTCCGGCAGCTCTCCACGATTCTGCTGCGCTGGTACACAGGCACTCACCAACAGAAATAACAGGGCGAACAGTGGGGTGACTCGGTGTGGCATCCTCGACATTGGAATCTCCCGTACGATTTGAATACTCAGAGCCCGTGGACCGGCACGGACTCACATCCCGCACCCGTCAATGATATTGAGTTAAGCGCCGGGGTTTTCAAGTGATCTGTACCTCAGAAACGGGTACGGTTCTCAGAAAAACCGGCTCGAATCGACCCGGCCGGCCGGGACGGTTCAACCAGCCCCGAGCTATGATCAATCCGCCCGCCAGACCGGCCAATCCAGCAGCCACAGTCAACGCCTCCGGGCCCGGCACCAATGTATCAGCCACAACGGCACCCAGGACCAGTCCCGCCAGTGGGGCCAGATAAACCAGCGCCGCCCCGGCTACCAGGGCGGAGGGGGGTACCGTGAGCATGACACAATCCCCGGGAGCCACCTCTGAGCCTTCAGGCACGGTAACCCAGAGTGTTACAGGCCGGGGCTCGCCCCGCATCACCCCCAGCAGACCCTGACCGCAACCTTCACCCGCGGCACAGCGGGGGCAGCCGGCATCGGGCTCAATGCGGACGCGGACCCGGTGCCCGGCACACTCAAGAACCAGGCCCTGGCGCTCTTCCGTCACTGCGGCTGTGGCACCCATGCCCCACTCCTGGCCAAGAATTCACTGTCTGGGATCATCTCCTACCATCCACGATGCGTAAAGAGTGACACCGAGGGCAAACTTTAGTTCAATATCCGGCATGCATGCATTCCACCAGTACGATGTCCTGATCGTCGGCAGCGGCGCTGCCGGCCTTAGCACGGCGCTGACCCTGTCCCCCGAGCTGCGGGTCGCGGTTCTGAGCAAGACGGAACTCGACAGCGGCTCCACCCAGTGGGCCCAGGGCGGCATTGCCGCAGTCCTCGATGACAGCGACAGTGAAGAGGCGCACACCGCCGACACCCTGGGTGCCGGTGCCGGACTCTGCCACGAGGATACGGTGCGTCTGACCGTCTCCCGAGCCCGGGAGAGCATCGATTGGCTGGTTGAACAGGGCGTCCAGTTCACCCGGGCCGACGGCAGCCACTTCCACCTCACACGCGAGGGTGGTCACAGCCACCGCCGTATCATCCATGCGGCGGACGCTACCGGCCGGGCCGTCTCCCAGGCCCTGTGCGAGCGGGCCCGCCAACAGCCCAATATTGATATCTTCGAGAACCGGGTTGCAGTGGATCTGGTCACCCATCGCAAGCTTTTCCTGCCGGGAAACCGGTGCGTTGGCGCCTACATCTTCAACCACGACACCCAGGAGGTGGAGCTTTTCCGCGCACGCTTCGTGGTACTGGCCACCGGCGGCGCCAGCAAGGCCTATCTCTACACCAGCAACCCTGACGGCGCCACCGGCGACGGCATTGCCATTGCCTGGCGTGCGGGCTGCCGGGTGGCCAATATGGAATTCAACCAGTTCCACCCCACCTGTCTCTACCACCCGCAGGCCAAGTCATTCCTCATCAGCGAGGCACTGCGCGGCGAAGGCGGCAAACTGCTGCTGCCCGATGGCAGCCGCTTCATGGACCGCTTCGACGAACGCGCGGAACTGGCCCCCCGGGACATTGTGGCCCGGGCCATCGACCATGAGATGAAGCGCCTGGGCGCGGACTGCCTGTATCTCGACATCAGCCATCGCCCCGCGGATTTCATTGAAGAACACTTCCCCACCATTGCCGCGCGCTGCCGCGAATACGGCATCGACATCACCCGTGAGGCCATCCCCATCGTGCCCGCGGCCCACTACACCTGCGGTGGTGTCATGGTGGACGAGCATGCCCGCTCCGACGTCAACCAGCTTTACGCGGTGGGCGAGACCTCATTCACCGGGCTGCATGGCGCCAACCGCATGGCCAGCAACTCGCTGCTCGAATGCCTGGTCTACGGTCGGGCGGCAGCCCGTGACATCAACGAACAGAGCCCGCATGTACCGGAACCGCCGGAAGTGCCGGAATGGGACGAATCCCGGGTACGTGATTCCGACGAAGACGTGGTGATCGCGCACAACTGGGATGAACTGCGCCATTTCATGTGGGACTATGTGGGCATCGTGCGCACCACCAAGCGCCTGCAGCGGGCCAAGCACCGCGCGGACATGCTGCACAGCGAGATCCGAGAGTTCTACAGCAACTACCGCGTCAGCAATGACCTGCTGGAACTCCGCAACCTGGTGACAGTGGCGGATCTGATCATCTGCTCGGCACTGCAGCGGCGGGAAAGCCGGGGCCTCCACTACAACCTGGACTACCCCACTGCTGCGGCGGAAGCCAGAGATACCACACTGGTACCAACCACCTACATGCGCTCAGACGCCTGACCCTTGATGGAAACGACCGATCCCATGACCGACGACCGCGAATACAAGCGCCTTGTCTGGCACAGCCGCCGGGGCATGCTTGAGCTTGACCTGCTGCTGGTGCCGTTCGTGAAGGAAGCCTACCCCTCGTTGCCCGAAGCCGATCAGGCACGCTTCCGGAGCCTGATTACCTGCGAGGACAATGACCTTTTCGCATGGTTCATGCAGCGCAGCCGTCCCGAGGATCCCGACCTTGCCCGAATCGTCGACCTTATCCTCCAGCGGGTTCAGCCGGATTGAGGTTGCCATCCGGCCCTCACCGGGTCTGGCCCTGGTCGCCTCAATACCCTGGCTCCTGCTCCCCGCGCTGGCAATGAACCTTGATGGCCTTCCGGCCATCATCATCCTGACCGTTGCGCTGGCCGCAACCACCGGCCTGGTCACGACAATCAGGCACCAGCTGCTGCTCGGCCGGCACAGCCCCAACCAGCTTCGGATCACGCCCGACGGGTTGCGCGTCCGCCTTCGCGATGGCCAGGAACAGCCGGCCCGGATCAGTGGGGAATCACGCATTACGCACCGTCTGCTCTGGCTGCGGCTACGCTGCGAAGGGCAGTCGCATACCCTGCTGTTGAGCGATCTCCCGGGTTTCCGTAATACTGACCCACACAGCCTGCGCCGGTTGACCGGCTGGCTCCGACTCGGGCCGGCCCACGCAGGCGATGCCTGAACCAAACGAATCCGTCTCGATGGAGACACACCATGAACCAGAATACCGGAACGGCCCCCGCTACCCTGCCCGAAACCCTGATCGCACCCGGGAGCGCCCACCGGCTCATGCTCCTGGAGGGACCGGACGTGGACCGTTTCCTTCAGGGCCAGGTCACCTGCGACATCGAGGAGCTGACCCCTGAGCAGAGCCTCCCCGGCGCCGCCTGCACACCCAAGGGGCGCGCCTACGCGCTGTTCCGGCTGGTACGGCTGTCCCCGGAGCGGGTGCTTGTTCGCCTCCCGGAAGCCCTCGGCGACCGCATCAGCCAGCAGCTCAGCAAGTATCTGGCGTTTTTCAAGGCGGAGCTCAAGCCCGCCGAGGACTGGGCACTACTGGGCATCGTCGGCGAGGAACGCGCCGCGACACTGTGCACGGAAGTCCCGGAATCACTGAACAATGCCAGGCCGGCTGGCAACGGCGTGCTGGTGCGCACCGCCCCCCTGCCCGACGGGCGGGCGCGGTTCGAGCTGTGGTGGAACACCGCCGAGGGCCCGGCACCGGAGGCGGACCAGACCAGTGCCGCCTGGCAGTTGTCAGAGATCATGAGCGGGCTGACCCTGCTGAATGAGACCACCACGGAAGCCTACGTACCGTTGAACCTCAACCTGCAGGCCTATGGCGGTATCAGTTTCACCAAGGGCTGCTACACCGGCCAGGAGATCATCGCGCGGATGCACCATCTGGGTCAGCTCAAGAAAAGCCTCTTCCGGATCGAGGCGCAATTCCTTGATACCGTGCCAGTCCCCGGTGACCGCCTGGTGGATGACGACGGCAATGCGCTGGGAGAAGTGACCGACAGCATCGGGACCGGCGATGACGGCGCCCAGCTGCTCGGGGTCCTCAAGCATACGGCCATCGGTGCCACCATTACCCTGGCGGACCAGCCGGGAGCAGCACTGAGCCTCCAGGCACTGGGTTACGAGGTGCCGGAGCAGCAGACACCGTGACAAAATATAACGGCATCCCGCGTCAGGTCTGCTATAAATAGGGCAGCATTTCGAAGCATCGGGAGGCCCACAGGGCTATGACGGAACTGGCCACGCGCATACGCAACGACCTGCTTACGGCCATCGATCAGGATCAGCTGACATTGCCGACGCTGCCCGAAGTGGCGCTGAAAGTCCGGGATATTGCCGAAAACGAAGACTCCACGATCCACGATATAGCGGCCACAATCAGTGACGATGCCGCCATGTCGGCACGCATCATCAAGGTGGTGAACAGCCCTCTTTTCCGGGGATCGCGTGAGATCACCACCCTCAACATGGCCGTGAGCCGACTGGGTATGGAGTACACCAGCAGCCTCGCCATGGGTCTCGCCATGGAGCAGATGTTCCAGGCAACCTCAGACATGATCGACCGACGGCTGCGCACCATCTGGCAACGCAGCACGGAGATCGCCGGCATTGCCCAGGTCCTGGCCCAGCATTACACCAAGAAGCTCAAACCCGACCAGGCGACCCTCGC